>JAHQWA010000542.1 GCA_019634045.1 Saprospiraceae bacterium
CCTCCGCGATTGAGGTAGCTGAGTTTTCCACCGCCTTGGACTCTTCCTGACGTGCTACGGCTATAGCTTCAGCGGCCTTTTCCTGAGCAGATCTCACTTCAGCGGCCGCCTTTTCTTTTGCCGATTTCACCTCTTCCGCACTTAAGGTCTTCTTTTCTTGTTCTTGCTCCTTGGCCTTGGCGATAGCAGCAGCCGTTTCTGCCTGTATCTTTTCCATTCGCTCCTTGGCGGCGGTTTGGGCAGCTTTCACTTCCTCTGCATAATTGTCTTTAGCTTCTGCACTTGCCGTATTGGCTTCTTTTACCTGTTCGGCAGCTTTACCTTTAGCAGATAGGATTTCGCTAGCGGCTTTCTCCTGAGCAGATTTCACCTCATTTGCTGTTTGTGCGATCACCTCCTCTTTCTTGCTTTGCGCTTCCGCTATGGCCTTCTGTAGGTCTTCTTGGATTTTATTTAGTTCTGCGTTGGCATTCTCGCGGGCTGTTTTCACTTCAGCTGCGATTTTCTCTTTTTGTGTTTGCGCCTGTTCACGCGCCTCAGCCACCTTTGCGGCCTCTTGCTGACCGATTTCCTTGACCGAGGCGGAAGATTCCTTCTGAGCCACTTGTATGGCCTCTTGCGCCTTTTGTTGTTCCGCTTGCACTTGCGTCCGAATCAAATCAATCTCTTCTGCCGCCTTTTTCTTCGCATTCGCCACTTCTACCGCTACACTCTCTTTTTCTTTGGTGGCATTTTCTCGCAATTCGGCTATTTCGGCGGCGTTCTGCTCGGAAAGCAGTGACTTTTCCTCAGCGACTTTGCGTCGACTCTCTGCCAATTCCAAAGCAATCTTCTCCTTTTCCAGTGCCCCTTTTTCCCGAATTTGGGCTATGTTTTGAGCGGTTTCTTCCTGGATTTTCAATACCTGAGCAGAAGCAGTTTCCTTGCTCGACAAAACCTCCTCAGTGGTCATGTTTTTCTGCTTTGCGGCTTGCTCTCGGGCTACTTGGATCATTTTGGCCGTTTCTTCTCGGATTCGATCCAGTTCTGCGGAGGAATTCTCCCTGGCAGAAGATACCTCATCGGCATATTCCAGCTTGGCCAACTCCAGCTTTTCCTTGGCGGCTTTGATCTCCGCGGATGCTGCTTCTCGCGTAGCAGCGATTTCCTCTGCTGATTCTAGTTCTGCCTTTTGAATAGCTTCGTTGGCATTCTTTCTCGCCACGGCCACACCAGACTGAATATCATCCATCTGGACAGCCGCATTCTCCTTTGCTGTTTGCACCTCAGCGGCCATCGCCGCTCGTGACTTTTCGATTTCAGCCTGGGATTGCTTCCGGGCGGTTAATACTTCATCGGCAAACTGTTTCTTTTGCTCCGCCGCTCGTTCCCTTGCCAAGGTCACTTCTTGCTGAATCTGTTGCTTGGCTTGGTCTCCTTTCGCGCGTTCAGCGGCAATTTCTTTCCGGATTTGGTCTTTGGTGGCTTGTAGCTCCTTCTTTAAATCGGCTAACTCCTGGTCATTTAATTCCTCAATACTGGCTACCTTCTTCACCTTAGGTGAGCCAGGTGTTGCACTAATGGGCACTTTAGTCTTCTCCCCTTTTTTAGGTGGGGTAAAGGTGTTGTCTGTGAGTACCGCATCGTTCACCTTATCTGGGTCAATGGTCTTCAGGAAACAGGTGGCCAAAGCAGCCAGCTCCTGTTGTCGACTTTGATTGATGGTGAACTTCCGCATCTGATTGCTGATGTTGTTCTTGATATAAATGGTCGTAATTCCCCCTCTGGAGAACCATTCCACGGCTTTTAAGTCTAACTGTAGCGTATTTTGATGGGTGGGCGTACCTTTCTGGCTTTGCATCTCCCCCATTCCTATAAATCGATAGCTCTTGCGTATCTGGCTACCATCCATAAAGATGATCTCGTCATCTTGATTAAACTCCACCCCTCCCTTAGAAAAAACTTGTGCTACAATTCCCCGATCATTACTCAGCAAAGCTAGGCTATAGCTGTAGTTTCCTCTTACCACGAGGGTTTGAGAAGCCGTCTGCAATAGATGCGTGCTACCGATCACGCGATCATCGACGATCAAGGTGGCACAGGATTGAGCAGACATACTTGAGCAAAGGAAAAGTGAGCTAAAAAGTAGAGGAATTAGTGGAAGTACTCTCATATATAAGCGCTTTAATTTACTGTAATATAACCCTTTTTGAGCTGAAATGAAATAGACTTGAATCACAGCAAGGCTTCCAAGCTAGATCTTATATAAAAAAAGATACCATACAACTTAGAAGACCCATTTTGAGATATCATTGGTCAAGTCCACCTCATGTTCTACTTAGATTAGGAAAACAAAAAATCTGCCAAATAATGTTTTTTAACAATAAATGGTAAAAAAAAATATTTATTTCTTATCTGAGGCTTAGAGAATAGCTAAAATCACACTACCGAATGGCGTCTGGTGCTTACATGAAGTTCGTACAATATATGTGTTCATTACGCTCCATACAGTCTGTTAGTTTCATTTTGGGAAAGTCGCCCTACACTGGGAATTGAGCATCTGACTAAAGCAGTCGAGAAGGAATTCTTAGCCATAACGGCCAAATTCAGAAGGCTAGTATAAGAAAGGCTTAATTTTTAAGACCGAGGCTAGCGTCCCTTACTATCTTGAGGCCGCCAAAAGATACAGCACGGCCATCCGTACAGCTACGCCGTTTTCCACCTGCTGCAAGATGATGGAATGATTGGAATCTGCTACATCACTGGTAATCTCCACACCCCGGTTGATCGGGCCTGGATGCATGATCACGATTTCCTTGTCCAAGCGATCCAATAGCGCCTTGTTTACGCCAAAGTACTGGGCATACTCTCGCAAGGACGGGAAAAACTTGATATCTTGACGTTCTAGCTGTATTCGTAGGATATTGGCCACATCACACCAAGCCAAGGCTTTTTCAATATTATATTCTACCCCAACTCCTAGTTGGTCGATGTATTTGGGGATTAGAGTCGGAGGACCGCACACCTTTACTTCCGCCCCCAATTTTTGTAGACAAAACACATTACTCAAGGCTACCCGAGAATGTAGTATATCCCCACAGATCAGTACTTTTTTACCGGACAGATCCCCTAATTTTTCCTCCATGGAGAAAGCATCTAAAAGTGCCTGTGTCGGATGCTCATGTGTTCCATCGCCAGCATTGATGATATTGGCATCAATATGTTGTGACAAAAAGTGATGTGCTCCGGGTGCAGGATGTCGCATCACCACCATGTCCACTTTCATGGACAGAATATTGTTGACCGTATCCAGGAGGGTTTCGCCCTTCTTTACCGAAGAAGTGGAGGCTGAGAAATTAACGACATCAGCCGATAGGCGCTTTTCTGCTAGTTCAAAGGAAATTCGGGTACGAGTAGAATTTTCGAAGAAAAGATTAGCCACCGTTATATCCCGTAGAGAAGGAACTTTCTTGATCGGACGATTGATAACTTCCTTAAAAGTCTTTGCCGTTTCAAAAATCAGGCGAATATCTCCCGGTGTGAGATATTTTATCCCTAATACATGGCGAGTACTTAATTGCTGAACCATACCCTATTCGACATCTTTTTTATGCGCATATAACAAGACCCGGTCTTCCAATTGGTCTTCCCCTTTCCATTCTACTTTGACGTAAGCCTGATCCACCGAGTCGACGGTTAAGCCAACATAGTCGGACTGTATGGGTAGATGCCGATTAAAACGGCGATCTACCAGGGCCAAGAGTTCTACCCGATCTGGCCTACCATAATGATTTAAGGCAGTCAAGGCTGCATTTATCGTCCGGCCGGTATACAATACATCATCCACCAAAATAACTTGATAACCGTCTACCAAGAAATCCATTTGTGTAACACTGGCTGCGAGCGGTTGTGTTCTGGTTCGGAAATCGTCTCGATAGAAAGTAATATCTAACTTCCCATAAAGGATGTCATCGATTCCAAGAATTTCCTTCAAACGTTGGCAGATGCGGTCAGACAGGAATACACCACGAGGCTGGATCCCAATAATGCAGCACTGATCAAATCGATCATAGCGTTCTATCAGTTGATGACAGATACGATCGATGATAATGGAAAATCGCTTTTGATCTAATATGATTCTACCTTTTTCCATGGCTAGTAAAGATAGTATTATTTTCAGAGCGTAAAACCGTCAGTTCTAGTTTTTTACCTGAAGAAAGACTGGGCAGGAACAAGTATTCGCTATTTCTTTTGTGCCTTTTTCCAGCTATCCTTTAGGCTTACAGTAAGATTGAAAACCGGACGTTCCGGCGTACTTTCTTGATCTACACAGTAATATCCTTTACGCATAAATTGCAACTGTTCTCCAGGCTTGGCAGCCACCAAGCTAGGTTCTACATAAACATTTTCCAAGACCTTCAATGAGTCGGGATTAAGCAACTCCAGGTAATCCGTGTCTTCCTCCTTAGTCGGTTCTGCCACACTAAATAAGCGACCGTACTGGCGAACCTCAGCCTTCGCTGCATGCTCCACAGACACCCAATGCAGGGTCCCTTTGGCTTTGACACCAGAAGTATCTTCCCCACTCTTACTGTCCGGATAGTAGGTGCAATGGATTTCCGAAATCGTTCCCGCCTCGTCCTTCACAAAATCTTCACAGTGCAGAATATAGGCACCTTTTAAGCGAACATTCCTACCCGGTCCCATTCGGAAGAACTTCCTTGGCGGGTCCTCCATAAAGTCTCCTCTTTCAATATAGATTTCTCTTGAAAAAGGCACTTCTCTACTCCCTGCTTCTGGGTCTTCTGGATTGTTCACAATAGATAGCTGTTCCGTCTGGTCTTCCGGATAATTGGTAATAACCACCTTGACCGGATCCAACACGGCCATTACTCGATTAGCTGTTTTATTGAGTTCATTCCGAACGGCATATTCCAGCAATTCTATCTCAATGAGATTATCTCGTTTGGCTACGCCAGCTCTTCGGCAAAATTCACGAATAGCATCTGCTGGATATCCTCTGCGGCGCATCCCAGCAATTGTTGGCATGCGTGGATCGTCCCATCCCGTCACGTACTCTCCTTCTACTAGGCGCAACAGCTTCCGCTTACTGGTAATCATGTAGGCCACATTCATACGAGCAAACTCGATCTGTCTAGATGGAAATATTTCTAATTTCTCAATCAGCCAATCATACAAAGGTCGATGGTGCCGAAATTCCAAAGAACATAGAGAATGGGTAATGCCTTCAATAGAATCCGATTGGCCATGCGCAAAATCATACATCGGATAGATGCACCATTCATCCCCCGTGCGATGGTGGGTTTCGTGCTTGATCCGGTACAAAATAGGATCGCGCATGTGCATATTCGGCGAAGACATGTCAATCTTGGCACGCAATACTCGGGCTCCATCTTCAAATGCTCCTGCCCTCATTTTCTGAAAAAGCTCTAGATTTTCTTCAACAGTTCGATCTCTATATGGACTCTCTTTGCCGGGAGCCGTAGGTTCTCCCTTCATTTCCGCAATCTCATCCGGCGTCGAATCATCTACGTAGGCTAAACCTTCCTTAATCAACTTAATAGCAAATTCGTACAATTGTCCAAAGTAGTCAGATGCGTAGACTACTTCGCCATTCCATTCAAATCCTAGCCATTTGATATCGTTCTTGATGTTCTCCACATAGGAGGTCTTCTCTGTGGTTGGATTCGTATCATCCATACGAAGATTAGTCAGGCCCCCGTATTTCTGCGCTAGCTCGAAATTCACGGTAATGGCCTTAGCATGACCAATATGCAAGAAGCCATTGGGCTCGGGCGGGAAACGCGTATGTACCCGTCCGGCATGTTTACCTTGACTCAAATCCTCCTCTATGATTTGTTCGATAAAGTTTAGAGAAGGTTTTGTTTCTTCGAGATTGCTCATAATTGATTTCAATAAAATTGAATGAATATTTTAGGTCGACTACATGCGCTCAGGCATTTCAATACCCAGCAGGTCCATACCATTTTTCAGTACACTACCGACTAGTTTGCTCAGCAGTAGTCGAAACGCTTTGGCAGACTCCTCTGCGTCAAAGATAGAGACATCATGCCAGAATTTGCTGTAGGACTTGGCTAGTGCGTAACAAAAGTTAGCAATACTAGATGGATCCAGATCTGCCGCTGCCTCCTGAATCAAGTCTGGAAACTCGTACAAAGATCGCAAGAGATCACGTTCTGTCGGCTCCAGGCTGGTATAGTTTTGCGCCTGTTCCCAACTCACTCCTTCTCGTTCCGCTCGCTTCCCTACCCCATTAATTCGGACGTAGGAATATTGGATATAGGGTCCCGTTTGCCCCTGCAAGTCCACCGATTCTTTCGGGTCAAAAACCATTCGCTTCTGCGGCTGCACCTTGATGATATGAAACTTCAAAGCCGCTAGGCCTATCTTACGGAAAATGTCCTTTCGTTGTTCCTCTGTGAAGCCGCTGATTTCGGAACTGTCCTTCGAGGCCGCCTCTGCCTCAGCAATCACTTCAGCCATCAAATCATCGGCATCTACGACCGTTCCTTCTCGGGACTTCATTTTCCCGGTCGGCAAATCGACCATACCGTAATTCAAATGATATAAACCATCTGCATAGGGTTCGCCCAATCGCTTCATGGTTTCGAATAAGACTTGGAAGTGGTAATTCTGCTCATCCGCCACTACATAGATCATTCGCTCCACCCCAAAATCTTGATATCGAAGCTGTGCAGTACCGATGTCTTGCGTCAGATAAACCGACGTACCATCCTTTCGCAACACAATTTTATGATCTAACTTCGCCTCTGTCAAGTCTATCCATACCGAACCATCTTCTTTCTTGTAGAAGACATCCTTCGCCATCCCCTCTTCAATCGTACTCTTGCCGAGCAAATAGGTATCCGATTCGTAGTATAGCTTATCAAATGCTACGCCAAGGTTCTCATAGGTGGTATTAAAACCCTCATACACCCAATCATTCATTTGCTTCCACAGCTTTACTGTCTCCTCCTCTCCTGCTTCCCATCGGATCAGCATGGCTCGCGCCTCCTGCCCGATTTCGCTGTGCTCATTGAAGTAGGTATTTTTGAATGCTTTGAAGAAAGCAGATTCATCCTGTCCCTCCTTGGCTTTTTCGGCAAGAATAGCCTGCGCTTTTTCGGTAGCCTGCCACTCCTTATACTCCTCCTTAAAAGCTTGTTCAAACTTGACGTAGAACTTGCCTACAAAATGATCTCCCTTTATGCCACTTGAAGTGGGTGTTTGTCCATCACCAAATCGCAACCAAGCCAGCATACTCTTGCAAATCGCAATGCCTCGATCATTGACAATTTGCGTTCGAACTACCTCATATCCAGCTGCTTCTAATATCTTATAGGAAGACCAGCCTAGCAGGATATTTCGGATGTGCCCCAAGTGTAGTGGCTTATTGGTGTTTGGAGAGGAATACTCCACCATCACTTTTTTACCATTTGAGGGAGCTATGCCAAATTGATCACTGTCAGTGACCGTTTCCAACAAGAACTGTTGCCAAAAGGAGTCTTCTATCACTAGATTCAGAAACCCTTTGATCACATTGAACTTCGTAACTTGCTGCACATGTTCCTGTAGATATTGTCCAAGCTCCTGTCCTATATCTTCTGGCTTTTTTCTGGCCATCTTGGTATAGGGGAAAACCACCACTGTGAAGTCTCCTTCAAATTCGCTGCGGGTGGCATTCATCGAGATTGAATCTGCTGAAATAGATGCACCATAAAGGGATTCTACCCCCTTTACTACCCCTTCTTGAATAATACCAATGATATCCATGATTCTGATTGCTTTATTAAAAGTCAGCTATTGTGGCTCGCCCTTGGAATACGCTTAACCGCCTGCTCAATACTTTTGAACTAAAAAGCTAAAATTGCTGCTCTTTCATTGAGCGGCAAATATATAATTTTATAGCGATTCTACTGGGTTTTACCCTTGATCTCCTACCCGACTGTCGTAAATAAATTCCGAATAGGCAGTAGGTATTAAGTAGCTCAACCTTGTAGGGTGCTAAACAGTTCCCGAATCTGTGATAGGTGTAAAAATACTGAAGATGGTTTTTGAATAGTTTCGAATCTGTAGCAAGTTAGGATGCTTACTGAAGTCGTGGTTTGGATTGTGCTCCAAAACAAGCCAGCCCCCCTCCTTCAACATACCCTTTTCTAGGATTCGATCGGGTATATCAGGAATGTTCGGCAGCGGATAGGGCGGTCCTGCAAAGATATAATCGTAGGAAGCCGTTGCGTATTGAATAAACTTGAAAACATCTCCTCTAACAATTTGGATCTTATCCTCTATTTGCAGCAGCTGACTCGTCTTCTTGACAAAAGCCACACAAGCCGGAAATTTATCCACATAAGTAACGTCGGTACACCCTCGGGAAACGAATTCATAGCTGTGGCTACCGGTACCCCCGAATAAATCGAGCACCTTGAGCTCACTGATATCGAAATTATTTTGAATAATATTGAAGAGCCCTTCCTTTGCAAAATCCGTGGTTGGGCGAGTAGGCCAGTTCTTAGCCGGTGGGGTAAAGCGTCTTCCTTTAAATTCTCCTCCAATAATCCGCATAGGCTCTAGAAATGCTGTTGGATACTCATTAGATCAAAATAGAAGTAGGAAGGCTGAAGGCTCAGTTTCGGGCCAAAAGAAAAGGTGGCCGGTACCTTCAGAAAATCAATCCTTTGCAAATATCGAAATAAAAGTCGGTACACCTCCGAGTCCTTGACCAGTTGTCCCGACAAGTACAAGGGAACATCTTTAGGGTCGAGGTTGTAGGATTTGAAGACTAATAGAACGTAATAGAGAAAATCTCTTGCTGATTGATAAGTAAAGTGATTTGCATACTGCAAAAGCGTACCATCAAAAAGGAACAAGTAGATTTTACGAGAGCGCACATGGCAGAACAGGTGGGCGCCCTTTTGTGTTGCGGCATGAGGCCGCAAAGCATCTAGGAAAGCCGTATAGAGGTGTACTTTCCTAGCGGCCTGGAAATGCTTACTAATCACCTGTGTTTTAGGATCCAGTGCATAAACCAGCTTGGCAGATAAATGATGGAGATCTTCGGCGACTACTTCGGCGTTTACGGATAGCTCCGTAAGTTGTTCGAGATAAGTCTTATTCTTGGCTGGATTATAAAGTCGTTCGGGGAGAATGGTAGCTTGCAAACCGATCAATCCCATTTGGGTATTGCTATAGGCCAGTTTTAAGAGCGAATCGTCTTTAACTATCTTTTGCATGGCGCGTTGTCGGCGAGGTAAACTAGCGCCTTCCTCCAGGGCATATTCTTTGAGTACTTGAATATGCCGTTTTTTATCAACCACCATATAGGTAAAGCTGTCCACCCCTGCCAGGATGGACAGCCCTAGATTCTTCGCCTCAGATTTGGCAAAAGTATCTTCAACGATCTCAAATTTGATCATTCCCAGTTACCAGACAAATTGGGTGCGTTCATGTTCCCAAACTTGATTGGCTTGTTTGGATCATATCCTTGATCATACTTAGCAAAGCGCTTGTCCTTGTATTTCCCCATGAACACACGACGAGGAATACCAACTTCTACTACGTTTACCGTTGTCTTTTGATAGGTAATCGTATCAGCTGCGATTTCAAATTTGACACCCCCACCGTAAGGTACAATCGATAGCGAATCAAGATTGATGCCTAAGGTCTGGATAGAGTCAAGCGCAGGAGACAAGATAGTATCATACACGATCTCTCCAGTGAAATTAGGATCATCCGGGTCACCGATCACTTTCACTACCGCGAAGCTGTCTGTTGTCAAAACTTCTTTCAGCGAATCAAAAGTAGGAGAAAAACCACCTTTGATACTACGAAACAAGTCCTGAGCCGTTCGAACGTCCATCAATCTTTCAACTACAGCTCGCTCACGTTTTTCCTTTTCTGCCTTAAATGCGATAGGTTCCTGAATGCTGCTAATTAAAGTCCAGACCAACCCGATTACTACGGCAGCGAGAAGCAAATTAATAAGTAATCTCATTTTTTCGGTTTGTTTTGATGCAATGATAATAATTTTTCGTTAAAAGATTTGAACAAGATGCTATTTTTGCGATCCTATGCAGATAAACATTTTGGCAATCGAATCTTCCTGCGATGACACTTCTGCTGCAGTCATTCAGGATGGGGAAGTTTTAAGCAATTGTGTAGCCAATCAGGAGGCGCATCGGCTTTATGGCGGTGTAGTCCCGGAAGTGGCCTCCCGAGCCCACCAAGCCAACATCATACCGGTGGTTGATTTAGCGTTGAAAGAAGCGGGTATACAAAAAGAAGCCTTGCACGCAATCGCCTTCACCAAAGGGCCTGGGCTGATTGGTTCTTTGATGGTAGGTGTTTCCTTTGCCAAGGGCATGGCCTTGAGTCTAGCTATCCCTCTGATCGAGGTGCATCATATGAAAGCCCACGTAATGGCCCACTTTGCCGAGGCACCGCATCCCAGCTTTCCATTCCTCTGCCTAACCGTCTCCGGAGGGCATACACAAATCGTAAAGATCAGCAACCATCTGGACATGGAGATTCTCGGTCAGACCATTGACGATGCAGCAGGGGAAGCTTTTGATAAAACGGGAAAAATTCTAGGGCTAGACTATCCGGCCGGGCCCATCATTGATCGATTGGCCAAACAAGGGGAGGCAAAATTCACCTTTTCCGAACCTAAAATTCCCAATCTAGATTTCAGTTTTAGTGGATTAAAAACGGCCATTCTTTATTTTCTAAAAAAACAAATCAAGGAACAACCAAGCTTTGTGGAGGATGAGATGCCCAACATCTGCGCCTCTGTCCAGGATCGGATTGTAAGTATCCTCATGAATAAGGTAAAACTTGCGGTGCAGCAAACCGGGATTCGGACGGTAGCCATTGCAGGAGGTGTTTCAGCGAATAGCGGTCTTCGTCAGGCGCTGACCCAAACCGGTGAGGAATTGGGCTGGCAGACATTCATCCCAAAATTTGAATATTGCACAGATAATGCGGCGATGATAGGAATTACTGCTTATTACAAATATCTGGAAGAGCAGTTTAGTCACCAAGGGGTGGCTCCGTTGGCGCGATGGGGAATGTAAGAAGTATCAGCCTTAGCAGAAGAAGAAGGCATCGGATACCTGTAGTACCGATGCCTAAGATTGATAGCATTTAGCTCTTTATAAATAATCTCGACTAAAAGTCAGAGATCAATTTCTTCTTCATTTCGGCAAACTCTTCTTCCGTAATAATACCTTGCGTTTTCAATTCTCCAAGTTCTTTGAGTTTTGCCAGCACATCTTCTTTGGTTGGTGCAGCTTCCCCTACTGGCTCGGCCTCCGTGGTTGTTTCTGTCACGGGTTCGCCAGCTTCCTGCTCCGAATCTTGCTCTTTTTTCAAATCTTCAGCTACTTTCTTACCTTTCTCAAACTTCTCTTTGAAGACTTTTTTCAGTCTTTCTGTATCAAAATCTAAGATGGTACCACCCATATCGAAGTGCTTCTTGAATACTTCTCCCAAGGCATAAGTGGATGCTCCATTGAAAACGGAAATGGTCACGCCGCCAATGATCGTTCCTAGTCCAGGAATAAGCTTCACTATACTTCTAGCACCTGCTCTGGCTAAAATTGAGCTAGTCAATGAGGTAACAATGGCTTTTCCTTGCGTCTCAGAGAATTCAAGATCGTATACTCGGCAAAGCTGTCGGATCATGTCCATTTGTACCGCAGTGGCAGCAAAAACATCTGCAATAGGAACAGGAATAAAGCCGGTACCCATCGCCCAAATCACGTGATTACGAATTACCGTATCTGCATGCTTCGACTTGCTGCTTTTTTCACTACCCATAATCGTCTTTTTTACTTGTTTTGTGGCAAACTTCCAAATTTGCTTTTTCATATTCTTCAAAATTACAATTGTCCTTCAATTTAACACTTTAGCGCCATTTTTGCTTTTTTTTCTCGACAATTCTCCACTCTTTTAGGATTAATGACTACTAAATCAGCGTTTAATTTCAACTTTAATGCCTTCCGAATGGCTCGTAAATTCAGGCGCATACATACTTTGTATGGTCGTAATGCCATTGCTGAAGTGCCCTTCGTGCACAACTCTTAAGGGGTATTCGAATACGTAAGTGCCCTTTGGCAGGTAATCAAAGAAAAAGTGGGTAGCCACATCTTTTGTGCTCTCGTAATACCCGAGTCCATCTTGCCATTTGTAACGACTCAGCACATTTATGGGCTCTAATCCACTGGCTCGCATATCCTTCATGTGAATATACTCCATATCCCGATCCACCTTCAACTCGATACGTACTTTGATTTTGTCCCCAGGTTTGAGTTGCGCCCCTTCACTTACCTCACTTAACACTTCGCCATTATCATCATAGGCTACCGTAAACAACTGTTTCTGCAATTTCAGCGGTGTCTCCTCAAAGGTTTTGATTGCATCTAAGTCTTCAAAATATTGCCAGTATAAACCTCCCCAAACGATGTGTTCATTTGGGTTTTTCACTTTCACCGTAGCATAATTCTTCGAAATCTTATCCGCGTCAAAATCGACCTTGTAATAGCCGACGCCCGGTGTCTGTTCAGCCTGTGCCTTTTGTAGGGATGCTTGATAAGATTTTTTCGGTGCTTTCGGGAAAGTTATTTTCAGGTCCTCTGTTTCGGTCAACCAGTTTTGGCCATAGCCTAATAATCCATAGATGGCTGCCGCAGTGGCCTTTGTTGTTTTCCAGTGATTGGTTTGTTTATTCTTCAACAACCAGATCTTCATCTCATCTACTGCCGTCATATCGTTGGCCACCTCAGCAAAGGCTTCCAACAATAGCACATGCGTTTCGATGGGCAAATCCTGCCAAAACCAGCCTCTATTGTATTTCCAATACATGCCCAATTCATCACTTCTCATAGCTCGCTCATCCAGTGAACGCATGATATCCATGGCCGCTTCATGTTCCCCGTATCGGTGCAGGGCCAAGGCAATCATGCCCTGTTGGTACAGGCCGCGATTCACCCAATACTTCTTCGCTTGGTCCAGGAAATATCCTAAGGCCTCTTCCTGATTTCCAGCTTCATCCTTGAGGGTAAATAAGGAGCGCGTGTACATATAATGGATCACGATGCTTGTAAGGTGATCAGCATCTAATTTAGTGGTCCCATTTTGGATTTTCTGCTGTAAGTCATCGTAATGGGCTTGAAATTCTCTGTCCACAAACTCCAAGCTGTTGGTCGTAATGGCAGAAAGGCTTTGATCATTGCTAGCCTCTAATACTTGCAAGTGCTCCAAATGCCCCATTCCCTCCAGCAGATATTGCGTGATATACCAGCTATCTCTCCCCCCCGGAAACCAACTAAATCCGCCATCAGGTGATTGTCGCTCTGACAATTGTAGGACCACCTTATCTTTCTCCTTCTTCATCCGTCCCAGATCAAAAAGCAAAGCAATATTTCTTCTCTGTTGCTCCTCACTTTGAGCATTCAGTACCCAAGGGGTTTCCTCCAAGAGTAGTTGCTTTAAAGATTCATTTTTTGCTAATGCACTTTCAAACACTTCAGCCGAAGTCCATTCCTGAAACATTCCTTCAATAGCAGGCTGCTGCTGGATAATTCCCGCAGCTAGCGTATTTGCATAAAAGCGATTAAAGATCTGCTCCGTGCATTCGTGTGGATACTCCATCAAATAGGGCAAAGACTGTACGGCATACCAAGCTGGGTTGCTAGTAAATTCTAAACTCAAGGCCTCATGCGCCAAGGTTTTAGAGGCTCCGGAACGCTTCAAAGATTCAAAGGTGAAGGTTCGAGATTCCTCCGCCCGTAACGGTAAAGTGATGGCCTCAGTGACCAGCATTCGGTTGCTAAGCACCGGGATGACGCTTTCCTCTCCGTCAGCAAAATCTCCTGCCTTGGCGGTTACCCGATGTACCACAGCAGCCATTCCATTGGCCGGAACCTTCAATTTCCACTGTACTACAGTGGATTGGCCTGCTTTAACCGAAAAGCCGGTATCGATTTTGTTTAGGTCAAAGGATGCCTCTACTGGCTGGCGATTACTCGCATCAAAGAGATTCAGTTGAGCCACTCCGGTAAAATCCTGATCAGAAAGGTTGGATATTTTGGCGGTATAAAGCACCTCGTCGGTCTCCCGCAGGAAACGAGGTGCATTGGGCAATACCATGAGTTCCTTTTGAGTCTGAACCATTTTGGTACTACTGCCTATCTTCAAGTCCTTGGTATGGGCGAACAAAAGGAATTTCCACTGAGTAAGTGCCTCATTCATTTTGAATTGGATCACCACATTTCCTTCTTCATCCGTTCTGAGATTCGGCATGAAGAAAACAGTTTCGTTCAAATTGGTTCTTACCGCAGGAGCATCATCTGTTGTCGCCGCTTCCGGGGAGGCAAATTCAGCCTTCTCTTCTGGCTCCGGAGGCGGGGGTGGAGGTGGCACGGCATTCGCTTCCATATCTGCTGCTCCTGCTCCCTCTTCATAGGAATAGGCGCTTATTTCCGTCGCTGAAGCAGCGGCAGGCGCAGAACTCCTTTTCTGCATGCCGCGCAAAGCGATGGGCGCTTCCACAAATCCGAACCAATTGAGTCTTTCATAATATCTGACCGGGGCTTGTTGCATTCGATTCCGTTCTCTACCGACGGAAATCCCCGAAGCCTCTCCAAAACCCGAAGGGCTCCAGTAGGAACGGCCAAAGAAGCTATAAGCATGCGGTCGATAGCTCCAACTGTTGCTGGCAAATTCATCCAAAGAGGCATCGTACATGGCTGCGGCAACTTCGGCTGCTACTGCCTCCTTCTCCGGTCCTTTCACTACAATTTTCCATTCCTCCTCGTCGCCTGGACGCAGCTTATCTCGGAAAGTTTGATATTCTATTTGTAACTCTTTATTACTCCAAGGAACCGTCACATTTTGCTCGAATTGGAAGAAGCGATTCTGTCTAACAGATACGCCTTTGAAGTGGATGTTACCTCTATCTGTTTCGGCGACCTTTTGGGTAAACTTCCCCCAGGGACTGATTTTCACCCATTCTCTTTTAACCTCACTCTTCTTCTGCCGTTCTAGAAAAACCGACATTTGCTCAAATCCGGTGGCTAGCTGAATACTTAGTTCCTCCCCTGGTTCATATACTTCCTTATTGAATGCTTTCCACAAGCTTAAATCCTTCGGTAAGGCTTTTGTTTGTTGGTCATAGATGAAGAAGGCTTGACTGGTTTCTATCTTGTTTCCTGCCCCATCCACTACCGTAAAAACTGCCAAATAATGGCCGACTGCCCAGTCTTTAACTCCAATCTTCCATTGCTTCTGTTTGCCAGAATTGATGTTTTGGCTTAAACTTGCCGGCTTGCGCGGCCACTCGTTTTTACTTTTCGCTTCCCCGAAACTGAAGTGGGGAAATTGCTTCCGAAACTGCGACTCCTTCAGCAATTGTTGATCAGGTACCTCCCAATAGCGATTCACCAGCGGCTGAGCAGGTTCTTCCAGTGGGAAGACTTCCAACTTACCATCGGTCGCCTGAAACTGACCATCTAGGTTCCTCGTGTCAATACTAAGGCTAAGCGAGTCCCAACGGTTTGTAGCTTCCGGCAGCTCGACAGAAGTCTCAAAGCCCAAATAGCCTAGTTTAACATTTTTGGCAGCAGCATGCGTTTCCCCACTAATATCTATTACATCTGCCGTAACCTTAAACGTAAAGGCCGGATTATCTTTCTTATTTAAACTAAGATCCGGCGTAGCGGTAAATTTGATCACAAAATTACCTTCTACATCCGTCTGTACTTCTCCTTGAGCAATCTCCTGCTGTTCCCCTCTCTTGGGGAAATAACGATCGTAATAGTACCAGGGAATCCACGGATAGCTAACTTCTCTTACCACTCTATACGTCACCGTTGCACCATCAATAGCATTGCCTGCGAATCCCATGGCATTGCCTTTTACCGCAATTTCATCTCCCAGACTATAAGCTTGGGATAAGGGGGCAAAGGAAGCGGAGAACTTTGGTCGTTTGTATTCTTCTACTCTAAAGGCCGTTGAACCATATTCTGATTCGATCGACATTCGCCCTAGCAGGCCGGTTGAAGGAGCCTCAAACTGTCCATTTACTGTCCCGTACGCATTGGTCGTAACAGTCAACCTTTTGACCTCCTGGTAATTGACATCCTTAAAAAGAACTTCAATCGTTTCATTGGCAGCTACCTGCAATTCTTCTCCGTCTCCCTCTTCAACAAGCAATCCTTTAAAGTAAACCGTCTGTCCCGGTCGATAGATAGCCCGATCCAAGAAAAACTGCATCTGTAGTTTTTGATCTTTTTTTCCAGACTCCATGTAGGATTTTGGCCGCTCATAATTATAATGGCCTTGATCACTGAGAAAGAGGCGATCACCGTCCTTTTCCAGGGCAATAAAATAGCGTCCGCGGAAATCTATCTTTAATGAACATAGACCCGCTGCATCGGAACGCGTTTCCTGCTGTAGTTTTCTTTCTGATTTCTTCTTTTTACGATTGTATTCATAGCTGTAGATCGACACTTTGACATCGTCCAATGGCGCTCCAATTTTTCGGTCCACCACTAACAATTCCGCCGGGGTAACTGATTGGTAAATGTAGGCCAATTGCGAAACCCTAATCGGTACAGCCTGTACACTCCCTTTATTGGAATCAAATCGGCGATTGTCAGAAAGTACAAGCGCATAATTGCCAAACGGTAAGGGTGGGATAACCCCTTCGACACTGTGCGATTGATAGTCTCCAGGATCTGGCAGATCATAAGACCATGAGCGAAATGCACGAGTCTTGGCTAGCTTCCGTACATACTCCTGATAATCATCTGGGGTCTCTTCTTGCAGCACTTTTACAACCTTCAAGTACACTTTGCTTGCATTTCGATACCTCATCAGGAATAGGCCGGATTCTTGAGGAAGATATACCTTTTCTGCTGTGGCCTCGAGACGAGAGAGTTCAATATTCTTTTTGAGCGATTGCGCTCGTTTAGAAGCGTAGGATTTCTTCTCCCGCTCTACAATCTGCTCGCACAGTTGGACCGCCTTCTTCAGCTCCCATTGATAGGATTCATTGGTTCTAGCCAAATATTTGTTCCCTTGCTCATAGTAGAAATCCGCAAGTGTTATGCTAATCTCCCCCCAAACAGCGTGTCTATTGTATTTCTTTTGCAAGGCTTGTAGCGACTCTTCATAGCGTTTATCAGTCTCATCAATTACAGAATAAGACCGGACGAACTTTAGTCTCTTAATATCCGCATCCACTAAAGAAGGCACCTCCTTGCGGTCGGCGTGTGCTTGGATGACCTCTTGGAATAACAATAAAGCCTGATACTTGTAAGCCTGCTCATCCTTCGAGGCAAACTTGTGGGCGGCGAATGATTTTGCCTCTGCGAATAGGGCGGGATCATTCAACAGGAAGGGCTCCTTAGGCTGAGCCAAGTAATTGCGATCATTCATAAAATGATCGATAGCTCGATGCGCCAAGAAATCATAGACGGTGGGACGTAAACCATTAGCTTCCTTCCCTTCTCGTAGGATGGCCTGAAAGAGGGAGGAGGGCAACGAAAATAATTTATCTTTCTCCTCCAGAGAGGCTAAATAATGGTTGGAGCTTGCACGTACAAATTGATCGATAGACCAGAGATTGATATCCGAGGATTCTACAGCATCTTTAAGCTCCGTTCTATTCCTAATCCGCCAATATCTTTGTGATAACTCGGTTTGGTAAATGCTTCCTAAGATGGAATGAAGCACCTGTTTAGCAGGAAAAAGCACTTGCTTTAATTCATTCTCCAATAGCTCAATGCTGGCCAAACGACCATTTTCGTTGGTGTCTTCAATGTACTTGGCCTTATGCAAAAGGGACTTTACCAGTTGGGAGGGGTTGTTCTCACGACGGGCTTTCTCAACGATCTTATCAACAAGGCTTAAGGCAGATTTCGGCAGTCTTTTCTTCTCAAAAGAGTCGACTTGCTCCCAATCTGCTTGATAAGAAGCGCTACTAAACTTAGACATATCTACTTTGGTTTGGGCATTTACTATGGGGCTCAATAGGACCGATAGAATCAATGCCACACTCGGGATTATAGCTTTCATCCTAGTTGGTTTAAATAATACCATGTTTTGACGATAGTAGACCGTAGTGCGTCACTATCTCCGTATTTATGAACAACAATAAAGGGTCAAGCCTTTGCTAGAGCTCTATAACAGTAAACATCATGAATGGATAAAAAAGTATAAATAAACCCGTAATATTCTGGTTTTAGTAGGCTATTCGGCGGGAGGATAGGGATATCTTCGAATATCTACCTCTGGATCTAAGTCAGATCCATGCAGAAGATGTTTTACGTAATGATCTGCCCAGAAGGGTCCTAAAGAAGCACCTTTGGTACCCAGTCCATTAAAAATCCCTAATCGAGGATGAACGGGGTGCGCACCGATAAATGGACGGCGGTCCTTAACCGTAGGCCGGATCGCAGAATGATGGGCTACGATTTCAAAATCAAGTTTTAAAAAAGCTTTCAATTTCTCCACCAATTCGGCCTTGCCTTCAAGGGTCGGCATTTCGTGAGTAAACCAATTTGTATTGGTCGTACCTATCCAATAATTACCATTCTGCAAGGGTACAACGAAAACCTTTCGTTTTAGAATTCTATCAAAATTCGCATCGGGAATTTCCACCTCAAGAACTTCCCCTTTTGCTCCTCGAAAGGGCAGATAACTGAAGTAGGGGTTTTGCTTGCCCCAACTCCCCTCACAGCAAATAACTTGCCTGGCTTGCAGCCCTCCCCAACTGACGCCTTCCTCTTGGATATCAAGGTCTTCTATAGACAACTGGGTTGTACTATACGCGCCACGACTTTCCCAATACCTTCTAAAATGAGCAATGAAGGCGGGAACATCCAAACGGGCTGTTTGCAGGGTCTGGCCATAACTAAAAGCTGGATGTAGGTGCCCCTCATACGGGCCAAGTTCAGCCTTGCCATCCATGTATTCTTCGTAGCCAGGGTCCGTAATCCGTAGCATCCAGTTATTACGATCATTCTGGTCATAAAGGGTACGGATGAGCGGTATGTGCTCGAAAACTTGAATATCAAACTCTTTTTCGATTGTTTGGTACGTCCGATGTGCAAAAGGCATCAGGTCTTCAATCCTCCAAGATTTCACGAATCTTCTACCGGTCACTGGGTTAATGATTCCAGCCGCATGTTTAGAGGAGGATCGTGGAGAATCATTGTCTACCACGTGAATCTGTTTACCAGCCTTTTGCAGAAAGTATCCCATCAAAGTGCCAGCGATACCTTGCCCCACTATCAGATAATCAATCAAATTCTTTTTGTTTGCAAGATATAAAGGTTGTGTAAAGTTTTCTTACTAAGCTGCGAAAAGCGCCTTTTAGTAAGCGCACAAAATCCTCGGTAATCTCTCAGAGAGAAACATCTAATTTTTGGGAATATCGTTGGCGTCCCGTACCAAAGGTCGACCTCCTTCAAAATCATACAGTGTCAATTGACGGAGATCGTAATAGGCTAGCCAAAAATTCCGCAAGGCCTGAATATAGGCCTGACGACCCGCTGCCTCTTCTTGTATAGCTATATTAAAATCGGTCACTTGGATCTTACCAATCCGGTAGCGAGACCTGGTGAGGTTCAAACGCTTTTGCGAGACTTCGTAAGATCTCAAAGCCAGGTTAACTTGGTTTCTAACTAGATCGAATTGCTGCACTTTCACCAAAATCTCTCGTTCAAAATTCACTCGATCTTGACTAACCTCCAATTGGGTCAAATCTTGGTTGGATTCTGCAATTTTAAGACGTGATTTGGATTTGCCCCAGTCAGCTATTGGCATTTGCAGCCCTAGCGTCACCCTTTCTTGATCTAACAGGTTACGATAAGCGTCGGAAAAGTCTTTGGAAGTTTGAGATAAACCGAAAGACAGAGAGAGGTCTAGGCTTGGACGATTGTTAGCCTTTGCCTGCGCTACCTGTCGGTTACTTTCCTCTAGGCGGCGATTAAAGGCCGTCATATCCGAGCGATTCTTTTTGGCATAAGCCAAGGCCGTTTGTCCATCAATTTGGACCAGTGGAAGATCACTGGGCGGCTGCAGTTTGAAAGCTACCGCTTGTTGAATTCCGAGAAAATTTCGAAGCTCCTCCGTGCTGGTTTGCAAACTCAACTGGCTGGCAGCAAGATCTGCATTGGCACGCATGGCACTAAGTTCAATCTGCAACAACTCGGTCTCGGCGATACGGCCCACCTCAAAGCGGCCTTGAGAAATTGCATATAATGTATCGGCGTTGGTTTTATCCCGAACAGCTGCCTGTAGGTTGAGCTGAGCAAATAGTACATCAAAGAACAGATTTGCAGCTTGGTAGGCCACCTCCTCCATATCCTCGGAGT
The DNA here is from genome assembly GCA_019634045.1 of Saprospiraceae bacterium. Classification (GTDB taxonomy): domain Bacteria; phylum Bacteroidota; class Bacteroidia; order Chitinophagales; family Saprospiraceae; genus DT-111. Next base: position 20,403 of record JAHQWA010000542.1, read on the forward strand.
AGGCTTTACTCGCCTCATCAAAAACCAAGGGTTGAATTCGCTTATCCCATTTTAGTTCATTAAAGCCAAAAAGAGGTTGGTTAAAGCCTAAGAAAAAGGGATTGGAGAGGTAAGAGATCTGTTTGTTCGTAAAATCATTGGGGAAAATATCGATACGCTCCAGCCCCGTACCAGCAAAGATCCGACCACCAGTTGCGGTCACCCCTTGCTGTAAACTTACGCCAACACTATTATTCATAAAGGAACGCTCCAGGAAATTTACCGTTCCATCCGGAAGGTCAATCTGATCGATAGCTCTATTTATATTAGGTAGCGTAGCATTCAATACAATCTGTGGTCTATAATCGGCCAAAAAGGACTGATAGCGCCAATAATCATTTTTGAAAGCCGTTTTGGCAATCAACACATCGGGAGCATCACTTTGGGCTAATGTGATAGTGCCTTTCAGATCGAGGTAAAGTGTATCCACCTGACTCCAACTCATCACGGGACTTCCCATTAAGATAACCGCCACTAGGTAGGCAAAGCGCAAGTTCATAAACGTCTGTGTTTTGATGTTAAAGGTGTATAATTTCAAACCGCTTCCTACGGAAGGGATTAATCAGAGCGAAGGGCTTTGATCGGATCTTGCATGGCTGCTTTGCGGGCAGGAAACAAGCCAAAGATCAAACCAATGGATGCTGCTACACCAAAGGATAAAATGATAGACCAGGCCGATATTACAGTAGGGATATCAGCTGAAGACGCAATCCCTTTTGCTGAAAGAATACCTAAAATCACCCCAATCACACCGCCCAGCAAACTGATGATTATAGCTTCAAATAAAAACTGTAGGATAATATCTTGCCGATTAGCTCCCAAGGAACGCCGCACTCCAATTTCTTTAATACGTTCGAGTACAGAAGCTAACATAATATTCATAATTCCTATCCCTCCTACCAGG
>JAHQWA010000543.1 GCA_019634045.1 Saprospiraceae bacterium
AATGTCCTGTTCCGGGGTGAAAGTAATCTCCTCTTTCACCCAATTCCTGTTGCCGGAGACAAAAACCGAACCCAGATTAACCCAATTCGTCGTGTCGTTGGTAGGACAACCGACATGAGGCGTGCTTCTTCCAAAGGGCAGGTTCTTGCAATCGGCATTGCCAAAAAAAGTAACGTTCAAGGGAGGAGAGCTCCGCTGATCACTAAACCCAAGGTAAAATTGAAACCGGTAAGTTACACCAGCCTTTAAAGGGACCAGGAGGCAGGCACCAGCATATTCTTTCCAGCTCGGTCCGGGCTCTTCCTCGATGTCTTGACCATCGCGAAAACCTACAATTCCTTCACCGTCCGGAAATGGCAGTGGCGGAGGAAATTCTTTCCAGCCCATCCAACCGCAAGTATTCAAGTAATCCGTTGTAGCTCCGGAAGCCTGGTTCCAGGCTTCAGCACAATGCAATTGGCTAATACTCTCGGGGCAGCAATTCCATTCTTCAAATGAAGGGTTGGGAATATGAGAAACCGGCTCCAGAACCGGGCATGCACAGTCCGGGTCCTGTAAATCAATATGTCCATCGTTGTCATCATCGATGGCATTGTCGCAAATTTCGAAAGGGGTGGATAGAGGCGAAATCCAATTTTGGATAACTGGATAATGAAGGCCTAATAGCAATGGGAGGGCCAGGAGTTTTTTTAAATCCATGAGAATCAGCTTAAGAGCATGTGTTGTACGCACTAAAGTTTTAATACATAAAAACGCACTAAAGTTATGTAAAAACTATCTTAGCCCTTGTAACTACTAACGAATATCGAATATTATGGGAATTGCCCTAAGTTTATCGAAACGAAGGTTAATTGTTAAAGAGAAATTAGGAGGCAAAACACTTAAATCAATTGCGCAAGAGCATCAATTATCGTATTCCACTACGTGTAACATTTGGCGACTTTTTAAGCAAAAGGGGCTTGAAGGATTAAAGCCACGATATAATAATTGTGGCCCCAAAACGATCAAAGGCTCTTACAAGATTTATCGCTGTAGTAAATGGCTCAAACGAAGACATCCCAAATGGGGTGCTCCCTTTATAAGAACCATTTTGAAAGAACGGTATCCTAAACAAGAGATTCCTGCTGTTCGTACGATGCAAGTTTGGTTTCGTAAAGCTGGATTAAACCAGCCTCGTGCCTATCGCAAAGAACCAAAAGCGGAAAAGGTTGAAGCGGTACACGATTGTTGGCAAATTGATGCTAAAGAGAATTTGAAATTAGCCGATAACAGTACCGCTTGTTACTTAACAGTGGTAGATGTAAAGTCAGGAGCAGCCCTTGGAACTCCAGTTTTTTCCCAAAGGCAAAATTAATCAGGTGACACCCAAAGAGATGCGTACCAAATTAATAACGCTATTTAAAAAATGGGGAATGCCCCTTGCTATTCGGGTTGACAATGGAATGCCCTTAGGTGATCCTCAACGCAAATCCATTCCAGAATTATCCTTGTGGTTACTAGCCAAAGAAATCAATATGATTTTCAATAGGCCTAAACAGCCCACAGATAATGCAAAAGTAGAGCGGATGCAAAGAACAACAGGGAATTGGGCGGAGGTGAAAAATGCAAAATCTGTTAAAGACCTCAAAGCAAAATTAAAAGCGGTATGTCTTATTCAGAGAGAGCGATTTGAAGTGAGTAGATTAGGCAATAAAACCCGAAAGGAAACTTACCCCGAATTAATGCTCAATGATCGTAAATATAATGCAAAAGCTTTTGAGGTAACTAAAGCATATGATCGACTAGCTGACTGGACCCTGGCTCGAAAAGCAAGTTCCAATAGTCAGATTGCTCTGTATAGCATGAGCTATTACTTAGGCATACAACATCGAAATAAAACCTTTAATGTAAAATTCAATAAGGAATCCATCTGCTGGGAAGTATTCGATGATCAGCAAGTATTGATCAAATCTTTCAAGGCTTATAATTTAAGGCCCAATAGTATTCGAAATTTATCAGTAGGTCAAAGAACTTAATTTAGAGTTACACAACTTAATTGCGTTTTACTCTATTAAAACTTTAGTGCGTACAACACATGCTCTAATTCTTTACCTGACCTACTGCCATTCATGAAATTTTGTTTTTTATGAGGGGGACTTATAAAGTTTATCGCCAAAAAATGTTCTATCTTTAATTAGATTCATTTGAAGTATCAAATTTCGCAAAATATTTGCGCAATCGATTGTGTTTTCTATATTTTTTATACTTTAACAGGCTACTTCTAAAAAACGAGTTACAATAATGCGAATCCAACACCTTCTTTTTTCAGTCGTACTTGTTCTTGGTATTTTTTCAATAAATCTTCATGGAGAGGATGGCTACCGGCTGTGGCTGAGATACGACAAGATCGAAAAGGATGAAACTAGAGAAAAGTATAGCAATCAGATTAATCAGATTTATATCGACGGAGAAAGTTTGATACTAAATACAGTAGCTAAAGAGCTGGTACGGGGAATCTCGGGACTGCTAGATCGAAATATCCCATTAGGGAAAAAACCAGTGAGCACACCGGGGATCATCGTTGGTGTGCTGGGGCAATCTGCTATCATCGACCATGCCATCCCCAAGGCTGAGGCCGAAAAACTGGGCCCAGAAGGTTTTGCAATTTTCAAAACCAAAAGAACTGGAGAAAACCACATCATCATCGCTGCCAAGGACGAAAAGGGAGTCCTTTATGGCGCCTTTCATCTACTTAGACTATTGCAAAGTGGTGTGGAAATCGAAGCCCTCCAGGTTTTGGAAAATCCCAAGGTGAAACTGCGTTTGCTCAATCACTGGGACAACCTAGATGGAACAGTAGAAAGAGGCTACGCCGGATTCTCCATTTGGAATTGGCATCAACTGCCACAGTATGTCGATCGAAGGTATGTCGATTATGCCCGAGCTAATGCTTCCATTGGTATCAATGGAGCAGCAGTGACCAATGTCAATGCCAATGCCTTGGTTTTCAGGCCCGATTATCTGAAAAAAGCGGCCGCCTTGGCTGATGTATTCCGTGCCTATGGGGTCAAATTGTACCTCACCGCTCGATTTAGTGCCCCAATTGAAGCGGGAGGTCTTGAAACAGCCGACCCGCTCGATCCTGCTGTACAGGACTGGTGGAAAAATAAGGTGAACGAAATCTACGAACTTATACCTGACTTTGGAGGCTTTTTGGTAAAGGCAAATTCAGAAGGACAACCTGGACCGCAACAATATGGCCGCAATCATGCCGATGGCGCCAATATGCTGGCCGATGCCTTGGCTCCTCATGGCGGAATTGTCATGTGGCGAGCTTTTGTCTACAGCAATGAAGAGCCCGAAGATAGAGCCAAACAGGCCTATAACGAATTTGTGCCTCTTGATGGCCAATTCAGGGAGAACGTCCTAATCCAGGTAAAGAATGGCCCTATCGACTTTCAACCACGTGAGGCAATTCACCCTATGTTTGGGGCAATGCCCAAAACACCTCTGATGATGGAATTTCAGATTACAAAGGAATACTTGGGGCAAGGAACGCACTTAGTAGGCTTATCCAATATGTATGAAGAAGTTTTGCAGACGGATACTTATGCAAGAGGGGAGGGGAGCACCGTGGCAAAAGTAATTGATGGCAGTCTGGATGGGCATGCTTTAAGCGGCATGGCTGGCGTATCCAATATTGGAACGGCCCGCAATTGGACTGGCAATCTTTTTGGCCAGGCTGATTGGTACGCCTTCGGTCGACTGGCCTGGAATCCTTACTTGTCTTCTGACGAAATTTTTAAAGAATGGGCAAAAATGACCTTTTCCCATCATCCACTTGCGGTTAAAACTATTGCTGACATGCTAGGCAGCTCACATGAGACCTGTGTCCGTTACATGACGCCTTTAGGTCTACATCATATCATGGGCCCAGGCCACCATTACGGCCCCGGCCCATGGGTGAGTGATATGCCTAGAGCAGACTGGACGTCTGTTTACTACCACCGAGCTGATAAAGAGGGCTTGGGATTTGACCGAACCGCTTCAGGTAGTGATGCACTGTCTCAATACTTTCCTGATTTCAGGCATCAATTCGAAAATATTGACGAATGCCCACTACCATTCCTGCTCTGGTTCCACCACGTACCTTGGAACTACAAACTTTCCACGGGTAATAGTCTTTGGAAAGAATTGTGTACACAGTATCAACAAGGAGTGATTGAAGTAGGGCAACTTAAAGGAAAGTGGAAAAGTATCGAAGCCTTTATCGACCAGGAACGCTTTGATCACGTTAGGATGCATCTGGAGATACAGGAGAGAGAAGCCCAATGGTGGCGTAATGCTTGTCTTAGTTATTTTCAGCAGTTTTCCAACATGGAAATCCCAGCTTCAATACCCCAACCTGAGCATGGCGTGGAATATTACAAAACTTTGATCTATCCCTATGCTCCTGGTATCCGGCCAAGGTGGTAAATTGCAAACTTGAACTAGATTGCTATAAGGTTATTCACATGCCATTATGGGCTTCAATATTTTAAGTATGCATGTAAAAGATCGGCAAACTCCTGAAAATGGTAAAGCCAATCTCACTTTTGGACAAGTGGATACTCCAATTGTTGATCTTCTCCGCTTAATGCGTGATCAAAAGTATAGCTTCCCTGCAACGATTGAACTAGAATATGACATACCTGAAGACTCAGATGCAGTAAAAAGTGGCTAAATGTTTGGCGTATTATCAAGAAACCTGAGAAGGGTGAGATAGCACTGCTATTTGATCTGAAATCAAATCGATAACCAAAAACAAGTAACTCAACAATGCAAATCAAATTAACATCTTTTCTGCTGCTACTACTACCCCTTCTTTGGACAGCTTGCAATAGCAATACTCTCTCGGAAGACAGTAGCAAACCAGCAGATAATCGCTTTACCAAAGTGGTACTAACGCAGGGCATGGACGAACCCATGACGATGGATTTTTTGCCAGACCAACGGATCATTATCGTAGAGCGGAAAGGCGGCGTTAAGATCTATGATGAAGCATCAGAAATGATCACCTTAGTAGCAACTATTCCAGTCAATACAAAATATAAAAACAAGGAAGGGAGAATTCGAGAAGCAGAAGAGGGGTTGATGGGCGTCATC
>JAHQWA010000544.1 GCA_019634045.1 Saprospiraceae bacterium
CAGGGCATCTTTGATGGTATGAAGGTCACTCCGCTTCGACAGATAAGAGACTGCTCCTGCACAAAGGGATTTAAAAATACGTTCGGAATCATCGTAGGCCGTAAGCATCAAAATCTCCACCTGTTTTTTTCGGGCTTTGATATGCCTAATGCCTTCCATGCCAGACATCCCGGGCAGATTGATGTCCAGGAGAATCATATTTACAGCAGAATCTTCCTGGAAATCCAATAAAAAATCTTCTACACTATCCGTCGCAATGTCCACTGCTATATTAACCTGGTCACCTAGAAATGTGATCAAGTTATCTCTTACCAATGGTTCATCTTCAATAATCCCGAGGTGTATCATCTTGTTTGTGAATTAAGGGGTTTGGTATGCAAAATACTTATATTTGGGCAAAAGTTAAGCGCCCCGTGTTTTCTCTCTCCTGCTGATCCTCAATTAGGAATCGTTTCTATAGGTAGAAACACTTTTGAATGCTACTGGTTGCAATCCAATCATTTTATGGGGGGCTATCTGTATTTTCCGAAATTCATTTTTTAGGAACTGCACAAACAATTTTTAATTTTGTCCTCGAATAAGAATAGAAAACAAAGCGATAGTTTGGAAAAAGTGATCAAAATCTAGTAACAATCATTAATTGAATCGTTTATGCTGAAATCGAAAATTGCAGGAATTGGACATTATGTCCCAGATAAAGTGGTAACGAATGACGACCTAGCCAAAGTAATGGATACTTCGGATGAATGGATCAGAGAAAGAACAGGAATTGAGCAACGGCGGTATGGTGTTAAGCATAAGCAGACTACAACGACTATGGGGGTTGAGGCTGCTAAAATTGCTATCGAGCGAGCAGGAATCACCAAAGACGAGATTGATTTTATCATTTTTGCCACCCTGAGTCCAGACTATTATTTTCCTGGTTGTGGGGTTTTGTTGCAACGAGAACTCGGAATCACCAAGACTGAAGTTGGTGCCCTTGATATACGAAACCAGTGTTCTGGCTTTATTTATGGATTGTCCATTGCGGATCAATTCGTGAAGACTGGAATGTATAAGAATATCCTACTAGTCGGCTCGGAGATGCATTCGATGGGGTTAGAATATACCACCAAAGGGCGGAATGTGACCGTAATATTTGGGGATGGAGCAGGAGCTGCGGTCATTCAACCTACCGAGGAGGGAGAAGAAGGGATTTTGACCACTCACTTGCATTCTGACGGAACCTATGCCGAGAAGCTATCCTTCATCAATCCGGGCTCCCACGGTGGCTATCATTTTGATAAAATGGGCGAATCTGTGGATTTTGGCTATGCAGACACAGAATATGGTGAGATTTTTGTGAATAAACATATGATAGACAATGCACAGATCTACCCTCATATGGAAGGGCAATTTGTGTTTAAAATGGCCGTCAAGAAGTTTCCGGAAGTGATTATGGAAGCATTGGCCAAGACGGGGTATCAGCCAAGCGACATCGATATGCTGATCCCTCATCAAGCCAATCTACGGATCAGCCAGTTTGTGCAAAAGATCATGAAGCTGGAGGACAGTAAAGTCTGGAATAACATCCAGAAATATGGTAATACTACTGCCGCTTCTATACCCATTGCCTTATGTGAAGCCGTCGAAGCAGGGGCTGTTAAAAAAGGCGACTTGGTTTGTTTAGCTGCTTTTGGAAGTGGTTTTACGTGGGGATCCGCCTTGCTAAAATGGTAAATATTTGTAAATTAGGGCGCTACGCATAACTCATTTGAAATGTTTGGATACTAGCTAGTATCTACTTCATAAAGATTGTACATTAACTTTTTCATAGCACATTTTGGTCCCGGTACCTTGTACCGGGATTTTTTGTTCATGAACTAACTCAATAGTCACCAGCTAGATGTCAACGAAAAGAAAGATAGACCATATCGTGTACGCCGTTCCTGACTTGGATCAAGCCATCCTCGATTTTCAGGAAAAGACGGGCATTGAACCTACCTTTGGGGGATACCATAAAAATAAAGGAACGAAAAATGCCTTGGTCAATATAGGAGAGGGGGCCTATTTAGAATTGATCACGGTGGATCCTGAGAACACGGCTATTGTCAGCCCACGATGGATGGGGGTGGATTTGATCTCCGAAGCACAAGTCACTCGTTGGTCCCTAAAGTCAGATCAATTGGAACACGATAGCAAGGCTCTACAGGCTTTTGCGGAGAAGATGGGGGTGATTGAAGGTGGGCAAAGAAAAACGGCTACGGGTGACTTGCTTTCCTGGATGATGATCATGCCGCTGGCCGCCCCACCCGTAGAAATTGCCCCTTTCGTAACGAGTTGGGGGGCAGATAGTATTCACCCTACTCAAAACCTTCCCCAAGTAGCCCCACTCCTTGATATACAGTTTTTTCACCCTGATCCGGATAGCTTGATGGACTTGTGGAGTCAACTTGGACTATCATATGCCATTCATGAGGACGCTGCCCCGAAAATTAAGATCCTGCTGGATTGTCCCAAGGGGAGGGTAGAACTATAAAATGAAATGAATCGGAGTGCAAAAGTGTATCTTGTGCTACAATAAAGGGTTATGTAATTGGGTTCTTAGATTTGGACAATGCTGACACCCAACTTTTGTCAGAGAACTAATTTTACATTATGCTTAGGATAAAAATCTTCACTATACTGCTACTATTTGGCAGTAGCCCTCTTCTCCTGTCGCAAAAACCGGCAGATACTCAATCTGAATACGAGGCAGCTTACAAGAAGCGTATTCAAAAACCTTACCTCAACAACGTCTATATTCCCGCCGACATGGCAGAGGCTTTCGCGGAGTTCAACCGTTTGATTGACAAAGACTCCAAGAATAAGTTTAAAAGTGTGCCTGAGGACATTGCGGCCAAAAAACTTCACTTTAGTTTTGGTCGCTGGATGACCGTCAACTGGTCTTTTTACGAGGGTTCACGCTTTAGTCATTATCTAAAGCAGGTCGGTGTGACGCATCCGGATGATATGGCTCGGTTTGTGATTATCTCTTATCATCGCTACCTCAATAAGAAACCACTAGGTATTAAAGAACAGGTTGTCTTCTACCAGGAGCGACGAAAGGCTGAGATCGAAGCAAGGCGCGCCCAAGGCACCGTTATTCACACGGAAACCCGACAACTGCAACCCAAAGGTAGCGGGAACTAATTCGAATAGACAAACTGGTAAAAGAGGATAGAAATAGGTAGGTTTGATTAGTTTTCGTGTGCTTATCTGTAACTGCTGGTGAGTGCAGACACCCAACCAGCAGATCAGTTTGCCATTTATTCTAGCATGTGAAGGGGAAGTCTTATGATTCTTCCAGCTCCAGAAGAGACTTTTCGTACTTCTTGACCATCATGGCCTGTTGTTCTGCAATTTTGTTCAACACTTTCAGTTCAACATTTAAATCTGCATCTTTAGTCTCAACATCTTCGTGATAAGGCAATTCTTTTTTCTTGCGATTAATATCCAAAATCTTTTGAATAGTTTGATGTAGGGCGATTCTGGCTTTAACTAATCGTCGTTTGATGGTTCTTCGCATCATACTCTGATGAATTAAGCTTTTTTCAATGGATGAATTAGGTAGTTGATCGTCGATCATTCTCATAATCAAAAGGAATAGAAGGTGCTAAAATATCGCAAATTTTGGCCAAAATAAAATCTTAGCCGCAAAAAGGCGATTGAAATTATTTTCTCTTTTGACCACGCAAAACGTATTATTATTTTGTAATATGTACAAAACACTGCATCATTACAAATTTATAACAATCTGCAAAGTCAAATGGATTTATGTGAGTGTCAGAAAAAATGTTAAAGTTTTGAAGCTGTATTTAGTATCAGTAAAGAAGATGTCTATAGCCATGAAAGATAGCATCTATGCCGGGCTACAGATAAATTGGCATACTCATGTGTTTGGGCGAGTATAACAGGGATTATAAGGAAGTTGGTGTGGAATTGGGTTTGTTCCGCAGTAGCAGGTGTTTGGGGTCTGGGAACTATAATCTGTACGTAAGTTGACTAGTACTAAAACTATTATTTGAAAGGATTATTTTGTAGTAGCTGCGATTTAAATCGTTAAAGTCACTCTCAAAATACAAAAAAAATCATATTCGGATAGTATTTAATGTATTATTTTTATTCTATCAATTCGATGCTTTATGGTCCGCTAGCCGATTTGTTTGGATTCTTTCACCAGTTCGTTTTCCTTGATGAAAGCAATGCGCTGCTGTACATTAGCATAGGTACGCCCTTGGTCCTCAGGAGTATGTAAAATGTAGTCTTTCAGGCGATCAATAGTGGTAGTGGCTACATGCATACGCGTGTCAGATGAAGCATAGTAGATGAAAACCTCGCCATTATCACGCATCACCCATCCGTTGCTAAAAGTGACGTTCGAAACATCACCTACTCTTTCAATACCCTGCGGGGCAATGAAATGTCGATTGGGTTGTTTGATTACCTTCCAAGGTTCTTCCAAATCGCAAAGGAATAGGTACAAAACATACCGTAGACCTGCTGCCGTCCTGCGTACTCCATGCGCTAGGTGCAACCAGCCAATATCTGTTTTTAAGGGGGCTGGTCCTAGGCCGTTCTTCACTTCTTTGACCGTGTGATACTTCTTATGTTCGATCACCCTTTCCTCTTCTAGTACTGGATTTTGGATATCCTGGCACCAAGCCCAACCAATTCCACCGCCGCCACCGGTTTCAATAAAGCCGTCCATTGGGCGTGTGTAGAAGGCATATTTTCCATCCACAAATTCGGGGTGTAGAACACAGTTCCGCTGCTGGGCCGATTTAGAAATCAGGTCTGGGAGGCGTTCCCAGTGGATTAAATCTTTGGTTCTAGCTAGGCCGGAGGATGCGATAGCCGCCGAGGTATCATGAGGCTTGGATAAGTCCTTTCTTTCCGCACAAAAAATGCCATAAATCCAGCCATCTTCATGTTCTACCAATCGGATATCGTATACATTCATATCCGGATTGCTGGTTTCTGGCATAATAGTAGGGTAGGGCCAGAACCGAAAACCATCTACACCGGTGGTGCTTTCTGCAACTCCGAAGAAGGACTTCACATCGTTGGCCTCAATCCGGGGCATGAGCAATATCTTGTCTCCCCAGGCTATGGCTCCAGCATTAAATACCGTATTGATCTCCAAGCGTTCCATCAGATACGGGTTGGTCTCGAAATTGAAATCATAGCGCCAGCTTAGGGGGGTATGTTTCCAACTCAGGACAGTGTGCTTATATCTATGGAAGATACCGTTATAGTTTTCTTCCACCTTTTGGTTTTCTCTGTTCAACCATTCCTCATGATCTCGGATCAATTCTAGTCTTCTTCGGTCAAATGCTTCTTTCGTTTTCATGCAAACTCTTTTGTGTTGAAATTTTACTCAGACAGAGTTTTCTTACGCTTTTGATATTGAAAAATAATGAAACTAAACTGCTTATAACCAGAAATTTATTGACTTAATTATACCCATTGGTCTAGCAATAAAATACCGATTAGTCCAATGATTGAAATGCCGGTTTCCATGACACTCCACGATTTTAGCGTCTCTTTAATACTTAGATTGAAATACTCCTTGAACAACCAAAAACCGCCATCATTCACATGTGAGAAAGTTATACTTCCGGCTCCGATCGCCAAAGTTAGTAATTCTGGCGAAGTACCTTGTTCAACGAGTGGTAACATTATACCTGCGGCGGTCAATCCGGCTACTGTAGCCGATCCTACTGCAACCCTAATCAAGGCGGCTGTAATCCAAGCCAGTAGCAAGGGAGATAGGGCGCTTCGAGATAAAAGCTGTCCAATATAATCAGCTGCTTGACTTTCTACCAGGATTTCCTTTAATCCACCTGCCCCGGCAATGATCAAAAGGACCATCGTAATACTTGCCACAGCACCGCTCAGGTCCTCCATCAATTGCTCCATACTTTTTCCTCTCCTGATCCCTAAAAAATACAAGGCGAATAGGACTGAAATAAGCATAGCTACTGCTGGTATCCCTAAAGCTGTACAGATCGCTACTATTGAACTCTCTGAGGGAAAAATTAGTGGAGCAATGGCAGCAAGGCCAATAAGAACTACTGGTAAAAGGGCACTTAAGATGCTCAAAACGGTGGAAGGTAGCTCATCCTCAGCCATGGGCTCTGCGGCTGTGAAGGTATCCAGTGGCTTAGATTCGATTTTGGAGACAAAAGGGGATAAGCCTAAACCCGCGATCAGAATAGCAGGAATCCCAACGATCAGACCGTACAATAGGGTGAGGCCCAAATCTGCCTTGAACATCTCAGCAATGGCCGTGGGAGCTGGATGCGGAGGGAGAAAACCATGAGTGACCGATAGGGAGGCCAACATTGGAATACCAACATACAATAAAGGAAGTTGCAAGGTAGCTGCGACGGTAAAAACCAGTGGTACTAGTATCACAAAGCCTACGGAATAAAACATGGGAATTCCCACTATAAATCCGGCGAACATCAATGCCAATTGCACCCGCTTTATCCCAAACCAAGCTACTAGCGTAGCCGTAATTTTTTGTGCTGCTCCACTATCTGCTACTAATTTCCCTAGCATCGCTCCGAAACCCAGAATGAGTACCAATGATCCGAGCGTTGCTCCCATACCCTTTTGCATCGCTTGAACGGTAGTCGGTAAGGAAAGTCCCATAGCTAAACCAACAAAAAGGGAAACAATAACAAAGGACAGGAAGCCATTGATCTTCCAGAGCGTGATTAACAATAGTAGCAGTAGCACTCCGGCTAGAATAATTAGTAAGGGCATATCAAAGGTAGTTGTATCCAATAATCGAATGCTGCTATCAGGGCGTAAAGCTATTGAATATATTTTTGCAACTGCTGGTCTTTACTTAGAGAATACGGAGCTGATCCTGGCTCATTCCCCCAGGATTTAACGGCTTGATCTGTCATTTGAAATTCAAAATTTCCGCCTTTGAGTATATCTTTATGATCTATCCAACACTGCTTATGGACTTGCCCATTCAGGGTGGCATTGGCTATATAGACGTTTTCCTTCTTATTGTTCTGGGCCTTGATCACAAACGTCTTGCCATTTTCTAGATTCATTTCTACACGATCAAACAAGGGACTGCCAATCACATATTGGGTAGTACCTGGCGTAACGGGGTAGAATCCGAGCGCACTAAAGACATACCAAGCGGAGGTCTGACCATTGTCTTCATCCCCGCAATACCCATCCGGGGTGGGAGCATATAATTTGTCCATGACGGCTCGCACCTTTTGTTGCGCCTTCCAACTTTGACCTGCATGGTTATAGAGATAGATCATATGTTGAATCGGTTGATTGCCATGCGCATAATTACCCATGTTCACAATCTGCATTTCCCTAATCTCGTGAATGGTAAATCCGTAGTAAGAGGCATCAAATGCCGGTGGCATCTCAAAAACCTGATCCAACTTTTGGGCAAACGCCTCCTTACCCCCCATCAGATCTATCAAGCCGGCAATATCCTGAAACACAGACCAGGTGTAATGTAGGCTATTCCCTTCGGTAAAGGCATCTCCCCACTTCAGCGGATTGAAGGGGGCTTGGAATTGGCCATCCTTATTTTTGCCACGCATCCATCCACTTTCTGGATCGTAGAGCAGTTTGTAGTTGAGCGATTGTTGATAGAATCTTTGAGCATCCTCCTCTTTGCCAAGTTGGCGAGCTAGTTGTGCCAAGGCAAAATCCGCATAGGCATATTCCAAACTCCGGGCAGCATTTTCGTTGATACCTACGTCATACGGTACATAACCGAGTTCATTATAGTATTCAACACCCGCTCGGCCTACAGAATTAACGGGTCGCCCGTCACCTACCGAAGCATTCTTCAGGAGCGCATCGTAGAGTGCCTCCACATCAAACCCACGAACTCCTTTAATATAAGCATCGGAAATCAAAGAGGCTGAGTTGGACCCGATCATGCAATCTCTATGCCCAGGGCTCGCCCATTCGGGCAACCAGCCGGACTCTAAGTAGGTATTTACCAGTCCTTGCATGATCTGGTTGTTCAAATCTGGGTACATCAGTGCAAAAAAGGGAAAGACCGCTCGGAAAGTATCCCAAAAGCCATTGTCTGTAAATTGATAGCCTGGGAGAATCTCTCCATTATAGGGGCTATAGTGCATGACTTCGCCCTGCTCATCCAATTCATAGAACTTTCGCGGGAATAGCAACAGACGGTACAAACAGGAGTAGAAAGTTCGAATGTCCTGCGTATTTGTGCCTTGAACTTTTATTCGATTGAGTTCCTTATTCCAGGCAGCCTTAGCCTTTTGTAGCGTTTCTGAAAAACTATCGGCACCGATCTCTGTCCTTAAGTTTCTTTCTGCTTGTTCCGGACTGATAAAGGAAGAAGCAACCTTTACGTGTACTTGTTCCCCTTTTTCGGTAGCAAATCCAATGATGGCACCTACATGTTCCCCTTCTTGTTCTACTTGTTGGGGAAAATGTTTCCAATCATCACCCCAAGTCTGAACTTCTCGAAAGTCCTTGTCAAAGGTCGCTACAAAGTAATTGTGGAAGTTATCGGGCACGCCTCCGCTATTATTTCGGCAATAGCCAATAATTTTACGTTCGGCTGGAATGATTTTGACCATGGATCCCTTGAAAAAAGCATCCAAAAGGATATAGGCCGAGTCTGCTTTGGGAAAGGTAAAGCGAAAATGGGCAGCTCTCTCCGTCGGAGCTACTTCAGCAATGATATCGTAGTCTGCTAAATAAACTTGGTAGTGGTGGGGTAGGGCCGTTTCTGCCTTATGAGAAAACCAGGATGCCCGTTCCTCTTCTTGATACTTCAGTCGGCCAGTAAGTGCCATCAAGGAAAACGCGGCATAGTCATTGATCCAAGGACTCGGTTGATGCGTCTGCTTAATTCCTCGAATTTTATTTTCATCGTACTTATACGTCCAGCCATCTCCCATTTTGCTCGTCATTGGCGTCCAAAAATTCATCCCCCAAGGAAGGGCTATGGCGGGATAGGTATTTCCATTCGACAAGCTAAAATCCGAATCGGTGCCCATCAGCGGGTTGACCAAGTCAACAGGGCTATCCGTTGCGGGAGGTGGCAAATATAGAGAGGAAGAGTTGGGAGATTGACACCCCTGGAGCACCATAAATATACCAATGCTCCAGACAGCAATTTTTTGATACTTCATGCGAATCTACTTGGCCTAAATAATGATTGAATTTACCGTTAGTCCTGGGATAAGAAGTGAGAATCTCTTTTGTTGGATTGACAATTTCGGTTTTTCGTTTTGCAGGCAGATCTTTGGTGAAGATTACCCTTTATTTTGCGACGCTCACTCTTCTAAAGACTTAAGCTGTAAACTTCTAATAGACCGATTGAAATATCCCGCCCATTTTCCAAAGCTAAAATTATAGAAAATATTTGAATTATGTGCTCGTGCACGGAGGAATTTTTATTTTTGTTTTGAGAGATATTCGAATGATGTTTTTGTGGACTACAATAATTAACTGTTGAGTTCTTATTATTTTTGGGCTTTTGAAAAAGCGAGAACACTAGCCTAGGACAAGACAGGCTAGGGTCCGGTACGACCAAAGGGGTTTTATTACCTTAGCACAATTTGGGATAAGGCAGCACCGGACAGAAGAATTGAACCTATTTCAGAACCACCTATTACACGTTTGGAGGCAGACGGAAAATAGCGGATAGTTGGCAAAGATTAATGAATATGAATAACCGAGTACGGATAAAAGATATCGCAGAAAAAGCAGGTGTTTCAAAAGGGACAGTGGATAGAGTATTGCATAAGCGAGGGAATGTTTCACCAGAGGCGCGCAAGAAGGTTCTGGCTGCTATTGAGGAGTTGGATTACCAGCGAAATATCATTGCCAGCGCGCTGGCCTACAATCGAGTTTGGAAAATAGCGGCTTTACTGCCTCGTCCAGAAGAGGACCCTTTTTGGCAACAACCTAAGATTGGCATTGGTCGAGCACATAGGGCGGTACGAGATTATGGAGTAACGATTAATTTCTACCATTTTGCGGAAGCTAGTGCAGGTGAATTTATTACGGCCAGTCAGAAAATTTTAGAGGGGGATTACGATGCTGTATTAGTCGCACCAATATTTGCCAAGCAAGGACATGATTTTTTGAATGCTTGTCAGGAGAAAGGGCTGAAGTATGTGCAGATCAATACCTACTTGCCGAGGGAAGACGAAAACTTCCTTTGCTATATTGGTCAGGACTCGTACCAAAGTGGGATGTTGGCAGCTAAGCTGCTAAGTTTTGGTGTCGCAGAAGGAGGTACTGCCATGATACTACATCTGGAGAAAGCGGTGTACAATTCTATGCACTTGATGGAAAAGGAAAAAGGATTCACGGATTTCTTTGCTAAGAACCCGGATAAGGCGATTACACTTTTCCAGACCAGTTTCGAGGATATCTTCGACAAAGAAGCCTTCGCTAAATTTGTGCAGGAAACCCTAGACCAACACCCTGAGGTAGGCGGGATTTTTGTGACAACTTCCCGAGCTTTTCACTTGGTAGAGGCATTAGAGCGGATGGACAAACCACAGATGAAGGTTCTTGGATTTGACTTGATCAATGATAACTTACAGCACCTTGAAACCAATAAGATCCACTTTTTGATTAATCAGAACCCGCTCAAGCAGGGATATCTGGCAATCATGAACATCTTTAATCACCTCGTATTGAAAAAGGAGGTACAGAAAATCCAATACTTACCTTTGGATGTTGTGATGCGAGAAAATATGCAGTATTACATTAACGTGGAAGAGGAGCTACATTTAATCATATAGCCACCGTCCGTAGCTGGCAAGTACAGCTTCAACTATTTTCTAACCATAAGCTGCTTGATTGACGTATGAATCCACTCAATCGAATATTAACGCTCTTGCTCATTGGGCTACTCATTTCTTGCCAATCAAACGAAACAAAAGAGACGGAAACCTATGACGTAATTGTTCTGGGCGAAGGTACTGGAGCCGTTGCTGCTGCCATCCAATCGGCTCGTACAGGGGCCAAAACCTTGTTAGTCAACCCTTTACCTTGGCTGGGTGGGATGCTGACTTCAGCGGGGGTGTCTGCTACGGATGGCAATCATCAGCTTCCCGCAGGACTTTGGGGAGAGTTTAGAGGATTGTTGCGCCAACACTATGGCGGGACAGATTCACTCTTTACAGGTTGGGTCAGTAACACGATGTTTGAACCCAAGGTTGGCGCGAAATATTGGGATGACCTAGCAGCTGCGGAATCTAACTTACGTGTGCTGTCAAGTACCGAATATAAAATTAGCCCACGCAATGGGCGTGCTTGGCCCCTTGAGTTGATTCTTCCGGATGGAGGAAGTAGAAAGGTGGAAGGGGTAGAGTTGGTAGATGGAACCGATTTAGGAGATGTAGCAGCGAAATTGGGCGTAGATTATGACCTCGGTATGGAAGCAGCTTCGCAAAGCGGGGAATCTATTGCACCGGCGGCTTCAAATGACATTATCCAGGATTTCACCTATGCCGCGATTTTGAAGGACTATGGTGCAGGAGCAGATCGGACTATTGACCAGCCAGCGAATTACGACCCAAAAGTGTTTCGTTGTGCTTGTCAACATGATTGCGAAAAAGAAGAAGCCCATCCCTGTCCGACGATGTTGTCCTATGGAAAATTGCCCAATAACAAGTACATGATCAACTGGCCAATCGAAGGCAATGACTACTATGCTAACATGGTAGAATTGAATACGGCCGAACGGGAAGCCATCTATGCAAAGGCAAAGCAACATACTTTGAACTTCATCTACTATATTCAAAATGAATTGGGCTTTCGACACCTGGGTCTGGCAGATGATGAGTTCCCGACTGCTGACGGACTCCCTTTAATGCCCTACCATCGAGAAGGACGACGAATAAAGGGCGAAGTGCGGCTCAACCTCAATCATATTTTGGAACCATTCGATTATGGCCTTTATCGCACAGGTATAGCTGTGGGCGATTATCCCATCGATCATCATCACGATAAGGAACCTAGCGCACCTACTATGGATTTTCCTTCAGTACCCTCTTTTAATATCCCATTGGGAGTACTGATTCCTAAAGCAATAGATCACCTGTTAGTAGCGGATAAAGCCATGTCCGTGAGTAATATTGTGAATGGATCTAGTCGCTTGCAGCCGGTAATTTTACAGGTGGGGCAGGTGGCAGGCTTGATGGCTGCCATGGCAGCACAACAGGGTGTTTCACCAGACCAACTCGATGTTAGGGAGGTGCAAGATAGTCTCCTGGCAAATGGGGGGTACCTGATGCCCTATATGGACGTTTTGCCGGAGAACCCCCATTTTGCAGCAATTCAACGCATAGGAGCTACGGGTATTTTGAGGGGAGAAGGAATTCCATACAAATGGGCGAATCAGACTCGGTTTTACCCGGATACAATGCTTCAAGTACAATCTTTACTTTCGAATCTGGAAGACTGGACAAAGGAGGATATTCTGCCCCAAAACTTCAGCAAGACGGACCCGCTTACTGGCCAATCTTTGATTGCCTTGCTAAAGGGCTTGCAAACCGAGCAAGAAGCTTTCGCGGAGCAGGATGTTGAAGCAAGTCTTACTGCCTGTATGGGCATGGAATATGACTCTTCGGTTCCTGTTAGTAAAGCTTGCGTTGCCGCGATCCTAGATCAATACCTGGATCCTTTCCACCTTCGGAAAGTAGATTTGCAAGGGAAATGGACGGACTAAGTACACACCTTAGTCCGTCTTGCCAAGTTTTTTGCGTAAAGCAGTCATAGTCACCCAGAGAAATTCTACATTTGCGGCTATGATCATTCAAGCGGAAAACCTATCTGCAGGCTTGGGGACCGAAGCACTGCTACACGGCATCAATTGGTTGGTTGAGCCCAATCAACATTGGGTAGTGACAGGTGCAAATGGTGCTGGGAAATCATTGCTGATCAACACAATCGTGGGGCGGTCTCGGATTATGGAGGGAAGCTTGCGGTTTCCGTTCCTGGGGGAGAAAGTAGACTTCTTGAAAAAGAAGAAAGCCATTACTCGGGTATCCTTCACTGATACGTCTAAGCTATTTAAGAGTGCTGAAATTCAACATTACTACCAACAACGCTATAATGCTTTTGATGCTGACGGGCACCTTACCGTCCGAGATTACTTAGCTACTGGTGGACTTGAAGAAAATAACGTGGAACATCAAGGGGTACTACAACTCCTCGGCCTAGATGTATTGATTGATAAAGAACGAATCAAATTATCGAGTGGTCAGACTCGCAAGTTACTATTGGCAAAGGCTTTGATTAAACAACCGAAACTTTTACTACTTGATAACCCTTACATTGGATTAGATGCAGGCAGCCGAGAAATATTGAATGATACCTTGGACCGATTGGCATCAGAACGGAACATTAGCATCATTCTTTCCGGGCATTTTGATGTTTTGCCGAATTGCATTAGTCACCGATTGCATTTGGAGCAGGGCAAAGTCAGCTACCAAGGCCCATTCCAGCAGCTCGAGCTGGATCAGGTCCAGCAACTGACTAGCCAGCAAAAAAACAAACTGAAGGAACTAGCCAGCTTTTATCAAGAAAAAAGTGCTCCCCTGCAGGCCAAAGATGTCTTCCAGCTGGATGGGGTTAGTGTTAAATACGGTCAAACCACCATCCTAGATAATTTAAACTGGCGAGTACGGCCAGGTGAGAAATGGATACTTAAAGGACAAAATGGAGCCGGGAAATCTACCTTACTGAGCTTGTTGTATGGAGACAATCCACAAGCCTATAGCCTTCCTGTTTACTTGTTTGATCAGAAGCGAGGCCCAGGTCAAAGTATTTGGGCGATTAAAAAGCGAATTGGTTTTACCTCTCCGGAACTACATGCCTACTACGATCAAGATCTATTGGCGCGACACGTCGTTTGGAGCGGCTTGACGGACACCTTCCATGTCAAGCCAGGTACCCCACCGGAGTTTCGGAAAATCACGGAATCTCTTTTCGAATATTTTGGTATATCTCAGTATTTGAATCGACCCTTCAGTCAACTATCTACTGGAATCCAAAGATTGGTCTTGTTCATGCGGGCGGTGATTAAAGTCCCACCCGTCTTGCTGCTGGACGAACCCTTTCAGGGCTTTGATCAGCAACTGATTCAGGCTTGCCGAGCCTTGCTAAGTCAAGTCCTTGACAGCCAATTCACCTTGATCTTTATTACTCACTTTGAACACGAAGCTCCTTCTATCGTGAACCAAACCTTTCGACTAGAAAGTTGAATCAATGCGCTATGGACTACTCCAATCTACTCGGTAGGGGGTAAGAAATCTACAATTCCTTTCACTAGCTGTTGGAATAAACCAGTCGAGTCACTATCAAACCAAGTTTCCGGGTTTTGGCTGGACTGGAAAACAAAGGGGTTAATTCTTGTTGTATCTCGGTAGATCGCGATGGAGAAGCCTTCTGGCAATTGCGGCCCTTTCAGGCTGACCTGACCAAATCTGTAGTTGGCTGCCGCCAATTCATCGAAATCATCCGCAAAAGTCTCTCCCCGTAGATTAGTGAATTGTTGTACGTAATTCTCCACTTTCATGGAATCCAGCAGTTGATCTTCGAACATCCAGCCGCTTGGTCCCTTGCTTAAGGTAAGGCTGTCATCTTCCTTTTGGATGGTCACTTCTGCAAAGTCAGCGTTTGGAGGGGTGTTGGTTAACATCCTGTTTCGGTACGAATTAAATCCTTGCCCTAAGGTCAGGGTTTGGAAACCATCGACCGCATATACTTCCTTCCCACTACTTAATCGGATGTAAGAGGTACCCGTCTGGGCCTGTTGATCAAACGCGAAACGACCAGAAATAAAGTCTTCCAGAAGTGTTTCACCGGCAAAGACTTGTATGCGAGTACCTTGTCCTTCTCCTACTTCATAGTCGGCCCATTTCTCCTCACTATTGGAAGCAATGTATTTAGTTTGGATGAGCCTGATATTGCTCAATAGGGCTTGGATGGCAGTGCCCGTGGCCTTGGTATTGACCGAACCGCTAGAGGCAATCCATCCATCTCCTTCCCGCTGAAGGGTAATTTCCTCGCTGGCCGGAGGTTTGGTCTTGACGATGATGCGGCTCACTTGGCTGGTGTCTACCTGGATCAGTTCTGTGTCGAAATTGCTAGTACGCTTTCCTGTGAATACTTGGGAAAGGCCATAAATGGCAAGTAAACCAAGAAAGATGAAGAATAGCGTTTTGTTGTTCATGCTTAAGTGGTTTTCTCTCTAATAAATGCTTTTGAATGTTGACTATCAGCCTAAAGAAAAAGTTCCTGCTTGCTAAGGTCTTGAAAATCGACAAGCTAGCCTGCGATAGGCTGTATGGGGGGCAAATTTGAGGAAAAATCGGCAGTCAAGCAAACACGATATAAAAGAAAACACCCTTAATCAGTCAGACTAAGGGTGTTTTCGATCGATGGAAGGGGGGATTTAATCCTATGGATTTTGCTCCATCATTGGATTGGCATCGATCTCAGCCTGTGGGATCTGCCATTGCCAGCGGCTATCTTCAGCTGGTATTTCCAAGAGATTGGCCAAGACGCCAGCATTATGATTGGCACCAGTACGATCTAGTGGCAAGTTCAAACGCTTAAGATCATTAAACCTGAATCCCTCGCCCCATAGCTCCCAACGTCTTTGTAGCAAGATCTCATCTACTAACTCATCTCCTGTTTTGCTTGAGATAACATATTCAGAATCCCGGTTGGAAGCCAAGGCAAATAGTGCATCTGCTGCGCCAGCAGAATCTCCTTGTCTGGCTTTCGCCTCCGCTTCAATCAAGTACATTTCCGCCGCTCTCATATAGGGAACATCCCCACGACTATCACCTGTAGCGATGGCAAGAAATTTCTGACTGGTGTAAGGAAATCGCTTGTGTCGAGAACTGATCTCAATACCGGCGGGTAAATCATTATGCTCTCCTGTAGGATCGAATACAGTAGAGCGGACATCTGATTTAGGGATCATCTCATACAAGGTACTGTTGATGGATTTAGGATTCCCCCGAATGTTGGAGGAGCTGAAATTCCTTGACATCCATGCCCCAAAATTGGTGAAAGAAGAACCTTGCTCAGGGTTGTAAAATCCACCCCATAACCATTCTGCATTCGTATAGTCATTGAATCCAAGTCGGTAGGTGTCATTATCCATCAAGGGATGTCCGTCTCTGGCTTCGATGGCAAATTGGGCAGCCACATCATAGTTTCCTTGTACTAGATTTACTCGGGCTTTCATCCCCTTTGCCACATTCAGATTGATGTGAGAAGCATTGGCTCGGTCATAATCTTCCAGTAAACTAATGGCTTCGTCTAAGTCTGCGTTGATCTGTGCATAAACTTCCTCCACCGTACTCCGTGGCTGTGGCTCACTGGTACTGCTCAGCATGAGTGGAATACCTAATTGTGGGTTACTACCACTTTGATCGTAACGCTTGGCATACAATTGAACCATGCGGAAGTGAGCGAAAGCGCGGTAAGCCAAGGCTTGACCAAGTGCCGCCTTTCGTTCCGTATCTGGCCCGGTGGCCTTTTCTGCACCAGCAATGACAATGTTTGCATTGTTGATCACCTTGTACATTACACGCCAAGTATGGCGAGTGTCCGTATCTGCGGCATTGGTATGATCATTCCATCTAGCCATGTTAATCCACCAGCCATTGGCGATGGCATTCATCACTAGATCTTCACCCAAGGCATCATTTTGGATCATCATGGCTGAATATCCGCCACGTCCATTGGATCCTTGACGCGTGTACATCAGCCGGTGAATACCGTTGATAATAGTGAAGAGGTTACCCGTAGTAGCTGTAGCGGAATCCGCTGAAACCGCCGTAGTAGGAGCCTGGTCTAAAAAGTCTTCACTACAGGCAGTGAAAGCAACTACCAAGCCTAATAAGAGTATATATTTTGAAAAGTATTTTTTCATCGTAATGTGATTTTCTTTTTTCTGCTTTAGAAAGTTGCCGTTACACCCAAAGTGATAATTCTAGATGGAGTGAAAACGTTTTGTGTCGTACCGTTGAAGTTTTGGTTTATGTACATGCCTTTACGATCCGTGGAGAAGAAGATATTTTCACCATTGGCGTAAAAACGCAATGCCTGTAGCCCAACGTTTTTAGCACTGTTAATAGGCAGATCATAAGAAAGATTGATCTGACGTAGAGCGATATAAGAGGAACTAACCAACCAACGATCAGAACCTGCCCCGAAAGCCGAAGTCTGAGACACATCCAAGCGAGGTACATCGGTAATATCTCCTGGGTTTTGCCAGCGCTTCAGGATGTCGGTACTATAGGCAGTTCCGTAGGTTCCTGCGGACATTAAACCGGCGTAGTTGGTATCGTAAGTCTGCCCACCAATTTGGTACGTGAATAATACGCCTAAACGGAAACTCTTGTACGTGAACCCACTATTGAAACTACCGAACACATCAGGAACGGCGGTACCGACAAAATCAAATTTGGCTTTGTTTTGGTTCGTTGTTACCAAGGTTCCATCAGCCGCAGTACGAACATCTGAATCATTGATATCAATATCATCATCCAGGATATACAGGGCTGCACCATCTGCTGGGTCAACGCCATACCAATCTCTCAACCAGTAGTCGTAGATGGAACCGCCAACTACAAGTTTTTTAGAACCGTTGATGATTTCTTCCTGAGGTAATCGTGTAAACTCATTCTCAATCGTAGATGCGTTCACATTTAATCTCCAAGTGAAATCATCTGTTCTGATAATATCTACTGCAAGGTCGACTTCAAATCCACGGTTAAACATGGCACCGATGTTTCGGTTAACATCATCAATACCAGAAGATAGTGGTAAGGGTACATTAAATAACAAGTTGTCTGTTACTCGATTGTAATATTCGATGCTACCAGAAACGCGGTAATTGAATAGTGCAAATTCTAAAGCTACATCGGTCTGCTGATTAGATTCCCAGGCTAGGGTAGGGGCAGCCAAAGTACTTACTAGAATACCAGGTTCGCTGGCATTGTTGTTACCCAAAGCAAACAAAGCCTGACTGGCAAAGAAGCTTAAGGAAGTGTTGTCCAAATTAGAATCATTACCGACTTCTCCATAGGAGGCACGAGCCTTGAGCATGCTCACCCAGCTAATGCCTTGTAGGAAGTCTTCTTGATCAAGACGCCAAGCTCCTCCGACAGACCAGAAGTTTCCCCATCGAACATCTTCGTCGAAGCGGGAAGATCCATCTCTACGGAATGAACCAGATAGATAGTATTTGTCGTCAAGATCGTACTCCAAACGCGCCAAGTATCCTTCAGTGCTGTATAAGTTCGTGAAGGAGTTCAAATCAGAAGTGTTGGTGAAGTTCACCAATTCCGTATTACCCTCGGCTACGACATCAGTACGGAATCCCGTCAACCAGTTGAATTCATACTCAAAGCTCTCGTGTCCTACCAAAGCAGATATCGAGTGACGCCCAAAATCTCTACTGTAGTTCAGCAATTGATTGTAACTGATGGAAGTTCTTGTCGAAGCATCTCTACCCGCTCTACCGGCAGGAGCACCATCACCAACGATTGGATTGTCAAAATCTTCGTTGTTGAAGAAGCGCTTGTCTAGGCTAGCATTGGCGGTGAACTTGAAACCGTCCAAGAAGTATAGGTCTACAAAAGCGCGAGCACCTAATGTGGTAATGCGATCATTATCGATATTCAATAAGGTCTCTTGAATCACGTGACGTCCATTGGTATTCCCAACCCGGTCATCGCCCAAGTCAAAGATGCGATTTCCAGCATCATCCAAGACAAAGTCTCCAGTAACTGGATCGTGCAAATACACGGGGTAAATAGGGGCAATTCGTCTCGTTGAGAAGAAAGGGTTTACGAAATTGGTACTACCGCCATCTGCTGCTTGATTGGACTCAGAGCTGGCCCCGGAAAGATTAAATCCAGTACGGATCCACTCTTTTGGTTGCATGTTGACATTAATCCGGCCCGTGATTCTACGAAAATCAGAATTGAGAATCCATCCCTGATCATCTAGATAACTCATGGAGGCAAAGTAGCTTGTCTTTTCCGTAGCTCCCTGATAGGAGATATCCACATTGGTCCGATCCCCACCTCGTACTAAGGGATCCTGCCAGTCCAAATCATCCCCATAGAGCAATTGAGCATTGGGGTTGAGCTGTCCGTCCGTACCAACGATCTGATCATTCGGTACATTGAATGGATTCATGCCCAATAAACCAAAGATATTATCAGATGCCATTTGATTGGCTTCGGCTTCTGGTGTATCGCCAGAAACAGAAAGACTATTTCGGTAAGCTTCCCACATGATGGGATAATATTCTTCGGCACTGATACGGTCATATTCAGAAATTCCCCGGCCGCTTACACCTCGACTTACATTTAAGGTGAATTTCTCGCCATCCTTACGTCCTCCTTTGGTAGTGATCATTACTACACCATTAGCTGCTTTGCTACCGTAAAGCGCTGTAGAGGAGGCATCCTTTAATACGGTGATGCTTTCTACATCATTAGGGTTGATACTGGATAAGCTACCAGAGAAGATGATTCCATCTACCACATAGAGTGGCTCGCTAGAAGCATTTACTGAACCAAATCCCCGAACGCGTAGACCAGAGCTTGATCCGGGCTGCCCATCTCCAGGCGAAAATTGTATTCCTGCTGCACCTTCAATGGCAGCAGAAACATTGGTTAAGGCACGTCCTTCCAGTGCTTCTGCATTGATCTGCGTAGCAGATCCTGTAAAGCTCCCTTTTTTTGCCGTACCGTAGGCCACGACGATGACTTCATCTAGAACCCCCACGGATTCTTCCATGCTTACATCTAAAACGGTGGTGGAGGCCGTAACTTGTACTTCCTGGTTAGCGTACCCTGTATAGGAAAAAATCAAGGTAGCTGGAGTGGATTCAACTGCGATGGTGTAAATCCCATCTACATCGGTAATAGAGCCAGTGGTGGTTCCTTTTACAAGGATAGTAGCACCAATAAGCGGCTCACCTTGCTGATCTGCAACGATTCCACGAACGGTCGTTGCAGACTGTGCAAATGAATACTGCACGCCGAACAGCACTAATGCTGTACATAAGACGGTGCGTAGGCTTAACTTCATGGATAAAAGATTATGGATGAAAAAATAAATACAGCATTCCCTAAACCAAATCGAATGAACGATTGAGTCAGATTACCCATACCACTCCCAGTCCTCGGCCTAGTAGTAACCAGCAGGAAAGGGAAACCCAGTCCTATGCCTGTGGTCAGACAGAAGGTGCTTAACTTGCCAATAGTGTTGGGAAGATGATGGTATAGGGGAAAGCGCCTAAACGGAGCCGTGATTCTTGAGTTCTAGTTTCACACGCAAGAAAGCACAGTTCTATTAGGCACGTTGAAGTCCTGCGACTGGATAGCGTATTGGTTATGTAGTATCCAGCAGCAACTGACCCAACTTTTACCGATGATTTTTTTCGAAATTAAATAGCTTCAGTGATATCAATAAGGAAGGTCCGCCAAGGGCCTTGGAAAGGCAGAAGCTAGTGAGTAAGGTCCTTTTTTTCATCATCAAACAATTTTGGGTTTAGAATGCGTTTTTCACAAAAAATTATGCTGAAATAGCATGTTGCTATTCAAAAGGATTGTGAATAAAGTCCTAAAACTTCAAAAGAGTTTTTTTCAACTAACTTGTATACGAATGGCTGGCGGCAAGATAAATAGCGTAATGACAGTAAAATTGTACAATATTGCACTGTGGTAAAATTGCCAGGATTCTTGGCGCCGCCCAATAGATGATTTGAACTTTTGGTATGCTGGTAGACGAAAATATTTGGCCCCTTATTAAAACTTTTCTAGAACTAGTTGTTATTTCGTTGTATTCTTTAGAGACTCGTCTCGTTTAACGAAAAGAATAGCTGCGCATAGCCAACTTTGGCTAGTTTTCATTATTCCACAGTAAGTATGATGGAAGTTGACCACACCTAACTTCCTGGACTCTCACCAAAAACAACGGATGCAACTCCCTATATCCGACTAAACTTGTTGTATCCATTCTTATGCAAACCGAATTGTTATGAAAAAAGCACTATGCTGGCAGGAGCCATAGCTATAGGGCTTAGGTTCTAAAGACACTTAGAATCGCCGAATTACAGCCATCTTTCCTGCTGGATAGATTGGGTTTTGGAAATCACTCACTTGTTATTAATGAAAAAACACATCTCGACTTTCAAACAGTTTGAGGGTATGGAGCTATTGCGAGCATCCTTCACCACTCAATATTTTAAACCCCATTTTCACGAGCAATATGCCTTAATCCTATTGGAGGAGGGAAATGTAGATTACTCCTATAAAGATAAGATTAGAGTCTTGGAAGGTGGATCCATTCTATTGTTAAACCCCTACGAAGTCCATACCGGAAAGTCTGTCAATGGCGAGCCGTGGAATTTTCGATCACTCTATATCTCTCAAGAATTATTCCATCAGGTATATCGGGAAACCGCGCAGGAAGACTATCGCCCAGTCTTTACACAAAGCGTTTTGCAAAATCCAGCCTTTGTAAGGCTATTCTCTAGCATGCACGAATATCTTCTGTCGGAAACGGAGGAACCTGTCGCACGGGTCATTGCAAGAAACCTCTTGGGGGCTTTGGTGGGGTTGTGCTCGTTTGAACCCTTACGACAAGATTGGGGACAATTCGAGGAGAAAGCGGCGGCCGTCAAAGCCTATCTGGAGAATCATTACCTGGAGCAAATTCGCTTGGACGAGTTGGAGAAGGAATTGGGTTTTAGCAAATACTACTTGATCCGAACATTTGAGGCTGTTTATGGACTTTCTCCTATTCGCTATACCATTAATCTAAGAATAGAAGAGGCTAAACGTCTATTGTACAATGGTATGAAATACACGGAAGTGGCCTATTCTACCGGTTTTTACGATCAAAGCCACTTTATTCGTCATTTCAAACTGATTGTAGGCGTGACGCCAAAAGCCTTTTGCTAACCCAGATTCTGATCGCTACGCGCCTGTAAGAAATCGACCAACTTGCGAATAGCGCGGCCACGATGGCTAATGGCATTTTTAGCAGCTGCATCCATTTCTGCGAAGGTAATATCTTGCTCTTCTGGATAGAAGAGCGGATCATAACCAAAACCGCCATCCCCTTGTGGTTCAAGCCCAATTCTACCATTTACAATACCCTCAAAAGTATGTACCTCGCCCTCCAAAACTAAAGCTACGACAGTTTTGAATCGCGCCTTTCGATTATCATTGCCCTTCAATTTTTGGAGCAATAGGTTCATATTGTCCTGGGAATTGCGTTGGGGGCCCGCAAAGCGAGCGGAGTACACTCCGGGTTCACCATCCAAGGCTTCGACTTCTAGTCCGGTATCTTCCGCAAAACAGTCAGATTGGTAATGTTCCAAAACGTATTGAGCTTTCTGCAAAGCATTGCCCTCAATAGTTGGTTGAGTCTCGGGAATATCCTCTTCACATCCGATCTCTTTCAAGCCAATGATGTGAAAGTCTTGACCAATTAATTCGTTGACCTCTTTGATCTTATTAGGATTGCTGGTAGCAAAAACGATTGATTCCATTCAAATTTATGCGCTGGGTAAGAAAATTTGTTTAAGAGCAAGCCAAAGTGCTCCAGCCTTTTGATTTTTGCCTGCCATCCGTTCTTCCTGAATCGTTGCCAAGGAATCGACGCACAAATAGGTGGTTCCTTGGTAGCTTACAGGGCTATAGGTAGGTAGCTGAAAATTAAGGCTCAATTGTTTTGGCTTGACTCCAAATAGTAGTATATATTGCGGAGCAGTAGCGAAGGCGGATCTATTAAGTTGGATAGAGGTTTCCGCATCCAAAGCTAGAGCATTGACGTCTTGGTCCAGATCAATCTTGGCTGCTGCTAGAATCTTTTTTAGGTAATCTAGTCGCTCTTTTTCGGCTGTATCAGCCTCATACGCGATGAAAATTCCTCGACTACCTTTTCCGCTTAAATCGGAAGGTTGGAGTTGTTTGTCTGGACTTGCAAATAATTCAAAATCTAGAAACAAGAAAACTTGATTTAATGTCAAAAAAAAGGTTTAAACAGAATTATATTTCGAATACAGCCTTTAGTATTGCTTGAAATAAAATCTTTAAGTATTTTTGTGAAAATCAGTACAATGAAATACGATATAAAGATAACCAAAGTTAAAGAGTCTCGTCTCCCGCAACTCGATTTCGATAATATTCCTTTCGGAAAAGTCTTTTCAGACCACATGTTTGTGGCAAATTATGAAAACGGAGCTTGGGTAAATCCAAGGATTGAGCCATTCGGCGCCTTTCAGATTCACCCAGCCTCTATGGTATTGCATTATGGCCAGTCTGTTTTTGAAGGTATGAAAGCTTCCAAAAGCCTGCATGGAAAGCCGATGTTGTTGCGTCCGGATATGCACGCCAAACGTTTGAATGCTTCAGGAGCCCGTATGTGCATTCCTGAAATTCCTGAAGATCTCTTTTTGGAAGCTGTACATACTTTGGTTGATCTAGATAAAGATTGGATTCCACCCAAGGAAGGTAGCGCACTATATGTCCGTCCTTACGTATACGCTACGGATGAGTTCATCGGTGTGAAACCGTCTGATACGTATACCTTCTGCATCTTTACTGGGCCTGTTGGACCCTACTATGCCAAGCCAGTACGTTTGTTGGCAGAAGAAACATTTGTTCGTGCTGTAAAAGGAGGTACAGGGGAAGCTAAAGCTGCCGGTAATTATGCGGCCTCTTTATTGCCCGCGAGACTGGCTCAGCAAAAAGGCTTTGATCAGGTGATGTGGTTGGACGGCAAAGAATTTAAGTATGTCCAGGAAGTAGGAACGATGAATATCTTCTTTGTGATCGATGGTAAAGTGGTAACACCAGCAACTGATGGGGCAATTTTGAAGGGAATTACGCGCTATTGCGTGATGGATTTGTTGCGTGATAAAGGATATACGGTGGAAGAAAGACCCGTGACGATCCATGAAGTGATGGAAGCACATGCCGCTGGCAAATTGGATGAAGTATTCGGCACTGGAACTGCGGCTGTTGTATCCGTAGTAGAAGCCATTGCTTACCAAGATCAAACCATTGAGATTGCAGCGCCTGGACCAGAAAGTGTTTCTACTATAGCGAAAACGGAAATTGATGGTCTTCGCTCGGGAAGAATTGAAGATGCCCACAACTGGGTAGTACCGGTAGATTCGCCCGCTCTGATTAATATGTAATTACTTCTTTAGCTACATATAGACTTCTAAAAAAAGGTGGCAGGTCATAAGTCCTGCCACCTTTTTCAATTTGTACCTCCTATCATTTGGAGAGACTAACTCAATAGTCCTCGTACAAGGTCTTGAACTTCAAATTGAACTTGACGCCTAGATTGTAGAGGTTTCGGTTGAGATCAATGGTATCGTTGAAGATACCCCGCATCCAAAACTCAAAGGTAGGTTGGACTACTAAAGACAGCGTTTCGCTAATGTCAGTCTCCCAGCCTACAGCTGTCACAAAGGCAATATTGAACGGCCTGAAATCTTGCTCATCATCACTCGCATCAATCCGTTCGGAACTCCCATCGGTGTGTAAAACCTTAAAGACTGAATTCGAAATATTATAACTCATCGCCCCGCCTAAGGTGAAGATGAATTCATTACCTGGACTAACTTCTTGATAGAAGTGCAGTTCGGCAGGTATTTCGATGTTGAAATTTCGGAATAGGAAACTCCGCTCTGTACCCATATTTTCATCAGGGTCTCCGGGTAAAATCGTTTCTCGAATCGTCCGATAACCCGTATTCATAAAATTCATCCCGGTTTGAAAACCGACCTTTTCGGTCCTCCATTCCGCCAAGACACCACCTGAATAAGAAAACCGACCCTCTTCCAGGCTATCCAATCGGTTTATTTCATCCTGTGTAATAAAGGAATAGGCGATAAGCCGGCGATCAGAATAGTTAGGGTACAAGCTAATGCCCCAGGAAAAACCAGCCTGTGCGAGCCCTTCTCCCATATAACAAAGACAGAGCAACAAAAAAAGAGATCGTAGCATAGTCAAGGGGTTTGGTCGGGATAATAACGCGAGAATTGTAAAAAGCGTATATCCAATGCGAGGGAGGGAGAATTTGAGATTGGGATATACTTCAGTTTGACGTCCTTACGACGGCTATTTTATCGATACTTCCGAAATCTCGAAAGTATAAATAAAGGGCGTCAACGTCCGAGTGGAATGCTAATACCAATACCCATCACCGGCTGCCCCGTCAATCCATTCACATCCACAGAGGGTTTGATCTTGAAACTAAGATCATCGTCTACATCAAAAGAACGAAGATGGGAGTCGACGTAGGCCTCCATGGACTGCAAAGCGTATAATAGCACCAGACCAACGTAGGCCGTTTGTGTGTTTTTGTCAAATGAATCCCGAAGATTCCGGAGGGCATTAGGACTATCTATGGTGGTGCCACTGAATTGATGCGGTTCATCGTTCAGTGCCAGCAGATAGGCATCTCGGAGATCCCGATAAAGATTCTGATTGTAATCGATCGCAAGTCCCAGGCCCACAAATGCACCATATACGAGCGGAACTTTCCACCAGCGGCGATTATAGATTTGGCCACCAGCCGGAAGCAGCGACCACATCAAAGTGCGATTAGGTTTGGGAATAAATTTGGATTTGACCTTGACATCTCCTTGCTCCAAGCTATCCACCACCACCGGATCGGGACTTACTTGTTCTAGGCTATCTACTTCCTGTGAAGAAAGAAGAGCTGGTAGCAAAAACAAACTAAACAGGAGAAATCGAAGTCGCATATAGTCTTTTTTATACACAGTAACGCTACAGGATTGAAATAGATGATCAATCTTGCGCAGATTGGCTTTTTATTAACCTTGTTCAATACATTTGAAGAAGTGGTTGAGTTCTTCCATGGTTTTGAAGGGGATGACGATTTTACCTACACCTTTCTCCTTATCCTCTACTTCCAATTTTATGCCCTTAGAACCGAAAAAGGCTCTAAAGTCATCTTGGACGGCCCGATAATCGTAATTATTTCTTCTCTTAGAAGAGGTCTTCTTCTTTTGAGTTGGTGCAGTTTGATATTGTTTTACGAGCTCTTCAGCCGCTCTCACCGAGAGTTCATCTTCAATGATCTTGCCTAGTACTTGCTTTTGCAGCAACTTGTCCTTTACCGCTTTGATAGCCTTAGCATGACCGAGGGAGATTTCGTCCGTCTTGATTGCCTTAATGACATCTAGGTCCAAATCCAAAATACCTAGATAGTTCGTTATGGTACTGCGCTTTTTACCTACCCTAGTGGCCAATTGCTGGTCGGTCAAACTAAATTCATCTTTGAGTCGGTAGTAAGAGTAGGCAATTTCAAAGGCGTTGAGGTTTTCCCGCTGAATATTTTCGATCAACGCCATCTCCATTAGCGTTTGATCGTTAGCGATCCGAATGTAGGCAGGAACATCCTTTAACTGAGCTAGCTTAGCGGCCCGCCAGCGACGTTCCCCAGAAATAATCTGATAAGTTTTGGGATCAAGTCGACGTACAGTAATAGGTTGGATTAAACCGTGAACTTTGAGCGATTCAGACAATTCCACTAAAGCTTTCTCATCAAATTCTTTACGAGGCTGATCAGAATTTCGTTCAATATGTTCTATAGGAATCATGGCAAACTTATTGGCGAGGCCCTTTACCACCTTTTCCGGATTCTCCTGAATGTCTTTATCCATCTTTTTGGTAAAGAGTGCATCTAGACCGGACCCTAGATCTGCTTTCGTGGCACCTGCCCGTCGTATTTTTTTTGCCATCGTATCCCTATTTAAGTCTTTTTATTATGGTTGTAATGGGGTTGATCGGAGCTGCCAACTAGCTGGCAGCCTTCGCGATCAAGTCATTGTTTTTATCTAAAAACTCCTTGGCCAAATTCAAAAAGTTGATGCTACCTTTGCTCGCCGCATTCACCATTACTACTGGCATGTGTAAGTTGGGCGCTTCTCCGATTTTCGAATTCCGATGAATGATGGTATCAAATACCTTGTCACCAAAAATCTCTCGTACTTTAGATACGACCACATTACCCAAACGCAAGCGGCGATCATACATAGAAAGCAAAATACCTTCAATCTGAAGGTTGGGGTTCAATTGCCCCTGAACCAAGGCTATCGTTTGCTGCAAGTTGGCAAGTCCTTCCAACGCAAAGTATTCACATTGTACGGGTACCAAAACTGAATCGGCTGCTGTCAGCGCATTTAATGTGATAATGCCTAGAGAAGGGAGGCAGTCAAAAAAGACATAGTCGTAATCGTCTCTAACTTGATCTACCAACTTTTTCAAGACATACTCACGTTCTTCAAAAACAGCCAGTTCCAGTTCTGCTCCTACCAGGTCAATGTTAGAAGGCATCACATGCAGATTTGGCGTATCTGTTTCATAGATGGCCTCATATGGATCCAAGCCATTGATTAGGCAATCATAGATGGTAGTATCAATATCTTGAGGAAGTGCACCTACCCCGGAAGAGGCATTGGATTGTGGATCTGCATCAATGATTAGGATCTTTTTTTCCAAAATCGCCAGGCTCGCCG
>JAHQWA010000545.1 GCA_019634045.1 Saprospiraceae bacterium
AGATATCCGATCTTTCTCCGAATGGCCAGGGGTTCCTCCAAAACTGACAAGCCACACACCTCAGCCGTTCCTTCCGTAGGCGGGATGAAGCCGGTCAAGATTTTCATCGTCGTGGTTTTCCCTGCTCCATTGGGACCTAGAAAACCCAATACTTCTCCCTTCTTGGCTTCAAAGCTAATTTGGTCAATTGCTTTCTGTGTACCGTAGACCTTCGTTAGTTGTTCAACTTTTACAGACATTCCTAATTTTAAGATTCGAGCAAAAGTACTAAACTTTGGAGGGATATTGCCAAGCGGGAAGTCGGAAATCGGAGGTGCTATACTGCTACTTATCAATCCAGATTCGCTTGGGGTGCTTATAGCTACAATATCATAGGCCTGGCCACGGTGAGCGGCTGGGGCTAGTTTCCTGTGAAGCTATAACGTCGGGCTTTCAATTTTGATTTTCTTGAGATCCATAATTTTATGAATTCTTACCAGTCTGTCCTAGTCATTACAGTCCATTCAGGGAATTCCAAGACCGTCATTCGGCTAACTAATTTAGACTAGACATCCCCATCGATTGCTATTTATTGCGGTAAAAAAAGCACTAACTTGGTTCATAAACCCAACTTTCCTAAGCGTGACCAGCATCTCGCTTCCCAGGAAGTAAGGGAATTAATCACCTAGAACACCGGCTATACACATGATCTCCATTTTCACTTGTAAGAGAATCGCGAATCTCTTGCTGATCTGCATTTATTGAGCGATCCGCTCTCCCATTTTCACATAGGTTTCCATCTTGTTCCGGGTGTTCTCCAGGATATCTGGGTCGATCTGAATTTTCTCACTGTCCACCAATGCTACTACCGTGGACCCCCCAAACTTGAAATAGCCCATCTCCTCTCCTTTTACAACGCGCTGGCCTGGCACATAGGTTTCTACGATGCCCCCCACCATAGTAGCTCCGATCGGCACCAGAAGTACCTCCCCTTTATCCTTGGTATTGAGGAAACAAAGTTCCCGTTTGTTTTCACAGAATACCCGGGTAAAATTGCCAGCCAAAGCATAGGGGGAGACCGAATAGTAGCTACCTTTTATTTTTTGCACAGCAGCAGGCGTTCCAGTCCATGGAAAATGAAAGCGATGATAATCGTTGGGAGCTAAACGCAAGATCAATAAGGTGGCATGCTGGTACGTTTTGGCAAGCTGCTCATCTCCCAGAAATTCGGCTAAAGTGAATCGACGCCCCTTCACAAAGAAACTATTCACTTCAGATACCGTCTCAAATGCCAATAATCGGCCATCACCTGGCGAGATGAAGCCCTCTGCAATTGGCCTCGCTTCCGGCAAAAGCGCTCGGTAAAAGAAATCATTAAAGGAAGTAAACTCCGCTATTGCTTTTTTAGACTCGGACATATCGATTCCCAATTCGTCTACAAAGCCTTGAATCCGTTTCACGGAGGTGGGCCGATCCATTCGCCTTCCATAGATTTCAGAAATAAATTTACGCTTGGCAATAGGGAGAATGGCTGTCTTTCCAAATGGATTGTCATACAGAAATTGCAATAGGCCTTCAGCGGGGGGAGCTTCCGTTTTTACTTCTCCGGACTTTCTATCAATAAATCTAATCTGCACAGTGGATCGGTATTCGTTCAATATGCAATATGAGGAATTTGTCGCTTAATTTCGGATTGAATCCTCTTCTTTCTAGGATGCCTTGCTAAACCCCTAGGCCTGTCTTTCAAAAAAATAAGCGTGAAGTCACAATCGATGACTTCACGCTTATGGGAGAACTTCTAAGAATAGGATCTAGCGTACCCCTAGGATATATTTACTCCGCGCCTTTTCTTACGTTTTCTTTGTATTTCGCTTTTAATACTTCGTTGCGACGTTTCACAGATGGTTTAGTGAATTCGCGACGATTGCGTAATTCTTTCATTACACCTGTTTCATTGAATTTGCGCTTATAGCGCTTCAAGGCTCTATCTATGTTTTCGCCTTCTTTTACTTCGATAATTAACATAAATGGATTCTTTTAAATTTTTTCGGATTGCAAAGATATTGCTTTTTCCAAAAAAAATCAAAGAAATTTCACAGTAGAAACCTTGGAATATGGGCAAAAAAATAAGTCGCATCACTGGTACTTGATGCGACTTATCCTGAAACATTTTTAATTATAATCCCATGAACAAAATACGAAACTGAAAAGTCTGATTAAATCAGTATAATATCTTATGGAAAATTCAAATTGATTGGTCAAACACTCCTCGAAGTTTTGTTAATAGTAAGTCAGATTACAATCCCCAAAGAACCTGACTTACTATCGACAAAATTAATCCCATTAATTATCCAACATTTGTGCGGCGAATCTTTATTCGACCGTTTCTTTCGTTTGACATTACAAACATCTTAAATAATCTAGCCAAGAACAAAGACAAAAACGGCTGATTGTGAAAAAAAAAGAACAGCAAAAACAAAGTATAAATTACACAAAATACTGATAATCAATTATCTAATTTTTCTACCTATTTTTGTATTTGTGAATTTTTAGAAAACAAAACTTGAAAAATGTGAAGATTTTTTTTGCGTTTTTTTTCAAAAAAAAGAGAAAAAAACTTGCCGAAAGTTATTTGAAGGGGTTTTGGAAGACTGGATTTTGGGTAAAACTGGTGTCTGTGAAGGTCTTTAAGAACACCACGAGATCCATTTTTTGCTGTTCTGTTAAGGGAAAAGCTCGAATATTAGCATCCTCGTTGAGTACTCCATGCCCTCCTGAAGCATAATGATCCAAGACTTCTTCCAGTGTTTCGAAGCGACCATCGTGCATATAGGGAGCCGTCAACTCTACATTTCGAAGGGAGGGTACTCTGAATTTACCATTGTCAAATCGATTATTATTGACTCCTCCCCTGCCTAAATCGGCAAAGTTCTCCAATTCCTCGACATCATCCAGTCCATTGTTGCGAAAAGAAAAATCAGTCAGATGTTGTCCACCGTGACAATGAGAACAGCCTGGATGGTTATCGAAGTTATCGCTAGGCTCAAAAAAGAATAGCAGTTTACCTCTTTGCTCAGCATCCGTTGGAAATCTTTCAGCCCTGAGAAAGACTTTATCGAATTCGGCATTTGCGCTGATCAAAGTACGTTCAAATTGGGCAATGGCTTTGACTACTAGGTCTCGCGTAATTTCTGGTTTCTTCTCTATGCCAAAGGCAGCTTTGAATCGCGGTGGGTAATCCGCATGCCTTTGAAGTTTCCTTTCTACATTTTCCCAGGTATCCGCCATCTCCAAATGGTCTTCTATAGGATCCAAAGCTTGTTCCTCTAAGCTAGCCCTGCGCCCATCCCAGAAAAAGCCATTGGGGTTAAAGGCCAAATTGACCAGCGGCATAGCATTCCGTAGCCCCTGATCTCCATTCACGCCAATGCTAAATTGACGATTGTCGGAAAAGGAAGCGGCAGGGTCGTGGCAACTAGAACAAGATTGGGTGCTATCGATGGACAGAATGGGATCAAAAAACAAGCGTCGCCCTAGTTCAATTCCCTCTTCCGTCATCGGATTATCATCTGGAATGATAGCTTGCCCTAGGTATTGTGGAGCAACCAACGTAAACGGGGTGGGATTATAGACACCGGGTATCGTCTCATCCACGGGAGGTTGGGGCTTTTCCGTCTTCTTCTCGCAAGAGCTGGAAAGCAAAAGTATACTAGCAATTATTAATGCAAACAGTTTCCACATCTTAAGCATAAGCGATCAAATTCGCCACGATCCTCTTCTAGTGGCTTCATGGTAAAAAAGGATTGGATAGTTCTTGCCGTTCCAGATAGCTGGTGTCCGTCAATGTATGTAGAAAGGCTATTAAATCAGCCTGATCTTGTTCGTTGAGTCCCAAGGGACGAATATTAGGGCTTTCATTTTTACTATAATGCCCACCTTTGTTGTATTGTTCAATGACCTCTTCCAAGGTACTAAATCGGCCGTCGTGCATATAGGGCGCGGTGAGGGCCACATTTCGCAAACTTGGGGTTTTGAATTTGCCGCGATCGAATACATTTCCACTCACGCCTGCCAAACCTAGATCGGCTAGTGCTAGATCCGTGTTGTCCAGACCATTATTGAAGAAAGTCAAGGTCGTCAATAAAGGGCCTACGTGGCAATGCGCACATTCTCCGGTAGGAAGCATTTCTGACTCATCGAAAAAGATCAAGCGTCCCCGTTCTTCGGTCGGTGTTAGTTCGGCTTGCCCCGATAAGACCTTATCAAATTTACTGTTGGCACTAATTAAGGTGCGCTCAAATTGTGCCAAGGCCTTCGCTACCAGCCTACGATCAATTTCTCTTGTATTATCAATGCCAAAGGCCGCCCGGAAGGCGACTGGGTAGCTAGGGTGCTGACGCATTCTTCCTTCGACCTCCTCCCATGTATTCCCCAACTCTAAGCTATCTTCTACCGGTACCAAGGCTTGCTCCTCCAAACTTGCCACCCGTCCGTCCCAGAAGAACTGCGTATAGTGATAGCCTAGGTTCGTTAGGGCGATGGCATTACGCTTCCCCTTCCTGTTTTCTATTCCTAGACTGACGGAAATAGTATCACTAAAGCCAAAGGCTTGGATATGGCAGCTAGAGCAGGATCGGGTACTATCCCTGGACAAGATCGGATCGTAGAAGAGTTGTCTGCCCAGGGCTACCCCAGCACTTGTCAGCGGATTTTCCTCAAAGGCCTGCATTTTCACGAAGCGATCAGGCTCCTCAAGCTCAAATGGTATCGGCTTATAGGGAATAGCGCTCAGGTCTCCGTCTGGCCCTATGGTGGCCTTGTCCTGACAAGAGATGAAAGCCGTCAGTAATACTAATATGCCTAGTGAAGTTCGCAATATTGCTTATTGACGCACGCGAATGGCATTCTTCTGTAGGTTATCAATAATGAGGGTATAAACGGCGGCTTGATTGGTGTGATCTTGGCTCACTTCTCGGAAATCCAAGAAGCTCGTTGAACTTGGGCTAATTACTTGCTTTAGATCTACCGATAAAGGAAGCACACTACTTTGATCCTTGCTTACCGTCAAGTCGTAATCAAGGCTAATCGTCTGATATAAGGGTACATCTTCCTTCTCGCCGATGTGAAAGGTCAGTTTCTCAGTGAATTCGCCATCCCCATTAAGATCTGCATTCCCTTCAATCTTGGTAAAGATGTAGCTGCTCAAGCCCGACCAATAGTTGCCTTGGACCGCCAGTGGGTGACCGACGGGATAGTCAGAAGGCGCCTGTTCATTAAGATCTCCCGAAACGCCAATCCCCATTTCAATAGCACGGTACTCTCCAGCCGGAATGTTGTTAAAGGAAAAACTCAGGCCTTTGGAAGCAGCTTCTGCCGATTGAATATTTTCAAAGTTGATTAGTTCAATGTCGCCAAGATTTACCTTTTCTCCATCCTTAGTGATTAGCTTGATTTCTGCTACGTAGAATTGAAAGAGCTGAAAGCGAACATCCATCCCCGCTTCATAATCGTATTCATTGGCCAACATCACCAGCGGTTCGCTGCCAAAGAAACCTTGAAAGTTAAGTTCTACTTCGCCAAATTCATCTAGCAAGTCATCTTCTCTCCCACCACAATCAGCGGAGAAAAAGGTCAATGAGAGCCCTACGAGGGCGATCATCAGGAAAGATTGCTTTTGCATAAGGATTGTTTTTTGATCTCGAAACTATCATCTCTCATCACTAATCACGACCAAGGGTGATGCTCAATCACCTCGGACCGGCCTCATAACTTTAGGCATCTAAATAGGCAGTGAAACAAAACTAGATGTTATCAGCGGAAATCTCAACCAAGCTAATCGCTTGTGACAAACCGCTTACAATTTTATCCGCAATAGCCTCAGGGCTGTCATTTCTGACATCTTCTATTGCATTTAGCCAAGTAGCATAATTGATGTGTAGGGAGATGGTTATATTATAACCCGGATTTAGATCAAATGGTTGATCAAAGGGAATGAAATAATCAATCCGTTGATCCAGGCCAAGCACACTCACCTCCACGGGTATGGTATCGCTTGCCACGGTATCTCGCAAGATAGCTGCCTCCAAAAAAGCATAGCCTTGGTCCTCATCCACGAACATCCGATCATTGATGGAACCTAAGGGGTGTCCCTCCTCTACAGAACTGGTATCTGTTCGGTTGGCCAACTCATCCAATCCCAAACTAAAACTGATGGCTTCAAAAGTCCCATTCACCTGAATCTCCCCGACGGTAAGACTAGTAGAAAATGAAGGATTAACCAGCAAGAAGTCATCGGTCAATTGGTTATCGGTCAAACTTCCGTCTGTATTGTAGCTCTGAACATCAAGTAAATCGGTAACCCGAGCGGTGCTACCGTCCGACGCATGCAGCATAAAGTTAGATAGGTAGTACTGCATATTCTCCAAGCGAAAGACCTGCCGCTGGACATCCGTATATATGGAGTCAAGATATCTTAAGGGTTCGTCATTTCCTTGTGTCCCTACCCTATGGCTCAGTACGAGCTTCAGATCAGGGTATTCACAACAATCATCCGGGCACTCGAGGTCAGCATCTACTTGAAAGTTCTTTGCAGCCACATCAAGGCATCCTTCCTCCGGTTCATAACAGGAAAAAAGTCCAAAGGCGAGGCCCATGGACAAACCAATGCACAAATACTTACTGCCTTTGTTCCTTCTCATATTCCTTTACCAACTTTTTGATCAGTTGCTTCACCTGAGTGGAGAATTCCTTATGCAACATCCAATTGTAGTATTGGTTGTCTTTTACTAAAGTCTCGGCCACAGGTTTTCCTTGATA
This sequence comes from Saprospiraceae bacterium, assembly GCA_019634045.1. Taxonomy (GTDB): domain Bacteria; phylum Bacteroidota; class Bacteroidia; order Chitinophagales; family Saprospiraceae; genus DT-111. The sequence goes on from JAHQWA010000545.1 coordinate 6,796, forward strand.
TTTTCCAAAAGCAAACACGATTTTCCCATCTACGTCCACCTTGAGCTTCTGCGTGGCATCCAAATAGCGTTGGTCATTGGTGAAATTATGTATGCTCTGTATGTCCTCTCGAACCGGTTTTTCCGTCACATTTCCATCCCCATCAACGTGATCAACATCTCTATATTTTTCGAGTTGCCCTTTAAAGACAGAGATTGTCGCCCGCACGTCCGCCATAGCATCATGTGCATCGACCAAATCCTCATTGCAGTAGTAGCGAAGTGCCGCCTTTAGCGTTCGGGGTTCCATTTTATAGAAGATACGCTGAATATCGAGGGTCCTTCTTCGACTCATGTCCAGTTCCAATCCCACTCTGGCAAATTCTTCCATTAATAACGGAATATCGAACCGATTGGAATTGTAACCAGCTAGGTCGGCATTCCCAACGAAATCAAATAGCTTTTGGGCCACCTGTTGAAAGGTAGGTTTATTGGCTACATCCTTGGGCTGGATTCCATGCACCTTCATAGCTTCCAGACTAATCGGAATCCCTGGGTTGATCAACATGGTCAATTCCTCTGGTTCCTTGTTCTCTTTTTTGAAGTACTTGATCATGGCGATCTGAATAATGCGATCTCGCACTACACTCAAGCCAGTAGCTTCAATATCAAAAAATATTAGATTGCGGTCGAGTTTAAAGTCCATGTTTTATATATCTTTTAGATATTCGGGTATTCCTTCGGTGTAGCTGACAGCCATTGAACCGTCAGCTTTACTAATAATAAAATAGGCTTCTATATCGGGATTTTGACTGGCAAAGGCCATCGCACGATCCAGCCCCATCACCATAAATGCCGTTGCATAGGCATCGGCTGTCAAACAGTCCTTTGCAAAAACTGAAACACTTAGTAAATTACTTTTTTCTGTAAAACCGGTGATCGGACTGATGATATGCGCAAACTTCTCCCCTTCCACTTCGTAGAAGATACGATAATTACCAGAGGTAGCGACTGCTATATCCTTTAAGGAGAGTATACGCTGAAATTCTTGAAGTCCGGCTCCTGCTTTGGGCAAACTTACCGCAATAGACCAATCTTGACCTTTGGGGTTATTGCCTTTCACCACCACTTCTCCTCCTATCTCCACCATATAATCCTCAATTCCTTTACTGGTGAGCAGTTGTGCCACTTCGTCAACGCCATACCCCTTTGCACAGGAACTAAAGTCTAACTGCATATTGGGCAACTCCTTTTCGAGGAGGTTGGTCTCTTCGGTCCAGCTAATCTTGTCGAAATCCACTAAAGCAATCAAGGAATCAATCTTTACACTATCAACCTGAGTGACCTTCCGTTTTTCCGTATAACCGAATCCCCAGTAATTCACCAATGGCATGACCGTGGGATCATAATAACCTTCCATTAGCTCATAAATGGCCTTAGATTGCTTCAGGTTGGCCTTAAAGTGAAGATTATCATACGGCGCCCCATCCACATCCGTCTTAGTAATGGGATTGTACGTCAGCGCAAAAGCCTCCGTGCCCTGATTGAACATAGAAATAGTACTGTGAGGAATATAAGTTGACACCTCCAAGTTGATCACTTCCAACAAGCTGTCTATCTCTCGCTTAAGATCGGTTTTTTCTTCTCCTGAGTATCGAATCTGGTAATAAGTACCCATGGTCTCGCCCTTCACCGCAAAGTAGGCTTTACGGGCAGAGGTAGGGCTATTTTGTACACAAGATTGCCCCAACAGGAAAACCAATCCCAAAAGCAGGTAGGCTCCTCGCATCAGTTGGGTATTTTTCGGCAGACTAGGCCGCTGAAGCATGTCTCCCCATTTCCTTTCAGGAAGAGGGCATGAACTTTTTTGAGCGCCTTCTGGTGGTTGCATATGGGCTGTAAATTAAAGAAAGCGTTTAAGCCACAAGTTATCCAAAGAATACTTACCTGCACCGGTCAAGAACAGGCAGATGTAAGGAATCATATAGAGTAAGGCCTTTTCTTGCCGACCAAAAGGATCGGCAATATGAACATAAAACAAGGCT
>JAHQWA010000546.1 GCA_019634045.1 Saprospiraceae bacterium
ATTTCCATTTGGGAGGGTGATAAGGATGTGCTAGGCTACAAGGGCTTCTACTTTTGGTATCAAAACCGGGAAGAGGCCAAGGGGTTTGAGGTAGCTTTCGCCAATTTGGAAAAACCACTGCCGTTTGCTGATGACTCAGTGGCGCTGGTGGTGGGTTTGGATACTTTTCATCGCTTCGATCAGTCTTTGCTGCTTAGTGAAATGTTGAGGGTCACTACGGATGATGCCGCCATCATATTTCCGCATGTACACCTCTCCAATAACGAACCTGATCCCTTCTTTGAGCGTGGGTGTCGACAATTGCACGGCACTGATTACGATCGTTTCTTCCAAAGGATGTTGACTAAGACCGAGCGAGTCGGGATGGTTTTCCCCGAGCCAGAAATGTTTGCGCTGAATGAACTATCAGAAAGTGGAAAGGCTCCTCTCCAATCGCAGCCCAATTCTCATCATTACAACTCGTGCATTGCTATCCTTCCAAAATATTGGTTAGCGGAAGAGCAATTGCAAGCCTTCCGATTTAAAGATCTCGGGCCGATTGACAATTGTCATATTCTGATTAATCCACTGTTGGATATCAGCTTGCATCAAGCGATCGTGCGCCTCAATCGTGGATACCTGTCAGATCGGGTGGGGTACCTGTTGGATCGCCACCCAATTTACATGGAGAAACTACAGAAAGCGGCTGATTACCGCTTGTCTGAACTGGAATGCAAATTGTTATTCTGGGCCGGACAGTTGTTTTCGGTAGCTGAAATTGCGGAAAAGACAGGCTATTCTATCGAATCCTTATCGGCAACTTTGGAGGAATTACAGACCAGGGATATTGTCCAGGTCGTCCCCGTTTCTAAACAGAGTATTCGCTTGCAGGCTTTCGTAAGCACACAAACCTATATCGTCCCAAAAAATGAACAAACCATAAGCGCTCTGTGGGAGCGTGCTGTCCGAAACTATGCAGAGGAACTCTTCCTGATCTCTGAAATGGATGAGAGTGAATTTACTTATGCGGACAGTGACGAACTGATTCGCCAGATTCAGGCCCGTTTGACTCAAGCGGGATTGCAAAAGGGCGACAAACTAGCCATTATTTCCAGCAACCATTTTGAGGCAGTCTTGACGCTTCTAGCAGCCACACAATTAGGCTTGGTTGTTGTCCCAATAGAATATGACCTTCCAGCGTCTTCTATACGATATATTATAGATCAAGTACAGCCCAAGCTAACCTTCCTTAGCCCTACCAATGCCGAGCGCTTATCTACGCTCTTTTCTTCTCAGGCAACGATCCTATTTGACGAAGAAGAGGAAACAGATGGCGTTCTTTTTTCCGATTGGTTAATGGATACGGAGGAAGTGCTAGAAGTTCCCAATGCTTCCGTCGAGGCCGAAGATCTCGCCGTCATCTTGTATACCTCTGGATCTACGGGATTGCCGAAAGGGGTTCAATTGTCACATGGGCATTTGATGCGCAGTGCGCGACTAATCAGCGAGACTTACCAGTGGCGCAAGACCGATCGATTCTTGGCCTTGGGCGAGTTGGATAGCATGAGCGGCCTACGCAATTGTTGCTTCGCACCACTAGAAGTCGGAGCTGCGGTTGTCATCCCCGATGTTCGAAATAAGGGCAACCTCTTTGGTATCTGCGAAACAATTGGCAATTATGAAGCTACTTTGCTGGGGACTACACCAGCCTTTCTAAGCCAAGCTGTAAAATTCGAGCGCAGAATTAAGGCGGATCTACGCAGTCTGAGACAGGTGATCTGTACAGGCAGTAATCTTTACCCTGCCTTGCGGCAGTCCTTTCTGGACCTCTTCAATATACCGATCCTGAACTATTATGGGTTGACGGAGACCACAGGTATTTGCACCGCTGAAACAGAGGAAAATCACCAATTGAACCAACATACGATTGGCAAACCCATTGCCTGTGTTGCCCAGATCATTAGGGACGACGGACAGTTGGCAAAACCTGGCGAAAAAGGAGAACTCCGAATCTATAGCGAGAACATCATGCAGGGGTATTTCGCGAATCCAAAATTAACCGCACAAGTCGTACGGGATGGCTGGTTCTATACGGGTGATTATGCCAGTTTTACGGAAGACGGCCATATTGAACTGATGGGGCGCAAGCGCGAGATTATCAAGACGGCTGATGGCAATCTTGTATTTGCTTCGGAAATTGAGGATTGCCTACAAGAGCAAACAACGCTTATCAAAGAAGCTGCTGTCACAGCTTTGCACGAAGACGGCATGGAGAAGATTATCGCCTTCGTCGTTCCTCAATCTACTGAATCGGACCTGGAGGCCATAGAGAAGGCCTTGAAAGTGCATGTAGTACAGCGCCTTGGGAAACGCAAGGCTCCCTTACGGTTTGTACCCATTTCTGCCCTTCCCATTTCTGCTAATGGTAAAGTCCTAAAAGCACAACTCGTTGAACAATATCTTCAAGCAACCCTCATAAGCACAAAATAAGATGAAAGACACCGTAGCCATTTTCAAAAGACTAGAAGACAAGAAGATACAATCGAAATTATTCGCGCTTCTTGATAAAAAATACACCTATGCCGATCTCAACGCAGGCCTTGCTAAAGTGACGGGCTTCTTCCAAGAGAAGGGATTAGCAGTGGGAGATCGACTAATTATTTCATCACGTGATAACTATGCTGTTAGCTTGCTGTTCCTGTCTTGCCTACGGAATGGAATCACTGCTATGATGTTAGATCCAGATATGGGGACTGTGCGAGCCAGCGAGTTGATCGCTTTGACAGAACCCAAGGGACTGCTAGTGGATCATGAGTTAGTCGAAGAGTGGAATCTGGAAGGGAAAACGGATTTCATCCTGCCCATTAAGAAGGAACGACAAAAGAAAGGACTCCTTTTTAAGAAGATGCTAAAAAGTAAAAACAACGGGCAGCAAAAAGCGACCACCTTCCCTGCTATTCTCAACCAGTTGGAGACCGCTGATGGGCCCGCACAGCTGGATCCCGAAAACATAGCCTATATCCTCTTTACTTCAGGATCAACCTCTACGCCCAAGGCGGTGCAGATTAGCCATCGTGCCTTGTGGGCAAACTTGAATACCATCACTAAGGTATATAACCTAGAGCGGGAGGATCGAGTATTTAATATTCTAACAGCTTACCATACGGACGGGATTATCCAAGGGCCAGTCCTAGCTGTGCTAAATACACTCAGCTGGTATCACCCCTTTGAATTTGCAATAGACAAGATCGAAGCCATTTTCGACAGTATTTACAAATACCGGATTACACATTTTATTACTGTCCCAACGATGTTGGCTTTCCTCAATAAGTTCTCAGATGGATTTGAAGATACGTTTGACAATGAAGATTTCAAGAGCATAGTCACCTCGGCCTCACCCTTTGAGTCAGAGCTATGGTCGAGCTTTGAGCAAAAGTTTAATACACGTGTCGTCAACAACTATGGTTTAACAGAGACTGTAGCAGGGGCTAGCTATTGTGGACCGAGTGCCGCCACACACCGGCTTGGCTCCGTCGGCGTCCCGGTAGATTGCGAATTTAAGATCATTAATGAGGCAGGAGAAGCGGTAGGGGACAATGAATCAGGAGAGCTTCTAATCAAAGGAGAAAACTTGCTGACCAACTACTTTAATAATGAAGAGGCTACTGCTGCAGCATTGAAGGACGGTTGGTTCCATACCGGCGATTACGCCAAGCGCGACGAAGATGGTTTTTATTACATCGTCGGCCGAAAAAAGAACCTCATTATTTCAGGAGGGATTAATATTCAACCTGAGGAAGTGACGGCTGTACTAAACGCGCATCCAGCTATTATGGAATCTGCCTCCCTAGGTATTCCCGATGACATCTTTGGAGAGAAATTAGTAGCGGCCGTAGTACTAAATGCTGGGGCTTCAGTAGATGAACTAGACTTGGTTGAGCACTGCCGGAAGGAGCTGGAAGAGGCTAAGGTGCCCAAAGACATACACTTTGTAGCTGGGATTCCTAAAACGGGTTCTGGGAAGATAAAATACCGAGAGGTGGAGGAGATGTTGAAGACCACTAGGGAGTTGGTAATGTCCAATGGAGACCAAGCCTACGCACAAGGTATTTTGGCCGCGGCGGCTGATGCCTTTAAGGTAGATGCTTCTAAATTGGATATGAAGGGAGATTCCATGACGATTGATGGCTGGGATTCTATGGCTCATTTGGTATTTATCACCAACCTGGAAGACCAGTTCAAGGTACGTTTTAACTCCAAGGAAATCATGGTCATGAACACCCTAGCAGAGGCGGAGCAAATTCTTGCTGCTAAACTAAATTAGGATATGAAACGGAAATTTCCACCCCCATCCGTTTGGATTTCGGCTGCAGCATTAGTGACCCTTTTTATTGTCGGAAGCGCTTTTGTTTTAGAGGAACGTGAAGGTTATGGAGCTTTCTATCGGAATTTCCAAAGTGGGATGCAAGATCTGGAGGAAAGATATGAGATAGCAGAGGACGACGAGGTGGTGATCATCTTTGGTTCATCCTTTACGGCCATGGGGATTCAACATCATCCCTATTTCTACGATCGTTTTTTGTCAGAAACGGGGGAGCAGGTACATGTTTTCAAAATCTATATGTACAACTGTAGCGCCAGTGACCTAAAAGAACTTCCCGGATTTTTTGAAGCGGCGAAGCGACTGAAAGCGGATATCGTCTGTATCGAAGAACGACTGCTCGCTTTTGATGAATATAAGTCAGGAATGCTTCATTTGCCTAGATGGCTGCAACGCTATAGCCTGAGGGTTGAAGGCCTTAAGGAGCACCTACTGGCCAGTTTAGGAAAAGAAGATACGGAAAACCCAGGGACTTTTGAGTTTTTCTGGAAATACCATGAAGAGGCTAATTGGGTTGACTCTACAACCTTTGGAACTTCTGCATTCGAGCTTCGATCCTTTGCCGAAAACGATCATGTGAACCAACGACTCGCCGAATTCCAGGCCGATGGGGTACAACTGGTGATGCTAAACCTCCCACGTCCGGCGGTGACCACAAGGGTGTTGAAATCCATAAAGGAGAAACAAGCTTTCCAGGTACTACTGAAAAGGTATCGGGAAGAGTTTGGAATGCAGCAATGGGAATATCCCGAAATCCTTCCTTACAGTCACTTCACCGATGCGCATCTGAATCGGCTCGGGATGGAACGCTATTCGGATTGGCTCTTTCAGCAAATCAAAGCAAACAGATAAGGCCCCATGGATTTACTCAATTTAATTTTACTTTATACGGGGGTACTAGTGGCCTTATGTTGGATCCTGCCTAGCCGCTGGCAGGTCTGGGTGATCGCTTTAGGAACCTTGGCATTTCTGTTGTGGAAAGCCCCGATTTCGCTGCTACTTCTGGCCTTTACTACCGTCACGAGTTATGCAATCTTTCAGCTGGGAATAAATCGAGCCTGGGCTGCCATCTTGATTTTGCTGCAGTCGATTGGGCTATTTATTTTGTACAAGGCCAGTTGGGCTCCCGATTTTCTCCAGGATGGTAGCCGATTGATCCCTTTAGGTTTATCCTATTACTCCTTCCGACAAATTCATTATGCCATTGAGCAATACAAAGAAAAATTACCATTGCACAACTTCGGTGAATATGTCTGTTACCTGTTCTTCTTGCCGACTATACTAGTCGGACCTATTAATCGCTTTCCCTCCTTTCTTAGGCATCTGCGGCGAAGGCGTTGGGACCAAAACCTGTTTGCCGAAGGCTTGGAGCGGATCTTATATGGCTACGCGAAAATCGTGATTCTAGGCAACTTCATCGTATCCCGGGAGATAGCCGGAAACATCGATGAGATCAATGAAAAATATATCTGGCTAAAGACTTATCTGGAATCGATCAACTTCTTACTCAATACCTACTTCCAATTCGCAGGATTTTCGGATGTAGCCATTGGACTAGCCTTGATTGCTGGCTTTAGAGTGATGGAGAATTTCAATTATCCATTAACCGCCCCTAATATCAATGAGTTCTGGAATCGCTGGCATATTTCCTTATCGTCCTGGTGTAAAGACTATGTATATATTCCTGTAGCCAGTATGACTCGTCAACCCATTTGGGGCATCATTTTTACCATGCTGGTCATCGGTCTATGGCATGAGTTGTCCTTGAAATATATCATTTGGGGCTTATTTCATGGGGTGGGAATAGCTATTTGGCATATTTACAAGAATAGTCGAATGGCAGAGCGCCTTTCTGCTGGATTACCTTTTTATGATTTCTGGGCGAAACTGCTCACTTTTCACTTTGTCGTCTTGAGTTTTGTGATTGTAATAGAACCAGATTGGATATCTGTATGGGACAGGTATAAAACGCTGTTGTTTCTCAATTAGATGATATGTATGACTTTCTACTAAAATACCTGCCAGTTCGCTGGGCTAATATTGGGATTACACTTTGGTATACCTTCTTGGTCTTACTAATATTGTATTTGTTGCAGGTCAATGAAGCAGACTTTAGGTATGTTGACTATTAGCCGGCAAGACCTATTTCCAAATCGTACTCAAATAGGCTAACTCCTTACCGTCTTCCTCTTTGACCAGCCGATGTTGAAAATGTCCATTTTCCTTTTCATAACATTGCGAAACGACCCGATCTTCGAGTAAGGCTTCTGCTTGGTATTGCACTTGCATGTCTACCAATTGTTTGTGGTCAAGTATACGTTGTGGGAGGCTTTCGAGCATCCACTGAATGTAATAGGTGTTGTTCAAGTGTTTGTTGAAGTCCAAGTCATGCCAATTTACCCGAAAGGATTTTTCCCAATGGATTTCTGCCATTTCCTTATCCATCTTCGTGTTGACTCGTGGTAGGTAAGTCTCAGGTGCGGGCAAACGATCTTCTAGATTGAGAATGAAAGGAGGGATTCGTGTCAATCGCCGGGTTTTCGTGTTCATCAGAAGCCAGGCCGTGCTAGAAGAGGCAATTTGCTCACCGTCCTGATCAAAAATGCGAAAATCCCGGTAAGTATACACGCGCTCAAAGCCAGATGGGTGGGTTCTTACCCTGATTTTTTCCCCCAACTTTGGTAATCTAACTATTTCCATATGGTTCCGCATTAAGATCCAAGAGATATCGTGCGGCTCCAGGTCCCATACCGAAATGCCCAACTTAATGACTTGCTCCATGGCTGCTTCCTGCATCAGGCGAACTAAGGCAGGTAAGGTGGCTATTTTACGACTATCAATATCATAGGTGCGGATCTGAAATTCAGCTTCGTGTAAGATAGGCTTCAATGGGCTGGTCATAATGCAGTGGGTTCTTTGGCTCAAAAGAAACTAATTTTGCGATGATAAGCAAATCAGGCATTACCGCTTGCCGCCAAGGTCGCAATTATGCGATAATGCAGCCTGTTTGAGGTCTGTTCAGGCGCAGGACAATAGGCTTGATGGCAGTGGTTTGGGGAACTTTTATCCAATTTCCCCTATTTACTTTGGCCTTGGACTCAAATGCAGGGGTGCAAGTTGGTCATTCAGGACTTAGCCCATATAAAATTTCATGTACTACGTCATTGGAAAGGCCCCTTCCAAATCATTGAATGACAAGTCGCTTTTTATCCACCAATAATTTTAATTCTACCTTTGGTAATTCAAGGGAAAAGCCTTACCTTTGCAATCGCTTTTGACAGAGGGGTGCCCTCCGTCCATCTTGAAAGAGGTGTTAAGCGAGCGTTAATTATTTGAATTTTAATTGTAAATGCGAACGTATGCCAACCATTAATCAGCTCGTACGCAAAGGCAGAACACAGGTTATCACAAAAAGCAAATCCAGAGCCTTGGACTCATGTCCTCAGAAGCGTGGTGTTTGCACTAGAGTATATACTACTACTCCTAAGAAGCCGAACTCTGCATTGCGTAAGGTAGCGAAGGTTCGTCTAACAAATGGCATTGAGGTGATCGCTTATATCCCAGGAGAGGGGCACAACTTGCAGGAGCACTCTATCGTACTGATTCGAGGTGGTAGGGTAAAAGACTTGCCAGGGGTGCGCTACACGATTGTTCGTGGCGCTTTGGATACTGCAGGAGTAAGTGATCGTAAGCAGAGCCGTTCGAAGTACGGAGCTAAGAGACCTAAGTAGTAATTATGTTTCAATAATTGTAGGTGTTCCTACGGAAACCTCTAATTAAGAGAAATGAGAAAAAGAAAACCAAAATTAAGAATTCCTCAGCCGGATCCACGATACGGTGACCCGTTAGTAACCCAGTTCGTCAATAACATGATGTGGCAGGGTAAAAAGACTACTGCTTTCCGCATTTTTTATGATGCAATGGATATCATTAAAGATCGCACCAAGCAGGAGGAGCATGCTATCTGGAAAAAGGCGCTCAATAATGCTATGCCTCAAGTAGAGGTACGTAGCCGCCGAATTGGTGGTGCTACGTTTCAGATTCCAACTGAGATTCGCCCAAAGCGTAAAATCTCAATCGGTATGAAATGGCTGATCAAATTCGCCCGTTCTCGTAGTGGGAAAGGGATGGCTGAAAAATTAGCATCAGAGCTAATTGCAGCTAGCAAGGGAGAAGGCGCAGCGGTCAAGCGTAAAGAAGATACGCACAAGATGGCTGAATCTAACCGAGCTTTCGCTCACTTCCGTGTTTAATAATTATAATCTTCTATTTAACCTTTTAAATTCCGTAAAGGAGTAACTATGGCACGAGATCTCAAATATACGAGAAACATTGGGATTGCTGCTCACATTGATGCGGGTAAGACTACGACTACAGAGCGTATTCTATACTACACCGGTATAAGCCATAAGATCGGTGAGGTACACGATGGTGCTGCTACCATGGACTGGATGGAGCAGGAGCAGGAAAGAGGAATTACCATTACTTCGGCTGCCACCAAGACTTCTTGGAAGTGGAAAGACGAAGAATATACTGTTAATATCATTGATACGCCAGGTCACGTTGACTTTACGGTAGAGGTAGAGCGCTCACTACGTGTATTGGATGGGGTGGTTGCCCTATTCTGTGCAGTATCTGGTGTAGAGCCTCAATCTGAAACTGTTTGGCGTCAAGCTGACCGATATAAAGTACCAAGAATTGGTTTCGTTAATAAAATGGACCGTTCTGGTGCAGACTTCTTTAATGTAGTGAATGATGTGAAGGAAAAACTAGGTGCAAACCCAGTTCCTTTGCAAGTGCCAATTGGAGCAGAAGAGCGATTTAAAGGAGTTGTTGATTTGATTACAAATCAAGCGATCGTTTGGAATGAGCACGACATGGGTATGACCTATGAAGTGATCGAAATTCCAGAAGATCTTGTAGAAACTGTTGCTGAGTACAGAGAGAAATTGTTGGAAGCTGTAGCAGAATATGATGAGTCCTTGATGGAGAAATACTTCGAGGATCCTGATTCCATCTCTGCAGATGAAATCCGTGCGGCTATCCGTGCGGCCGTGATCGACATGAGCATCATTCCGATGATGTGTGGTTCTGCTTTCAAAAACAAAGGTGTTCAAGCTGCTCTTGATGCAGTTTGTACTTTCTTGCCTTCTCCTGTAGATATCGACGCAATTGAAGGTATGGATCCTCGGTCGGAGGAGCCTGTTACTAGAAAGCCTAGTAATGATGAGCCTTTCGCAGCATTGGCCTTCAAAATTGCTACTGACCCTTACGTAGGTCGTTTGGCATTCTTCCGTGTGTACTCCGGTACCTTGGATGCAGGTTCTTATGTATTAAATACACGCTCTGGTAAGAAAGAGAGAATTTCTCGTCTTTATCAGATGCACTCCAACAAGCAAAACGCAGTGCCTAGTGTTCAGGCTGGAGACATTGCTGCAGCGGTTGGTTTCAAAGACCTAAGAACAGGAGATACGATTTGTGCGGTTGATAAGCCCATCGTATTGGAGAGTATGACTTTCCCCGAGCCTGTAATTGGTGTCGCGGTAGAACCAAAGTCTCAAAAAGACTTGGACAAGTTGGGTATGGCTTTGGCTAAATTGGCTGAAGAAGATCCTACTTTCCGGGTACGTTATGACGAAGACACTAACCAAACCGTAATTAGCGGTATGGGTGAGCTTCACTTGGAGATCATTGTTGACCGATTGAGAAGAGAGTTTAAGGTAGAGTGTAACCAAGGTCAACCTCAAGTGAATTATAAAGAAGCCTTGACTAAAACTGTTGAACACCGTGAGCGCTTGAAAAAGCAGACGGGTGGTTCTGGTTTGTTCGCCGATATGGAATTCGAATTAGGCCCAGCCGATGAAGAATTCTTGGAAAGCGATGACTTCAAAAATGGTAAGCTTAAATTGCAGTTCGAGTGGGGTATCGTTGGTGGTGCCATTGACAAGAACTACATCAAGCCAATCAGAGATGGATTTACATCCATGATGGACAATGGTATCCTTGCTGGTTATAGCATCGATAGCATGAAAGTGAGAGTGTTTGATGGATCTATGCACGCAGTTGACTCGAAACCAATTGCCTTTGAACTTTGTGCAAAGGAAGGATTCAAAGCAGCGGCTCATAGAGCTAAGTCCGTACTACTCGAGCCCATTATGAAGTTAGAGGTAGTAACTCCTGAAGAATATGTTGGACCAGTAATCGGTGACTTGAACCGTCGTCGTGGTCTTCCAAAGAATCAGGAAGCTCGTATGGGAGGAGCAGTAGCCATCCAGGCTGATGTACCTCTATCAGAAATGTTCGGATATGTAACTTCACTTCGTACGATTACTTCTGGTCGTGCAAATTCTACGATGGAGTTTTCTCACTATGCTGAGGCTCCTCAAGGGATCGCGAAAGAAGTAATTGAAAAAGCGCGAGGAGAGGTTAAGGTATAACGAAAAGCATGTGGTTATTGGTTGGCGAAAGCTGCCAGTAACCACATCTTGATAATAAGTTACTTGTACAGACTTTTACGTTACTTTAAGTATACCAGAAAGACGTTTTTATCAAAAACATTTTAATTCAGGCATGAATCAGAAAATCAGAATCAAACTCCGTTCTTACGACCATAACTTAGTAGATAAGTCTACTGAAAAGATCGTAAAAACAGTGCGGAATAGTGGTGCTGTAGTTACTGGTCCGATTCCGCTGCCCACCGAGAAGAAAATCTTTACCGTGCTCCGTTCACCGCACGTCAATAAGAAATCTCGAGAGCAGTTCCAGTTGCGTACACACAAACGCCTCATTGAAATCTATACTCCTACACAGAAAACAGTGGACGCTCTGTCAAAATTGGAATTGCCAAGCGGGGTAGATATTCAAGTGAAATTGACGTGATAATTAACGACGGAGCTTTACAGGAAAGGTTTTCCTTACCAATCTTGTAATCCTGTCCATTTTTTGTAAAGTCTGAAGATGCTAGATGTTAGATATTAGGCGCTTGTCCTAATAGATTCAAATGTACCGCTGGATTTTGTGCACCTTGCCATCATTCATCGCCATTTCGAATCAAGACAGAGGTAGAAACTAGATGTCCGAGAGCTGATCTTTCAGTGGAGTTTTGTATTGACATCCAAGTCTGTTATCTAATATCTGCTGGTTGATAGCCCTGCTAATGATAGGTCTATTGACAGCGATCTAAAGTCTGTCATCTTTGAGTGCCTCAGCCCAAAACTGAGGACCATAAAAAGAATTACTGATGAACGGATTAATCGGAAAAAAGATCGGAATGACCAGCGTCTATAACGACGCGGGTCGTAATGTGCCCTGCACAGTAATCGAGGTGGGCCCCTGCGTTGTGACCCAGGTTAAGACAGCTGAATCCGATGGCTACAGTGCTATCCAAGTCGGTTTTAGCGAAGCTAAAGCCAAAAATACTTCCAAAGCCCTTCAAGGACATTTTGACAAAGCCAAGACTACTCCCAAACGTAGAGTAGCTGAGTTTCGCGATTTCGAAACGGATAAAGCCTTAGGTGAGACCATCACCGTCGATGAGGTTTTTGAAGAAGGAGATTTCGTAAATGCTATTGGTACTTCCAAGGGTAAGGGTTTCCAAGGTGTTGTTAAGCGTCATGGATTCCATGGTGTTAATGATGCCACTCACGGTCAGCACAACCGCCAACGTGCCCCAGGTTCTATTGGTGCGGCTTCATATCCCGCCAAAGTATTTAAGGGTATGCGAATGGCCGGTCGAGATGGTGGCCGTCAGGTGAAGATTCAAAACCTCGAAGTGGTAAAGATCTTCGCAGAACGTAATCTTATATTGGTGAAGGGCGCTGTCCCAGGCCATAAAGGAGCCTACGTTATTCTTGAAAAGTAATTATTAATGGTGTCTCGCGAATTTCTATTGGCGAACGCATTAACGCGATAAAAAATGAAGCTCGAGGTTTTAAATATTCAAGGCGAGAAAACAGGGAGATCCGTGGATCTACCGGAAGATATTTTTGGTATCGAACCCAATGAGCATGCAGTGTACTTGGCTGTAAAGCAGTTCTTGGCTAATCAAAGGCAAGGAACGCACAAGGCCAAGGAACGGGGCGAAGTCGCTGGTTCCACCCGTAAGCTGAAGCGCCAAAAGGGTACCGGTACTGCTCGTGCAGGGGATATCAAAAGTCCAATCTTCAGAGGAGGTGGGCGTATTTTTGGTCCTAGACCACGTAAATACAACGTTCGCTTGAACAAGAAAGTCAAGAGATTGGCCAGAAAATCTGCTTTGTCTGATAAAGCAGCAGCTGGTAATATCTTGGTAGTAGAAGACTTCTCCTTCGAAGCGCCAAAAACAAAAGAGTTTATCAATATTCTTCAGCAGCTAGATGTGAACGGTCAAAAAACGGTTCTCGTCACTTCTGATTTCGAAAAAGAGGTTTACCTATCCAGCCGTAATGTACCTAAAACAGATACAGTGCGCGCAACGGACCTCAATACTTACGAGATCATGAATGCTGGTAAGCTAATCCTTTCAGAAGGAGCCGTGGAGATTATTAAAGAAACCTTTGCAAACGCATAATCATGGCAAAGACAGTATTAATAAAACCGATCATTACGGAAAAGGCGGAAGGCTTGTCTGACAGCTTGAATCAATATTCTTTCGTTGTTGAACGCAAAGCTAATAAGATCGAAATCCGTAAGGCGGTAGAAGAAATGTATGGTGTGACGGTTGACTCTGTTAACACAATGATCATGCCTGCGAAAACTAAGAATCGTACCACTCGATCTGGATATGTACGTGGACGGGTTTCTTCTTATAAGAAAGCCATCATTACATTGACAGAAGGAGAAGAGATAGATTTCTTTGGTGACATTTAAGTTCATTCATTGAGTGTGGAACTAGTGCCTTAGGTCACCAAGGTGAATGTTAATAGAGAAGGTGTAATGAATAATTATTCACTCCTCTTTATCATTCTTCATTCAGGTGCTAGGCTCCGAAATTCAATGTCTAATAAATTTTTTAGTAATGCCAGTTAAAAAGTATAATCCGATTACGCCGGGTACTCGAACGAGAGTAGGGAATGCTTACACGGAGATTACGACGAATAAGCCGGAAAAGACCCTATTGGCGCCATTACACAAGTCCGGTGGACGTAACCACGACGGTAAAATGACCGTTCGCCAGAGAGGTGGTGGGCACAAGCGTCGCTACCGTGTGATTGACTTCAAGAGAGACAAAGACGGAGTAGTAGGAACCGTGAAGTCAATAGAGTATGATCCAAACCGTACTGCTTTTATCGCTTTGATTGAGTATACGGATGGTGAGAAAAGATACATCATCGCTCCCAACGGTTTGAAGGTGGGCGCTGAGATCGTCTCTGGAGCTGGAGCGCCACCTACTGTAGGTAACTCCTTGTACCTCAAGGATATTCCTTTTGGTGTAGTTATCCACGCGATTGAGATGCAGCCAGGAAAAGGTGCTGCCTTGGCAAGAAGTGCAGGTACTAAAGGTACCTTGAAAGGTAGAGAAGGAAAATATGCCATTATCGAATTGCCATCAGGTGAGGTGCGCAGAATTCTTCAAACTTGTAAAGCTACTATCGGTTCTACCTCTAACCCAGACCACGGTCTGCAAGTACTAGGTAAAGCGGGTCGTAAGCGCTGGTTAGGAAGAAGACCTCGAGTAAGAGGTGTAGCTATGAACCCAGTCGATCACCCCATGGGTGGTGGTGAAGGTCGTGCTTCAGGAGGACACCCACGTTCTAGAACAGGTATTATGGCCAAAGGTCAGAAAACCCGGAACAACAAGAAGTACTCTACGAGCCTGATTGTTTCTAAGCGTAAATCGAAATCAAGAAAATAATAGCTAGATAATGGCAAGATCAATAAAAAAAGGCCCCTACGTCTTTCACAAGTTGTTGGATAAAGTGGTTAAAGCTAAGGATTCTAAGAAGAAGGTTGTGATCAAAACTTGGTCCCGTTCTTCCATGATTATTCCTGATATGGTTGGTGAGACAATTGCTGTTCATAATGGCAAAACTTTCATCCCAGTTTTTGTTACGGAAAATATGGTAGGACACAAATTGGGCGAGTTTTCTCCAACCCGCAACTTTAGAGGTCACTCCGGTAACCGTAGGAAATAAGCATCTCGGAAAATTCTTATTGTTCTCACGAAGCGCAGATCATAGGCTGCTGAGAAGGAGAATTAACTGAGATTCAGAAACAAATGTTAAGCCGATTGGAGCAATCCAATTCATCATAATTAATTAAATTATGGAAGCAGTAGCCAAACTCAAAAATGTCCCCATGTCAGCGCGCAAGATGCGCCTGGTAGTGGATAATATCAGAGGAAAAGATGTGGATGAGGCCTTGGATATCCTTCGCTTCACCAAGAAGGAGGCAGCAAGCTGGTTGGAAAAACTGCTACTTTCTGCTATTGCCAACTGGGAATACAAACTAGATGGCCTAGAAAGTGCAGACGACTACGAATTGTATGTCAAGACGATCTTCTCTGATGATGGTGCACAACTAAAACGATTCCGTCCTGCTCCTCATGGTAGAGCACACCGCATTCGCAAGCGCACCAATCATGTTACTTTAGTAGTTGAAAACCGTATTCCCGTTGCTCAGGATCAAGCTAGCGACGAGGAGGTAGACTTCGAGGAAGTGGCTGAGGAAGTTGAGGAAACAGCTGACGAATAAGCTATTTAAAAAACATTTATACACCATAGATATGGGTCAAAAGACAAATCCAATTGGTAATCGTTTAGGTATCATCAAGGGATGGGATTCTAACTGGTTCGGTGACAAGGACTATGCCAAGAAGGTAGTTGAGGATGAGCACATCCGCAAATACCTCCAGGCACGGGTACACAAAGGTGGTATCGCTCGTATCATCATCGAGCGTACACTCAAGCGTATCACGGTAACGATTCACACATCTCGTCCTGGTATCATTATTGGTAAGGGAGGTCAAGAGGTAGATAGAATTAGAGAGGAGTTGAAAAAACTCACGAGTAAGGATGTCCAAATCAATATCGTAGAAATCCGTAAGCCAGAGCTTGACGCAGCCATCGTTGCTGAATCTATCGCCAAGCAGTTGGAAGCGAGAATTAACTATCGTCGTGCTATTAAGATGGCTATCCAGTCTACTATTCGTGCCGGTGCAGAGGGAATCAAAGTGAGAATTGCTGGGCGATTGAATGGTGCAGATATGGCTCGTTCTGAGGAGTACAAAGAAGGGCGTACCCCTTTGCATACTTTCCGTGCAGATATTGACTATGCTTTGAAAGAAGCCTTGACCGTTTACGGAATCATCGGTATCAAAGTGTGGATCTGTAAGGGAGAAGTACTTGGAAAGAGAGACTTGTCTCCAAACGTCGGCGTGCAGCAGAAAGGCGGTAGAGGTGACCGTAGAGGCGGTGGCAGAGGCGACCGTAGAGGTGGCGGCAGAGGTGGTGATCGCAGAGGCGGTGGCGGCGGTAGAAATCAAAGAAGAGGTTAGAATAATTAGAAAAAATGCCTTACCTTTGCACAGCTTTTTCGGAAGCTGGCCATGTAGTGCATTTTTAGGACTCATATCGTAAAATTTTACGACCATGTTACAGCCAAAAAGAACAAAGTATCGCAAGCAGCAGAAAGGGAGAAATAACGGCCTTGCCTACAAGGGGAGTTCCGTGGATTTCGGTTCCTTTGGCTTAAAGACCCTAGATCGCGGGCGCATTACTAACCGACAGATAGAAGCGGCTCGTATTGCCATGACGCGACACATGAAAAGGGAAGGAAAGGTTTGGATCCGAATTTTCCCTGACAAGCCTATCACTGCGAAGCCTCAAGAGGTACGTATGGGTAAAGGTAAAGGTAACCTTGATCACTACGTAGCGGAGGTGAAGCCAGGACGCATCATGTTCGAATTAGATGGCGTGTCACGTGAAGTGGCAGTTGAAGCCTTGCGATTAGCAGCCCAAAAGCTGCCTGTGAAGACTAAGACAGTTACTCGTCCAGATTACGTTGGAGAATAACAAGTTGTTGTTAAACAATTAATTGTATTGAAATGGCAAGCAAGAAATTCCTGGAGCTTCAAGGGTTCAGTGAGGCAGAATTGACCAGCGAACTTGAGGCTACTGAAACTCAATATCAAAAGCTCAAGTTTGATCACGCCATCAAAGGACTAGACAATCCAATCCTTTTGCGTGAGATTAGACGCGATATCGCCAGATTGCAGACGGAAATCCGTCGTAGAGAATTGGCGGCCTGTTCTGAGGAAGAATTGAGCAATCGTTCAAAAATTAGGGCTAGAAGACGCCGTAAATAAATTGACCAATGGCAGAAAGAAATCTTCGAAAGACTCGTATCGGGGTGGTTACCAGTAACAAGATGGACAAGACCATCGCAGTGAGTGTGGAGCGTCGTCTTCAGCACCCGATTTACGGTAAGTTCGTGAAAAAATCCAAGAAATTCATCGCTCACGACGAGCAGAATCAGTGTAGCATCGGAGATCGTGTTCGCATCATGGAAACACGTCCTCTTAGTAAGCGCAAGCGCTGGAGATTGGTTGAAATCCTTGAGAGAGCAAAATAATTGACGTACTCGTTGGATATTGCTTTTGTAGTGAACCGTGTTCAATTGATAATGTAGAATGATGAATGTATAATGGGCCATCCAATTATTCATTCTTCAATAACAATTCTTCGTTAAACATTCTTCACTCCGAAGGTTAATCCCGGTACAAACTTACATAAACTGAACGTGTCATGATCCAGTCAGAATCAAGACTTAAAGTAGCAGATAATAGCGGCGCTAAAGAAGTGCTGTGCATCCGCGTATTGGGTGGTTCTAAAAGACGCTATGCTTCCATCGGCGATACCATTGTGGTAACGGTGAAAGATGCAACCCCAGGGGGTATCAAAAAAGGTACGGTTTCTAAGGCCGTCGTGGTTCGTACCAAAAAGGAGATCCGTCGCAAAGATGGTTCCTACATTCGCTTTGATGACAATGCAGTAGTATTGTTGACAGCAGCAGACGAACCAAGGGGTACACGTATTTTCGGACCTGTCGCCCGAGAATTGAGGGAAAAGGACTTCATGCGTATTGTATCACTCGCTCCTGAGGTATTGTAATAATCACCAGTTTAATCCGAATTAGCTGGTCTTAACTAGAGAAAAAATGGGAAACAAAAGATTTGCACCCAAGCTTAAGATAAAAAAAGGGGATAAAGTGGTGGTTATCGCTGGTGCCTACAAAGATCGCTCTAAGGTGAGAGAGGTGCTAGAGATAATTCCAGAAAAGAACCGTGCGGTAGTCGACCAAGTGAATCTTCGCAAGAAGCATTCTAAGCCGACACAAGATAGCCCAGGCGGTATCAACGAAATTGCTGCCCCTATCCATATTTCCAATTTGATGGTGGTTGATCCTTCTTCAGGAGAACCTACAAGAGTTGGCCGCCAAGTTGGTGAGGATGGAAAAATTGTACGTTATTCTAAAAAATCTGGCCAAACCATTGACTAATGAGCTATCAACCATCACTTAGAAAGAAATATAAAGAAGAAATTGTTCCTGCTTTGATGGAGCAGTTCCAGTATAGTTCTATCATGCAAGTTCCTAAGTTGGCGAAGATTTGTCTAAACCAAGGTGTGGGACAAGCTACTCAGGACAAGAAATTGGCTGACAATGCGCTAGCGGAATTGACAATGATCGCTGGGCAAAAAGCCGTTCCTACTAAAGCTAGAAAATCTATTTCTAACTTTAAGTTGAGAGAGGATATGACAATTGGTGCTCGTGTGACCCTTCGCCAAGATCGTATGTACGAATTCTTGGAGCGATTGGTGAGCGTTGCCCTTCCTCGTGTGCGTGATTTCCGCGGTATCAACGATAAGAGTTTTGACGGAAGAGGTAACTATACCTTAGGTATCACCGAACACATCATCTTTCCAGAGATCGATTTGGACAAGGTAAGCCGCATCACAGGTATGGACGTAACTTTTGTTACAACGGCTAATACCGATGCAGAAGCTTTGGCTTTGTTGAAGTTGCTAGGGCTACCATTCAAGAACCAAAGAAATTAATAACTACTTACTTCCTCTGAGAGGTAAGCTAAAATTATAATCATGGCAAGGAAGTCACTCATTGCCCGAGAAAGGAAAAGACAGCGCATGGTTGAGAAGTACGCTGAGCTGCGCAAACAACTAAAGAAGGAGGGACGTTGGGACGAACTAGACAAGTTACCCCGAAATTCCAATCCTATTCGTTTGCACAACCGCTGCTTGTTGACCGGAAGACCTAAAGGTTATATGCGTCAGTTCGGGATCTGTCGTGTCAAGTTCCGTCAGA
>JAHQWA010000547.1 GCA_019634045.1 Saprospiraceae bacterium
CTTACAAGAACTGGATATTGCGATAGAGAAACAGGCGGAATCCCGCTATGCAAGATACCTCCGGAGTCTGGTTTTGATCAGGAAATCGGAGTATCGAGCCGCAGTACAAGAGATACAAGGGTTATTTGAGCTGGAAGATAGCGAGCGAGACTCCATGGGCATGAGTAGCCTATCTCAAAATTTTGCAGTAGCACTACGGCATTATCAGACCGAAAAAAACGGATTACCAGAAAAAGCCCAAAAACGTCTGGAAAAAGGGATATGCGATCTTTATACAAAATATTATCGCGGAGCGACGACGTATTTTGAGCAAGCTTTGGCTTCTACTGACGAGTCCTGTATGTCCTGCCACTACTTCTTAGGGATGAGTCTGGAGCAGAGCTTTCAACGAGTTGAGGCAGAACGGCACTACTCGATAGCACTAGAATTGCAGCCGGAAGTATTTGAACTGTATCAGCGTAGAGGACAACTTCTGGATAAAATGGGACGGTGGCAGCTAGCTCTGGCGGACTACTCCAAAGCTCTTAAGTTGAGACCAGAAGAATACCAACTGCATAAGAATAGAGGGCATATCCAGATGCAACTTGGTCAATACAATATGGCGGTATTGGATTACAACTATTTTTTGGCAAAGCAGGATTCTACTGATATGCAAGTCTTATTCAATAGGGCTGTTTGCTACAAGGAATTGAAATATTTTGATAATGCGATCAAAGATCTTTCTGTCCTTTTAGATAAGGAAGAGAAGGATTTAGAAGCCTATTACGAAAGGGCTTATTGTTATTACAGGAATAAGGCCCCTGAAGAGAGCAAAGCTGATTTAGACTCTCTTTTATTAACCAACTCATTTTATCCAACTGCGCATAATCTTCGTGGACTTATTCTGCTAGAAGAAGGGGCCTATGATGGCGCACTCTATCACTTTTCACAAGCCATTTCCCAACGAAAAGGATACCAGGAAGCTTGCTTCAATAAATACCTGGCTTACCGAGGTTTGGAAAACTACAAAGGGGCTTTACACTGTATGGATGAGTTGATTGAAATCGATGCAGAAAACGGCTTGTATTTTTTTCATAGAGGTTATGTCAAAAAGCAATTGGGGATCACAACAGCTTGTGATGATCTTGAAAAAGCTTTGGCCTTAGGACTAAGTATAGAACAAGAGGCCAAGGAGCTAATCTGCACTCCATAGGGAAAGAAAACACTACTTATCCTGGAAGCCATCTCAAAAAGATTTTTGATGGTGAAAAAGAGAAATTTTGAAATCAAATGAGGCGCAAAAACGAAGCATCTGTCGGGCCGAATTTTTGAGATGGCTTCTAGACACTTCTCTGCTACACCTAAGTCGTTCTTTATGCATAAGTTTCACCTGCTGTCCACCTTATTATTTCTTTCGGTTAGTTTCACACTATATAGTCAAGAACAAAAAGAGGAAGAAGAAACAAGCCCCCAACGCTTAGCTATTGAAGGCTTTTATGATTCTGAGGAATTACTCACTTCGTCCAAAGCTTACCACGAGAAACTATTTGACTATGTAAACCCCTTCGACCCAGAGGGCTTGCTGCAACGAGCTATTGATAAACTAGAGTCCGATTTTGTTGACGAAGCTTTGGAAGACCTAGAGGAAGCTATCGACTTATACCCGCGGTATGGAGGGGCCCATTTTATTAAGGGGATAGCGCTAGAAGAAAAAGGTAAGAAAGAGTTGGCCAAACGGTGTTACGAGAAGGCATTGGATTACAATCCGATCCTGACCGCTGCGTATAATCAATTGGGATGCCTTTATGCCATAGAGGAGGAAATGGATTCTGCCCGCCAAGTTTTTGAATTAGCGATTGCTCGTACTCCTGGCTATTCCTTGTTGCATTACAACTTGGGCATTGTTGAATTGTATGATGAGGACTTCAGAAAAGCCATTCGGCATCTAGAAGAAGCGGTTAATCGGGACGATTGCTTCATCAAAGCCCATGCGGCCTTAATCCTGGCTCATTCTGAGCAGGGTAATCGCCGGCGAGCCTTGCTAGAAATAGAACGTGCGATGCTCTGCGAAAAGGATGTCCCTACCTTATATGCCTTGAAAGGTTTATTGCAATTTTTAGCAGGGAAATTGAATGTGGCATTGGATGAGTTAAATACTGCAATAGCGATGGAACCCAACTATCGCTATGCTCACTTCCTTAGAAGTCTAGTACTAATAGAGAAAAGAGAATACGAACCCGCTGTGAAAGAACTAAAAGTTACTTTCCAAATTGAAGCTTCCGACTTAGATTCCAGTCTCATGTGGAAGCATGACGAATCGTTTGGGGCAGCATTGAAATATTACGAAGCAGATAGCCGCAACTTCTCCAAAAAAGTAAACCGGCGGATTGAACGGGGAATTTGCAACTTCTTCATTGGTCATAATCGGGCTGCTATCACCAATTTTGAACAAGCGCAGACTTGGGCTTGGCAGAAATGCATGTCTTGTTATTATTTTGAAGGTATAGCATTGGAGGAAAGAGATCTGACCAAATTGGCGGAGAAAAGGTATTCCAAGGCGATCGAAATGGCACCTGAAATCTATGAATTGTATCAACGGAGAGGGGCTGTGCGCTTTCGCGACAGTATCTGGGTTCCGGCTTTAGAAGATTATACAACCCTACTCAAGATGAGGCCGGACATCAAGGAGCCCCACAAGGATCGAGGCATCATCCATATGCAGTTGAAGAAATATAACCTTGCCATATTAGATTACAACACCTTCCTTGAGCAAGGTGATACGGTGGATATGCAGGTCTTATACGATAGAGCACTTTGCTATAAAGAGATCAAATACTATGACAATGCCATCAAGGACTTGACACAGGTGTTGGAAAAGCAGGATAAAGACCTGGAAGCTTATTACGAACGTGCCCATTGTTACTACATGAATAAGAATCTCGAACAGAGTAAAATTGACCTTGATACAGTATTACTCACCAATAGCTATTATCCCAAAGCCCACAACCTACGGGGCGTTATTTTGATGGATGAGGGAAATTATACCGGCGCGATTTATCATTTTAATCAAGCAGTGATCCAACAGGCTGCATATAAGGAAGCTTTGTTCAATAGGTATCTGGCCTATCGAGCTTTGGAAAAATACGAAAAAGCATTGCATTGCTTGGGAGAATTAATCGATTTAGATGCTAAAGAGGGCTTATACTACTTCCACCGAGGCTATGTCAAAAAACAACTTGAGATGGGCTCAGCCTGTAAAGATGTAAAGAAAGCCTTAGCATTGGGGCTAAAGGTGGAGCAAGAGGCTATCGATGAAGTTTGCTCCAAGTAGGAAGTCTCTTCATTTTGTACTTAGATAGCAAGCTGGATTGGGATATTCTTTTGGGTTTTAGGTAGAATACAAGTAACGTTCTTAGCTCTTCTTGTATTCATATATGAACATGTACTGAACCTGAAAACCCAATCCTATGGAAGATGCTTATCTGCTGGTCGAATACTTCTTGATATTCATGGGCTTGATTTTTGTCTTATTTGAGATCGTATTGAACTTAATGGATATCGGTGGGGAGACCACAAATGTTTTTCTTTATCGCTGGTCTAAGGGTAAATTCTTCTTTATCCCCTTCGCTTTGGGCGCTATCATGGGCCATTTGTTCTTAGGAACTAAACGGGCAATATTTGAGACGGAGATCATTCAAGGGGTTGATAATGATCTGCTCTCTGTTCTTGTTTTGGTAGGCCTGGCATTGATTATGGTATTGATCGGCCACCTGATTTCTTTTAGCAAGTCAAAGCTATTTCTTTCCGTCTTACTAATCCTTGGGTTATTGTATGGGCATTTCTTTTGGTCAATGAATGTCGTCTTAGAAGCCTCCTAAACGAAAAGATATGATACTCCAATTCTTTATTAGAAACTATAAAGTCGCCAAAATTATCGTTGTAAGTCTGCTAGCGATTCTCCTAGTGGTAGATGTGATTTTGGTTTTCCGTGATGATATCCCTACCTATAGCGCCTTTATTAAAGAAAATAGAACTCGATTATTGTGGCTGACTTTCACCTTGGGTGGGTTGACGTCCAAAATCTATTACAATCGATCTACCTCGGAGATTCTACAGGAGATTAATGGCTTCTTGAGCTTCTTGTTTATGGTTATTATCGTTTTAATGACCGGGTTAGTACTGTCTTTAGTTGACGGCCTAGTTATTCCAACTTTTGTGCAATTGTTGGTACTGTTAAGCGGAGGATATCTTTCACATAGGTTTTGGCCGCAGTATCAAAAAATGTAACTCCTAGTGGTTCAAGTTTCAAGTAATTGATAGTTAATGCGAGGTCATTTTGCGCAAGGACAAGGCCCGAGGAGCAGGATAGCCGTAATTGTGCAAAAGGGGCTGCAGAAGTTGTCAAGGATTTGTGACTTGAGCCACTAGTATTATAAATCTACCCTGAGATCCCCCAAATTCAAAGCTAGGCTACTCCAATCCAATCACTCTGGCAAGACTTATTGATGCACCAAGATGTTGTCTCAATGTTTCCAAGACGACACCAGTACGCAAAATCCTAGGTTTATTTGGCTGTTTCAAAACGATTGTTTAGATTTAAAAAAATTATAAGCCTTGCCCAGGAAAAAGAACTACAATAAAGAAGAAGTAATCGAAAAAGCCATGAAGGTTTTTTGGGATCAAGGTTACACTGCTACTTCCATGCGTACCTTAGAAAAAGAAATGGGTATCAATCTATTTTCCATTTATGCAGGATTTGACAGTAAGCATGGTGTTTTCCTGGAGGCTCTTCGCCAATATCAGACCTTAAATAAGACTGTAATTCTAAGGCGACTGCTCGATTCGCAAGGAGACTTGGAGGATATCCGTCTCTTTTTCCAGGAGTTTGTTGCATCTGTGAAATCAGGGCGTACCCCAAATGGTTGTCTATTTGCCAACACGGCTATCGAATTTGGGGCAAGAGACCCTATGGTAGAGAAGCGTCTGCAAGCGTTCTTTGCTCTCTTGCAACAGAGCTATATCCAATTGCTGCAAAAAGCTAAGGATAGTGGCCAAATAAGGCAGGATTCAGATATTGAAAAGTATGCGAATTACCTCGTGGGATGTACCGAAGGAATTGCAGTAGTTGCAAAAGTCTTGGACAAAAATCGCATTAAAGACTTTATCGATGTAACAGTCTCCGCCATCAGATGATTTTTTTTGCTCATTATCTAAACGATTGTTTAGAAATTTATTTCACCTTCAACCATCATACAATGACACTTAGGAATTTTCTCATTTTAAATGCCATTCTCTTTGTCCCATTTGGTCTCATCATGTTGATATTACCTGGAGACTTATTTCCCTTATTTGGAATTGACCTGGATGCAGACGGTATACTAATGGCGCGCGTTTTTGGTTCGGCCTTACTCAATTTAGGCCTGATTTGTTATCTGGTTCGTGCCGAGCCAACTGACTCAAGTGCTATGAAAGCAGTATTAATTGGGAACTTTCTATTCCATGCTTTTGATGCTCTTTCGACCTTTGTGGCTTCTTATACTGGCGTGATGAATAGCTTGGGTTGGATGTTTACCAGTCTGCATTTTGTTTTGGCCGTGGGGTTTTTATACTTTTTACGTTTTCAGCTATTCCCTAAGCAGGTTTTGGGGTAGTAGAACTTTCAGTTCATGTTTGGCGATCACCCTTTGGGTGGGAATCGCCCCTTTTTTGCTGATACCTGACTGCTATCGGGCAGACATCGTTGTTTGCCTTAACCGTATCTTCCAGATATGGCCTTTGAAAAGTACCTAGCCTCAGCAAAACCTGGCCTGCCTGCCCTTTAGAAATGACATCTTTCTCCTTCCAAAGCCACCACCATACATGAATTTAGAGATACGCTCTAAGGAAATTTCTTGATGAAGGGAAGAAGTGAGAGTAATGCGAAAATAGCTCTCACTTCTTTCTTCCCACTTTAGATCGTAAAACTCCCACTTCATCGTCACGGCCTTCCAGGGCTAGGTTTTCTTGCACAAATTGAGATCATTGTTACACCAAAAGACTGTTATATGATCACTTTGCAACTGAAACCCAGGCCGCTCATCGCCTTCTTTTTTTTGATGCTCTTATTGGGCGAAATGCATGAACTGGTGCATATCTTTACGGGCTATTCTTTTTGCGGCTGTTGGGGCGTGCGCGACTTCAATGTCTGGGGGCTTTGTGAGGGATGTCGTGATGAAAAACCTTGGTCTATCATTGCTACCTTCGCTGGCCCGATCTTCACCTTTGGACTCATTTGGCTCGGCCGTTCATGGCTTCTCGGTGCTGATACTCGAAAGCAGATACTTGGGTTCATCCTCATCTTTGCTAATCTTCCCTTTGCTCGAATACTCACCGCCTTCCTAGGAGGAGGAGATGAGGTCTATGGCTTGCACGTAGTTTTTGGGAATGAGCACAATCGCGATTTAATTCATTTCGTGGGTTTAGCAATCGTTTTGGCAGCAGCTATCCCGCCCTTGATCACCGCCTGGAAGGCTATCGCCAATCCCTACCGCTGGCTTTATTTTATAGGCTTCTTGATCTTACCAATGCTATTGGCGATGCTCGTTATCTTTATGGGACTGAATGGCCTATTGCAGCAAGGAGTACTTGCGGAGCCTTGGATCTGGGGGACTCCTGCTTTGGTTACCCTCCATACGATCGTGGTGATCATCGTACTTAGCCTTACGTACCAGTATTTAGTAGAACTTCGGAAAAATGAATAGCTTATGTGGTTACAGCTGGCCCTCATGCGAATTGTAGTGCCGATCTTGATCGGTTCAATCCTATACTGGCAAGTGTATATTCTGCATTACTTTGAGGATATGCAAGCCGGTTGGATTGGAGCAACAGTCATGCTGATTCCTGTGCTGATTATTTTTGAAATCGATAGAAGGGTAACACGCTATTTTCAACGGCAGGTGGAGCACACCGGTGGTTTTTGGCAAGCCATTTTGGTTCCCTTTTTGATCAGTTTATTGATTAGCCTACTGGTTGTTTTTGCCATGTACATACCCGGGAAACTGTGGGAAATCAAGAATGGGGCAAGAGATACGATCGGCTTATTCCATGTTGTATCCATCGGTTCCGAGGTCTTCTTTATGGTCATAATCGCAAATGCCATCCACCAACTTCGTTTCCTGATTAAGAAATGGCAAGAAGAGGCCATACGCTCTGCCAACTTGGAAAAAGAGAATGTACAGGCGAAACTAGCTACGCTCACGCAGCAAATCTCTCCTCATTTCTTGTTTAACAATTTCAATACCCTATATGGATTAATTGAGCAGCATCCGAAAGGCGCGAAAGAGTATCTCATGAAATTGTCCTCCTTGTATAGGAACGTGCTGCTAAAGCGAAATGAAGAACTCATCCCCTTGTCAGAGGAGATAGACACCTTACGAGATTATATCTTCTTAATCAAGGTCAGATTTGGATCGGATATTCAGGTGAAGATTAATCTTGGAGAAGCGGCGGCAACCTATTATATCCCCCCCATGAGCTTACAAATGTTAGTAGAGAACGCCATCAAGCACAATCGTTTTGATGAGGATCACCCTCTTCTGATTAATATTGAGCAGTGTGGTGATCAGCTCAAGGTTGAAAATCACAATAGTTTAGGGACGGAGCAGCAAACTCCTTCACATGGGATTGGATTAGAGAACATTCGAAACAGGTACCAACTCCTAGCAGATCGTCCGATCATCATAAATCAGGATAAGTACAATTTTTCTGTCAAAATTCCCCTATTACAAATCGTAGAAAACGTAGCATGAAAGTAGTGATCATCGAAGATGAATTGGTAGCCGCCCAAAACATGCAGCTCGTGCTGCAAGAATATGATCCAACTATTGAGGTATTGGCAGTCCTCAGAAGTGTAAAGAAGGCTGTCGCCTGGTTGTCGCAAGGATTGGCCCAGGTGGATTTACTGCTAATGGATATAAAACTGACGGATGGGATTAGCTTCGATATATTCGATCAGGTCGCAATCAAAAAGCCGATCATCTTTACAACGGCTTATGATGAATATGCCATTCGCGCCTTCAAAGTGAATAGCGTTGATTATCTGCTTAAACCTATTTCACTTCCGGACCTCAGTACGGCCCTAGATAAGTGGAAAGCTATGAATCCGCCAGCTCTTATCGATTATCAAGCCTTGGCGCGGCAGCTGCAACTTCAAAGTCCTCCCTATCGGACTCGTTTTTTGGTGAAGCAGGGGAGCTTGCTACAGGCAGTGCCCGTGGAGGATATCGCTTATTTTTGGGCTCAAGGCAATCTGGTTCTGCTAAGAACCATCGAAGGGAAAAGCTTTCCGGTAAACTATGCCTTGGATAGCTTAGGAGACCAGTTGGATCCCCAGCATTTTTTCCGGATTACACGGGGTGTGATTGTTCATATCCAAGCCATTCAACAAATACATACCTACTTTAAGGGCCGGCTGAAGGTGACGGTACTTCCTGCTCTGGAAGAGGAGCTAATTGTTAGCAATCGAAAACTAGCCGCTTTCAAAGCCTGGGCCAATCGATAATTCTTAGTAATTAGCTAGCTCAAGGAGGTAACTATTATCACGCTTCTTAGTAAACTTGTGGTATGAATTACCAAGAGATACTAGATGAAATCGGACATGAATTTAAGGCCGTTCAGTTCGAGGGCAAAGTAGCTTCCTACATCCCGGAATTAGCCAACGTTTCCCCAGATAAATTCGGCATGCATATCTGTTGTCTTAAAGGGGGGAATTATTCTCTAGGGAATGCCCGGGAGTCCTTTTCCATCCAAAGTATCTCGAAAGTGCTGTCCTTGACCTTGGCACATTTGTACGAAGGGGATAAAATATGGAAACGCGTAGATGTTGAGCCTTCTGGTGACCCATTTAACTCCTTGGTGCAACTGGAGTTTGAAAATGGTATTCCACGTAATCCTTTGATTAATGCAGGCGCACTGGTGATATCCGATATTCTGGTATCTCATTTGTCTAACCCAAAGCAAGATTACCTTGATTTTGTGCGGAAGTTGGCAGGAGATGCTACCGTCGATTTTAATTTGAAAGTAGCAGCTTCTGAAAAGGAATGGGGATTTCGCAATAGCGCTTTGATTAATCTAATGAAGTCCTTTGGTAACATCCAAAATGATGTCGAGGAGGTACTTGATTTCTATTTTCATAAATGTTCTATTGAAATGAGTTGTGCCACGCTGGCGCGAACTTTTCTTCTATTTGCCAATCATGGCCAACTCTTGGGAAGAGGGGAGGCGGTTATACCCAAAAGTCAAACTAAGCGGATCAATGCCATCATGCAGACTTGTGGATTTTATGATGAGGCGGGAGAGTTTAGTTTTAGGGTGGGATTACCGGGAAAGAGTGGGGTAGGAGGGGGAATCGTAGCGGTGCACCCCGGAGCCTACAGCGTGGCCGTTTGGAGCCCCAAGCTCAACCCTAAAGGAAACTCAAGTCAAGGCATGGCTGCCTTGGAAGCCCTTACTACCAAATCAGGCCTTTCCATCTTTTAGGTAAGCATCTCTACTAACGGCTGAGAAGGCCAGTCAGTTGATTCATCCCCATACATTTTCTCCGAAAAGAACCGAAGTAGCGCAAAAGCGACGGTTAATGTAATTGACCATTCCTTCTAACAACTAAAAAGACTAGAACAAGTTGATCACTTAGTACTTTGGAACATAAACAATTTGACAGTAAGCGCGGCCTATCGCCAAAGTTTTGCGTAAGCATGTCTTAGAAAAACCTCGGCTACCTCGCGTCAAATTTTTTTATCAAGCTTTTGTCACAGTACACCTAGAATTACCTATTAAATACCTTGATAATGAGACGCCTATTACTCGCCTTGGCTATTGCACTCAGTAGCCTCGTACAAACGACCTATGCCCAAACTGACCTGCCGCAACAGATGAGTTTCAATTACGGAAAAAGTGTTGTTGACGAACTCCTCCCGGAGGGATTTGCCTACAACCCCATTACGCTACTGGCTAATACACCGCTCTATTCTTTTGGAGCTTTCTCCCTTTATGCAGAAACTCAATTTACCCGAGCTGAAAATTTGCTAACCCGCAGCTCAGAATTTGAGTTTGGGTTGAATGGTGGGATTCGCTATCAGGTAAATCTGAATAAGTACTTCGAACTCAATGCAGCCATTGGATCAGGCCCTCATTTTATTTCGCTCGAAACGCGTCTACAGGCAACTGGTTTTATCTTTTCTGACAACTTCGAATTGGGTTTTTCCTTTTATCTACCCGCCGCTAAAACTAGCTTCAATGTGAAGGGGCGATTCCGGCATATTTCCAATGCAGGCTTGAAAAGCCCCAACTGGGGGATAGATAATCTTTTCTTGATCGTTGGGATAGGGACAGTCTTGTAGAAGTCGTGTCAAAAACATTTGGGGATAGCTTCTAATAGTAGGCTGAACATTGGCTTAGTTTGAGGGTTTACATCCATGTAAACAATAGAAGAACCTTCTTTGCTATTGAAAGGGCAGAGAATCAAACTAAAAATATGAGAGTTCTATTTCTGTTAGCAAGCCTTGGGCTTTTGTGGGCCTGCGAATCTACTTCAGTTGAGCCAGATGCTGGCACCCCCGCTATTCTTGTGAGCCAGTCCAACGGAAGTTCAGCCGATCAGCAAGGGCTGGGCCAGCAATGGTATCAGGGAAAGGCGGAATTGACTAGCTATACGTTGATGCAAAACAGGTATCGAGATGTGCATCCAGGCCAGGCTGTGATCGTTTTTGTGACTGAGGATTTCTTGACTGACAAGCAGGTCAAAAATGATAATTACAGCAACCCCAATTCGATCCCTATTTTGAAGATGAACCGCGTGTTAGATTTCCCGACGGGCTTGTATGATTATCATATCATGACTTCCACTTTTACTCCTGCCAATACGAAGGAAAATCCCCATACTTTAAAAGTGACGCAATCTACCACGGAGTGGTGTGGACAAGTTTTTTCTCAACTAAACTATGACAAGGGGCAGTACAGGAGTAAGCTGTTTTCTTATTTTGAAAGTGAGGGGGACCAAGAAACTAAAGTCAAAGCAGCCTTATTGGAAGATGAAGTCTTCAACCGAATCCGCATTGATCCCAGTGCTTTGCCAACCGGGAAGATTAAGATGTTGCCTAGTCTCACCTACTTAAGGTTAGCTCATCGACCCACAAGCTTAGTGGAAGCAGAAAACGCGATGAAATCTTACCAAGGAGAAGATTTTGAAGGGGAAGAACTAATGGTGTATACGATTACCTACCCGGCACATGACCGGAGATTAGAGATCGTATTTGAAAAAGCAGCCCCGCACGCTATTATTGGTTGGAAAGATACTTACCCTTCTGCCTTTGATCGGCAAGCCAGGACATCCATTGCGACAAGAAAGAAAAGCTTATGGACGCCGTACTGGAGCAAGAATAGTCTCAACGATATGGCCCTAAGAACAGACTTAGGATTGGACTAAGAAAAACTGATGGCAGAAAAAAAGGAAAAGGGGCAACACATCATTCTGTGTTGCCCCTTTTTATGTGACAAAGTCTTTCAGAACCTTAGCTCGTAAAGCGGTTCAGAAGGACGAATTCTAGATATCAACATTCGCGTACTTTGCATTCGCTTCAATAAAGGCTCGTCGAGGTGGTACTTCATCCCCCATCAACATAGAGAAAACGCGATCAGCCTCCATCGCATCCTCGATGGATACTTGCCGTAGAATTCTGGCATCCGGATCCATGGTGGTTGTCCAGAGCTGCTCGGCATTCATCTCACCCAGTCCCTTATAGCGCTGTACTTTTACACCACTATCAGCCGCCTCCTTGCCTTTGGAGTAAGCTGCAATGGCTTCAATTCGCTCTTCTTCATTCCAACAGTAGCGGAACTGCTTACCTTTCTTGACCATATACAATGGTGGAGCAGCGATATAGATATAACCGTTTTCTACCAGCTTGAGCATATAGCGGAAAAAGAAAGTAAGGATCAAGGTAGTAATGTGACTACCATCCACATCGGCATCACACATGATGACTACCTTGTGATAGCGTAGCTTTTCGATATTCAGCTTTCTTCCTCCTACCTCGTCTTCTTCTATTCTTACCCCTAAGGCAGTGAAAATATTCTTGATCTCTTCGTTTTCGTAGATCTTGTGCTCCAGTGCTTTTTCTACGTTCAGAATCTTACCTCGGAGTGGCAGGATAGCCTGGAACTTTCTGTCTCGGCCTTGTTTGGCCGTACCGCCTGCCGAATCACCCTCCACGAGGAACAATTCAGACTCATCTGGGTTCTTGCTAGAACAATCCGCTAGCTTTCCAGGGAGGCCACCGCCAGTCAATACATTTTTTCGCTGAACCATCTCTCTGGCCTTTCTGGCAGCATGTCGAGCGGTGGCGGCGAGTATCACCTTGTCGATGATCTTACGAGCAGCTATCGGGTTCTCTTCCAGGTAGTGTCCTAGAATCTCACCTACAGCCCGCGAAACGATTCCCGTCACTTCAGAGTTACCTAGCTCTCCTTTGGTTTGACCCTTAAACTGAGGCTCAGGTACCTTCACAGATACAATCGCTGTCAGACCCTCTCTAAAGTCTTCTCCAGATACTTTGAACTTTAACTTCTTGAACATTCCGTTCTCCTCTGCATATTTAGAGAAGACCCGGTTTACAGCTCTTCGGAAGCCGTTTACGTGAGTACCTCCTTCGCGTGTATTGATATTGTTAACGAAGGAGTAGATATTTTCTTTAAAGGAAGTGTTGTAGTGCATGGCTACTTCTACCTCCACATTGTCTTCTTTACCGCTAACGTGGATCGGGTTTTCGATTAGACGCTGTTTGCCTGCATCCAAGAATTCAACGAACTCCTTTAGTCCACCTTCTGAAAAGAACTCTTCGGTCTTAAAGTTACCGTTCTCATCCTTTTCGCGCTCATCCGTCAATTGAAGCGTTAGTCCCTTATTCAGGTAGGAAAGCTCCTTTAGGCGGTGGGCGAGTGTATCGTAATTGTAAACAAGGGCCTCAAAAATCTCGGGATCCGGCTGAAAGGTCACCGTCGTACCATTATCATCCGCTTCTCCAACTACATCTACTTGGGTTTGCGGCTTACCCTGCGCATATTCTTGTACAAAAACCTTTCCTTCTCGGTGTACCTCGGCTCGCAAATAACTTGACAAGGCATTTACACAAGATACCCCTACACCGTGCAAACCACCAGAGACCTTATAGGTGTCTTTGTCGAATTTACCACCGGCGTGTAGTACCGTCATCACAACCTCTAGGGCTGACTTCTGTAGCTTGGCGTGCATTCCAGTAGGAATACCCCGACCATTATCTTTTACTGTTATGGAATTTTCTTTGTGGATGACAAGATCGATCTGAGAACAATAACCGGCGAGATGCTCATCAATGGAGTTATCAACTACCTCCCAGACCAAGTGATGAAGCCCTTTTGTATCTGTACTTCCGATGTACATACCAGGCCTTTTTCGTACCGCCTCAAGTCCTTCTAGTGCCTGAATATTGTTAGCGCTGTAGTTCCCGTTTCCTGTCTTTAACTGCTCTTTTTCTTGTAAATTATCCATTCTGCAAAGATACGAAAATTACCCCGCTTTTTATAGTTTAAAATCGCTTCGAATT
This sequence comes from Saprospiraceae bacterium, assembly GCA_019634045.1. GTDB lineage: Bacteria > Bacteroidota > Bacteroidia > Chitinophagales > Saprospiraceae > DT-111. The sequence continues at coordinate 13,596 of JAHQWA010000547.1, forward strand.
TCCCATTTGGATGGTATTCAGGTACTCGTAAAAAGCTTTATCTCCCGGACTCATCCTAAATCAAATTTGAGTTGTTGTTATTACACAACATAAAGGCGTTTATTAGTATTTTTGCGCCGACTAAGTGATAACAATGGAGTGGACTATTACGGGAATCAATGAATTAGAAGATTCCGCAAGAAAATTGTTGATGCAGGCAGGAGAGCGGAAGGTCATGGCCTTTTCCGGCGAAATTGGTGCTGGGAAAACAAGCCTAATTCAGCGGTTGTGTCAACAGCTTGGAGTGGAAGAAAAAGTAACGAGTCCCACCTTTGCACTTGCTAATGTCTACGCCAGCTCGTCGGGAGAAGAAGTGTTTCATTTGGATCTATATCGGCTGAAGGATACACAAGAGGCGCTAGACATGGGAATAGAGGAATACCTGTATGGCGATCGCTATTGTTTCATTGAATGGCCAGCCGTGATAGAGGAGCTCTTACCCGCTGATACCCTGTACATAAGGATTGAATTGATAGAGAATTCCCATAGAAAAATTGTATTATTGTAGACTATGAGTGAAAAGGAGAAAAGGATACCTGTACCTAAAATCTTTACGGAGGGGCAATACCGCACACAAGCGGAAATGCTGCCCGTTAAACAACGTTCTAGCAAGTTGTTTATTGGTATTCCAAAGGAAGTGACGATCCAGGAAAATAGAGTAGCTCTGGTCCCCTCTTCGGTTTCCACCCTAGTGGCTAATGGGCATCGCGTAATCATTGAAACGGGTGCCGGCGAAAAGTCTAATTTCTCTGATCACGATTTTTCGGAAGCGGGTGCAGAGATTGCCTACAGCCCAGAACAAGTCTACAAAGCGAAGGTGATTATCAAGGTTGCTCCGCCAACTTTAGATGAAGTAGAGTTGATGCATCCCAATCAGATTTTGATTTCGCCCTTGCAATTACCCATCATTTCAGGTGATTATATAAATCGCTTGCGGCAAAAGCGGGTTATTGCTCTCGCGATGGAGTATATCAAAGATGAATTTGAGACTTTTCCCATCGTGCGTATCATGAGCGAAATGGCTGGGACAAGTGCCATTTTAACGGCTGCGGAATTATTGGCCAATACGAGTGGCGGGAAAGGGGTGTTGTTAGGAGGAATTTCTGGCGTGCCCAGTGCGAAAGTTGTGATCCTGGGAGCAGGCATCGTGGCAGAATATGCGACCCGAACGGCGCTAGGACTCGGAGCAGAGGTCCGCATATTTGATGACAATATCTATAAATTAAAACGCCTACAAAATCAAGTAGGCCGACCCTTATACACTTCGGCGATGAATCCCGTGTATCTCGAACGGGAGTTGATCACTGCGGAAGTAGCCATTGGTGCCATCCATTCTGAAACGGGGCGCGCGCCTATTCTGGTCAGTGAAGATATGGTTTCTAAGATGAAACCAGGAGCTGTAATTGTCGATGTAAGTATCGATCAAGGAGGATGTTTCGCCACCTCTGAGGTTACTTCCTTAAAAAGACCTACCTTTGTGCGGCATGATGTAATTCATTACTGTGTACCGAATATTGCTTCGCGTGTTTCGCGTACCGCTTCGATCGCAGTAAGCAACATTATGACACCTATATTATTAAAAGCAAACAGTACGGCGGATATAGAACATTTGTTCTTTGCCAACTTAGGTCTACGACACGGTATTTACACGTATAAAGGGTGTTTAACCAATGAGTACCTAGGCCGCCGATTCGCTATTAAATCTACCGACCTTGATCTATTGATCACCTCTAACTTATAGACGAAAATCCTTCTTCATTAGTAAGAACCCCTATTAATGCTATTTTTGCAGCCTTTTCCGGGAAATCTGATCCGGAAGGGACAAATATCATTTGATGATTCTATTAGAAGAAAAGAAACCAAAGAAGAAGAAGAAATTGCCGAAGGAGGTCGTAAATATTATCCGCACCACACAGCGGAATAATATTGAATTGACGCATATCGCTGATAACAAGGCCAATGTATTGCTCAGTCTGAATGCGCTAATGATTACTTTCTTACTTCCACTAGTGGTAGCAAATACCCAAGTGATATTGGAGGAACAACTCTACATTCCTTTGATCATATTGGCGGCAACCTGCTTCGTAACGATCTACATTTGTACCATAGTGTTGAAACCCTCGAACCTGAAAAACTTTCGGGACAATGCCAATAAGGATGGTCGGTTCAGTCCTTTCTTTTTTGGCAACTTCTATCGAATGGAACCGCAGGAGTTTTTTACCTACATTAAAAAAACGGCTTCCAAACCGGGGAATGTACGAGGACACTTGGCAGAGGATTTATATTACGTGGGACGTCGCCTGGCACATAAGATGAACTATATCCGAATAGCCTTTACCATCTTTATTTCTGGCCTTTTCCTCAGTCTAGCTTCCACTGGATTGATCTTATGGCTCTTGTAGCAGGATAAAAAAAAGGAGGTGATGCTACCATCAACCTCCTTTTCACAATATCTATCGCTAAAGACCTTTCATCACATCTTTACGATGCGATGCGTTGTGGTCCCTATGTGTCTTTCAATCTGAATAATGAATTGTCCTGGATTCAAGTGTGAGAGGTTTAATCCTATGCTTAGACTACCTTCTTGAAGAATCTGACGGTGCCGAAGTGTTCCATTGAGATCAAATACCCGAATCTCGCCTCTTTGATCTGTGGCTTGATCCAAACGGATATTTACAAAATCTGGAGTTAAAGTAGGGAACACCTGCACACCCCAACCTTGTCCTTCGAATACCACACTAACAATTTTGGAGTAAGTGGTGGTCCCATCGTAGTCTACTTGTCGGAGTCGGTAGTAATTAATTCCTTTGTACGGCTTATTATCCCACAATTCATAAGACTGTGGTAAGAAAGTCGTGCCTGCTCCTTTGACGACTCCAACTTCCTGGAAGTCTTGTCCATCTGAGCTTCGCTCGACAGCCATGTAATCATTGTTAATCTCAGTCAGTGTCTGCCAGTCCAGCACGACTTGACCTTCAATAGCTCTGGCGCTAAAGGAGATCAATTCAATCGGTAGTGGCACAAAGGCTTGAGTAGTATTCAATTCGCCTAGAGACTGTATCGTTTCCGTTACCCAGATGAAATCTCCAGGGCACCCACCGCTGCCTTGCAGCTGCATACTTTTAGTGAAGCCACTAAATGCCGCCTCTAGCACATTCACTCCATCTTCATCCAAGGTCTGGTCCGCAATCATTCCATTGGCTACCCCGTCTATTGCTTCGAGAGGACGCAGGGTGCTAAGGAATTGCACTACATTTTGGGTTACCTTATTGTAGATAGCCCAAGCGGTCAAATGGTCAATATCTGGGAGGGGAACCCAGACTGCTCCCATGCCATTTTGCTGATCCTCGATCTTGCCGCTGAGTGGGATAATCCGCTCCACCTTTGATTCTTTGGTATCGGTAGGGATCACCTTGTAAACATGCACTTCGTAGGCATCGAGATTGATTCCAGCAGCCCCGGCCACTTCAATACCCTCATCGATATCATAATTAAGGCCGATAACATTGCTGGGGATATGAGTCTCATACTCAATCTCATTGATGAATAGATTATCTCCACCTCCGAGATCAGTACATCCTTGAGCAGGCTGAGTACTTACTCTTTTCGCTTCGATCCAATCGGTACCTTTTCGAACGAAAAAAGTAAAGTGGTAATCATTATTATTCTGGACACTGGTAGTTTCAAATCTTTCGGCAGAACCGAGGTATACGGGGTATTCTTCTACCCCAAAATCTGTTCCACCATCGCCCTGTCCAAAAATAGGGTCAATGTTGTATTGGGTACCATCTCCCGTAGGAAAACCGGTGATAGTATTGTAGCCAGCTACAACTAAAACCTCATCAAAGCAATAAGGGAGGTCCCACATGAAACTAATCTTACTGTCTGTTCCACTATGGATAAGATTTCGAACGAAGTTGGGAGCGCTACAAGTGGTAGCAGCACTTGCGTTCAAAGCAGCTTGCTGCTTGTAACAAGTTCCATTGTATTCATAGACAGTAAGGTGATACGTAGCGCCATCAGTCAAACCATTAACGGTAAAACTGGAGTTACCACCCGCGGCACCTAGTCCGGCAAATACTATGTATTCTCCTGGTGAAAGCTGGTCTCCAGCGCCGAAAGTATTGCTTCCCGTGTAACTTAAGCCATTGCAGGGGGCGCTTGAGTTACTCACTGGGCTTCCTTCGCGCATCACGACCACTCTTCCGGAGCCATTGCCATGTGCTAGGTTAACCGTCAAGCTATTATCGGTGATAAAATCAAAGGATACTGCACCATTGGTATTGGGAGCTGCACAGGCTGTCTTTTTCTCGCCCTTAATGTTGAGGGAGTTGCTACCCAATTTCCACTCTCCTGTTTGGGCTTCCGAGCGGTAGCCGAAAAAACGGAAACAGAGTTGACTACCATTACAAATATCAATGTCTAAATTACTGATTGTATGTTTTCTTTCATCCGTGTTGTCCGGTATTAATTGTCCTAAAATAAGTTCGCTTGTGTTAAATCCATCAACGGACCATCGTACTTCGAAAGCCCCAGGGCCATCGTCTGTTCGTGATTCCGTGAATTCTAATTGATCTACTTCTAAGGTAATTCCTGGATCGGGGGTAATGCAGACTTCGTAATAGTCTACTACTCCTGCTTCTGTGGTAGTAGGCCAATAGTCGGCGCGTGCACCTAAGGAAGAATAGGTGATCTTGTTGATACCGTTTCCTCTGATGAAATCACTAGCCTGGACATTGGCGATCGCACTGGGGGCAGCTTCTTCGGTGGAGTTTAGGGCCCACTCTGAAAGCATAGTGAGTTGCCCGAATGCGGGGGTTGTGAAAATCAGTATTGCAAGAATTGCAACACCTCTGTAAGTCATCATAGTACGTTTGTTAATATTAATTTTGCAAAGTACTGATGGGGTCTTCTCCCTCCCGACTCCATCAGCGGGGTTTACTGGGATTTTTAATAACTGGGAATTCATACAGATTACAATTGGATTATAGATTCTCACCTATAAACTAGGTGTAGTTTAATACGCAATTGATACTATAGTATGAGGCTATCGGTAAGGGAATTGAGAAGGAGGGAAGCACGTGATGTAATAGCATTAGTTTCCCCCTTAGATCATCAACCATAACAAATAGTTATACCATAGTAGATACACAGACGCCACAACAACTACCAGCTATTCAGTAATTCATATCATGTTAGTGGCTATTCGCTGGTAGCCAAACGCTGTAGGGACGTAGCGAACTGTATTTCACTCCTTGGGTGTAATATTTTGTTTAGTGTCTCCTTCTAAAAGACGACTCCAGAAGTAATGTTAGCACTATTCAAAAGGGTGGTTGGTGGATGAGTTGAGTGCTCCTGATTATAAATGGGGGGTGGGAATTTTATAATCATGGATAGTGTTTCACTGTCCAAATATAAGTTTTTCTCTAGTAAGATGCACGACTCCTAAGCTGATAATTCGCTTCTCCTCTTTCTATTTCGTTTAGTTTAATGTGTACTCACTTGATTATAAAATTAAAAGCTTAGTTACCTGCCAATATCCCTTTTTTAGATAATTTTTATCTATATAAATGTTACACTTTATATGACGCTAGGATTGGAAAAAGTAACAAAACAGGAGTGTTAAGGTGGTTATCCTCGCTTGAGAAAGCGGCTAAAAGAGGAGAAAATTAGGTGGGCCCCATCCCTTTTTCAAAAATCTGAACCAGGAACAAGGCATAGAACATAAGTAGAACCAATCCCTCCCAACGGGTGATCTTTTTATTATTGGCCATGATGCCAAAAAGAATGGTCATAGCGATCATCATCGGTAGGAAGAAGCCATTGATAGACTCTGGTATGACAAGTGGCCCGAAAAAGGACGGCACGGACATTACGATGTACGTATTGAAGATATTGGAGCCTAGCACATTGCCAACGGCAATGGATGTTTTCCCTTTTCTTGCGGCATTCAAACTAACTATTACTTCCGGCAATGAAGTGCCGAGAGCCATGGCCGAGAGCCCAATGACGGTGGATGGTATGCCGGCTATTTCAGATAGATTTTTAATGGCAGTGATCGTATATTCAGCACTAAGCCACACAAGAAGCCCTCCTACTAATAATAGTACGTAGGCCCTGGCAGAAGCTTTAGGGTGTTCTATCTTTTCTTTTTCTTGACCATCTTCATTTTTAAAAGAGTAGGCCAGGAATATTATGATGCCAAGGAGGAATAGAATCGATTCAAATAAAGAGAAGATGCCATCGTTTAAGGCCAGCCATAGTAAGAAAGCTGAGCCCCAAAGGTAGGGCATGTCAATATGCCAAATATTGTATTCTAATTCAATCTGCTTCACCACCACAGCAACCAAGCCTAATACCAGCGCGATATTGGTAATATTGGAACCAACGATATTGCTGATTACCAATTCGGATTCGCCAGCCACCACTGCCGCTACGGAAGCGGCCAATTCGGGCAGTGAAGTACCGAAAGCAACAATGGTTACACCGATGATAAAGGGAGAAATTCCGAGGGAAAGGCCAATCTCTTCAGCTGAATCCACAAACCAATCCGACGCCTTCAACAACACCGTCAAACTAACCACGAAAAGCCCTAAAAATAATAATACGTCCATATGCTTTCAGACCATTCCATTCGGAAAAAGTAACATCGGGCAAAAGTAAGACTTTTTTCCAATCACACACTTTAATTCATATGAGGGCCCATATTTTTTTTACTAAACGGCAGTTTCCTCCTGTTGAATGGGTTATTTTTATCGCTCAAAGCCTGCTAAAAGTAGAATAAATAGGGTTCCTTGGAGATAGATTATTATTTTTAGCCCCACCAAGAATCCAAGTGTCGTAGTTGTTCAACACATATGTCGAAATTTGTTTTCTTCGTAAGAAGAATCAAACCCTAGCCAAGAAACGAATTACTTTTGTTTACTTTTTATGTAGGGTGAAGCAATATTAAGGCGTTTGCCTTTGTTGAAAGCTATGTATTTTGAATGGCTCAATTGACCGATTTATAAGCACCAACACAGCAGTAAAACAATAGCCGGTCTTGAAGGGTTATCTACAAGGAAAAGGATTGCTAAGCAGGGAAAGTATAAGGCAGTCAGGATAAAAAATAGAATTCAATGCCGTTAGATCAAGTAGATGTTGATCGAATAGATGAACAGCAACAGATTATGGAAAAAGAGATGTCATTCTTGGATCACCTAGAGGAATTGCGATGGCATATTATGCGTTCCCTGGGAGCCATCGCCATCGTAGGGATTTTGATCTTTGTTTTCCATAACTATTTTTTCGATGCTGTAATCTTTGGACCTACTCAATCGGACTTTGTCTCCTATCGCATGTTTTGTGAAGCTTCCCATGCCATGGGGCTGGGAGATAGTATGTGCTTTGAATTTGAAGATTATAAATTACAGGCCATTAAATTTGCCGAGACTTTCATAACCACGATCAAGGTTTCCTTCATTATGGGCTTCGTGTTTGCTTTTCCTTATGTATTCTGGGAAGTGTGGGGCTTCATCAAGCCCGGCCTCTATCCAAAGGAGCAGAAAGCGGCGAGAGGGATTGTTTTTGTTTGTTCATTCCTTTTTATTTTAGGGGTGCTATTCGGTTACTTCATCATTGCTCCTTTTGCTACTAATTTCCTAATGAATTTTACTTTGCCAGGAGTGGACAACTCGCCAACCCTGCAATCTTATACTGGATTCCTGGTCATGTTTACACTTCCTACTGGATTGGTTTTTGAATTACCTATCGTAGTTTATTTCTTATCAAAAGTAGGCTTAGTGACCCCGGAAGCCATGCGCAAGTATCGCAAGCATTCTATTATCGGTATCCTACTCCTAGCAGCGGTAATCACGCCACCAGATGTGATTACCCAGTTTCTAATCGGTATTCCATTATTTATACTCTATGAATTAAGTATTTTTGTGTCGGCTAGGGCCAATAAGCAGTATGAGGCTGAATTAGATGACTAACAAGTCGTGGAGCTAGGCCTGAAAAGACCTAGATGATACGCTTTGATTCGTAGTAGAACCATATGGAAAGATTATCTTCAAACTTAACCTTGTTCTTTAAGTTCTTCGTTCCTGTCTTTTGGATCGTGTTCTTCGGGGCGTTTACCATAGCTGTTTTTGCCTACAAGAATGAGTTTTATGGTGAAATACCGGGACGCCCTCTTCGGATTGGCTCGGTGGTCTTTTTTGCCAGCGGTCTGATTATGTTCTATTTCACCTCCATGCGTCTAAAGCGCGTTGAAGGTAATGGAGAGCATTTGATCATCACGGATTACTTCAAGACGTTCCGATATGCCCATACCGGCGTGGATAAGATTACAGAAAGCAAGTTTGCTTTCATTAAGTTGGTCACGATCCATTTGAAAGAAAAGGGCAGTTTTGGGCTCAAAATCCCCTTTATCGCCAGTGCCAGCCGATATGAAGGGTTTATGAAAAGCCTCGGGGCTCAGCTGCCAAGGGAAAAGGCTTAAGGCTCACTTTTTAGCGCTTGCCAAAGCACCTCTACAGGATGTAAAGCTTTGCGTTGAGTGCCATCTGCAATCTGGTGCCGACAACTGGTCCCAGGAGCCGCAATGATGGTAGCTGGATTTGCTCCTTTTACCGCTGGAAACAAAACCATTCCTCCAATCTTCATACTAACCTCATAGTGCTCCTTTTCATAACCGAAGGAGCCCGCCATTCCACAACAGCCAGAAGGAATCACTTCTACCGTGTATTTTTCGGGTAAAGACAACAATTGAGCCGTTTCTCCAAGGTCGGCTAGTGCCTTTTGATGGCAATGTCCATGTAGCAAGATGTGTTGTGCGCTTGTCGTGAATTGCGCTGGCTGGATTCGGCCTGCCTGCACCTCTCGGTAAAGGAATTCATCGATCAAGAGGGTGTTGCTAGCTAAGCGACGAGCCGCCGACTGCTCCGACTTGGCAACTAGCCTAGGGTATTCATCCCGGAAGCTAAGAATGGCAGAAGGTTCAATACCGATCAGTGGAATATCCTCGCTAATCAATGACTTGAACAAGTCTATATTTTGCTCTGCAAACCCTTTCGCCTGCGACAGTAGCCCCTTGGATAGGTGGGCTCTACCACTTTCAGCATGTTCGATCCATCTCACCTGATACCCCAGTTGGTGGAGTAGCTCTACCGACCTTATTCCGATGGTGGGGTCATTATAATTGGTGAATTCATCACAGAATAAATACACTTCTCCCTGGACTGACTTTGGTGATTCCCATTTGGCATAGGTGCGCTGTAGCCATTGCCGTAAACTTGTTTTTCCCAGTACAGGCAAGGAGCGCTCGGGGGCTATTCCTAGGCTAGATTTCACCAAGGCGCTGGTCAGTTTATTGCGGAGGAAGAAATTGGTAATGCCTGGCATTTTGGCTCCTAACTTATTGATGGAGTTGATGTTGGCAAAGGCTTTGGCACGCAAGGGGATGCCGTGACTTTGATAGTATTGATGTAGAAATTCAGCTTTCAAACTTGACATGTCCACATTGGAGGGACATTCGGAGGTACACCCTTTGCAGGAGAGGCAGAGATCCATGACCTCATAGATTTCTGGGTGGTCAAAGGGGTTGGGTTGACTATCTTTCGTTAGAAATTCGCGTAAGGTGTTGGCTCGGGCCCGGGTAGTGTCCTTTTCGTTCCTGGTTGCCTGATAGCTCGGACACATCGTTCCACCAGATAGGGGGAGTTTGCGGCAGTCCCCGGATCCATTGCATTTCTCCGCTAAACGCAGAATACCACCCGTTTCTGAGAAATCCATTAGCGTGGCAATTTCGGGTTCTTCTCGGTCTAGCTCATAGCGCAAGGATGTATTCATGGGTTGCGCATCGACAATTTTACCTGGATTGAAAATGCCATTAGGGTCCCACGTTTGCTTGATCCGCCGGAAAAGGGCATAGTTTTCTTCCCCAACCATCAAGGGGATGAAAGCAGCTCTCACCCGCCCATCGCCATGTTCTCCGCTCAAAGACCCCTGGTAGCTCTTAACCAATTCAGCAGAGGCTTTGCTGATGTCGTAGAACTGCTGTACGTCTTCCGACTTCTTAAGATCTAGAATGGGGCGAAGGTGAATTTCACCAGCGCCTGCATGAGCGTAGTATACCGACCGTTGACCAAAGCCCTCCATGATTTTAGAGAAATCGGCAATGTAGTCCGCGAGGTCTGCTATGGCTACAGCCGTGTCTTCGATGCAGGCGACGGCCTTTTTATCGCCAGGTATATTGGCTAAAAGGCCAAGCCCTGCTTTTCGTAGTTCCCATACACTGCTCGTGTGCGGTGGATGTACCTTTGGATAGGCATATCCGTATCCTTTTTCTTGCAAGGCTTGGATCAGGGTATCGGCTTTGGCTTCTGCTTCTTTGGCTTCCTTTCCTCTAAATTCAATGGTCAAAATAGCGGCGGGATCGCCTTCTACAAAGAATCGATTTTTACTTTGTTCAATGTTATCTTTGGTGCAATCCAGGATCACTTTATCCATCAATTCACAAGCGGTGGGTTCGAATTGCATGGTCAATTGGGTGGCCCTTAAACTTTCATCGATACTATGGAAATGGGCGGCTACAACAATATCATGAGGCTCCGGCAAAGGGTCAATATGAAGCTTGACCTCCGTCGTAAAGGCTAAGGTGCCTTCACTACCGCACAGTAATTTGCAGAAGTTAAAGGCTTCCCCGCCTGGGGTGAACTGTTCTGTGTCCAGCAAGATATCTACAGCATAACCTGTATTCCTTCTTTGAATGCTTGATTTCGGGAATTCTGCTCTGATTGAGTTTTGCAGTTTGCTTTGTTCTAATTCTGATTTAACTTGCCGGTATACTTCTCCTTCTAATCCTTCCTCTCTCAACTTGCCTTGAAATTCTTCCTGGCTCAGTGTTGTAAATTGAACTTCATTGCCATCACTAAGTAGGGTATTTAAAGAAATAACATGATCTCGAGTGGAACCATAAACAATAGAAGTTGAACCGCAGGAATTATTGCCTACCATCCCTCCGATCATACAGCGGTTGGCTGTGGAAGTGTTGGGGCCAAACCAAAACCCGTGTGGCTTTAGGAAGGCATTGAGCTCATCTCTAATCACACCAGGTTGGACGCGAACCCAGCCTTCATCCGCGTTTAGTTCAAGAATTTTTGTAAAATACTTGGAAACATCTACCACAATCCCTTCCCCGACACATTGGCCAGCCAGAGAGGTGCCCGCAGTTCGGGGAATCAAAGAAACGCCCTGTTCTAAAGCGAAGCCAATTAAGGTTTTGAGGTCTTCCAGCCCTTTTGGTAGCGCTACTGCTAAGGGTAATTCTCGATATACAGAAGCATCAGTAGCGTATAGCGTACGCATCAAACTATCGTAAAATAGTTCTCCTTGCAAATGCTCTGAAAGATTGGCTAATGGCTGCTGAAGCTTTTCGCTCATGGATGTACTTGGTTTTAGTTCATGAACTAATTTCCTATTTATGTTGGACAACTCCTTTGTTGGCTACTATGCCTATTGCCTAGGAGTCCTGAGCACAGGTCACCCTTTGAATCGTGGTTCTCTCTTGCCTTTGACCCCTGTTTCAACTCGAAAAGTGCGACCAGCGTGTGGGAAAGTTTCTTTCTGTTGTGCATTTAAGTCCCGGCAGGAGGTAGTGATAAAAAGCGTTTGTAAATCCTCTCCACCAAAGCAACAGCTAGTGGTATGAGGAGCAGGAACTTCTATTTCTTCAATTTGTTGGCCCTTCGGATCGAAGTGAATCACTTTTCCCATACCGTAGAAGGCTATCCAGAAACCATCTTCACTATCCGTACACATTCCATCTGGGTATACGGTTTTAGGGAACTCAATGTGGCGATTTCGATTGGAAATCAGGCCCGAAGCGGAGTCGTAATCATAGGAAAACACGCAATGCTGTAGCGTATCGATCATGAAAAATTGATCCCCTTTCTGATTCCAGGCCATACCATTCGTGATGTAGAGATCGTGCGCCAAGGTGATCCATTGGTGATCCGAATTCAAGGAAAAGAGTTTTCCTAAGCAACTTACCTCATCGTAGGCCATGGTGCCGGCAAGGAAGCGCCCGTAAGGATCTACGGCTCCGTCATTGAAGCGTACCAAGGCGTTTTCTTGTTCAGGAGAAGGCTCGATCAATTGCAATTGCTGTGTTGACGCATCATATAATCCAAATCCATCTCGGACAGCCATCACAATGCCTCCTTCTTGGCGAAGTGCTAGAACGCCTATGTCTTGCCCGACCATAAAGGTGCTTGACGCTCCTGTGGAAGGTTTTCCCTTATAGTACCTTCCCTCTGGGATATCCACCCAGTATAGTTCTTGATGAATTTCATCCCAAACGGGACCTTCGCCATGTGTGGCTTTCGTATGGAATATAGGTTCGGCTGTCCATTTCATGTGGAAGTATTTGTGGGTGTTGGGGGAGGGCTGGTGGCGGTCCATCCGCCATCAACGATAAGGGTTTGTCCGGTGATCTGGCTGGATTGTGGGGCGAGTAAAAATAAGGCTGCGTGGGCGATGTCATCGGTGGTTGCGGGTCGCTTTGTTGGCGTAATCCGCTCCCATTGGCGACTGAAATCTCCATCATCCAGTACCTTAGTTCGTTCGGTTAAGGTGGCGCCGGGAGAGATGGCATTCACGGTGATACCGTGTGGGGCTAGTTCGACCCCTAGCGTTTTTGCCAGGAAGCGAATGGCGGCTTTCGACATGCCATAGGCCGTTAATTCGGGATGGTATTGATGCCCGGTCACGGAGGACATGAGCAGTATTCGCCCTCCTTGTCCCTGGCTTATCATCTGTTTGGCCGCTCTTTGGATGAGGAAGAAAGTACCTCGCAAATTGAGGTTAATTAATTGCTGGAAGCGATCGGGCGTATAATTCAGAAAGTCGCCATAGGTAGTGATACCCGCATTGGCAACGGCTAGGTCCAATCTACCGAAAGTTTCGACCGCTTCATTGACCATTTCCTGGATGTAGTTTACGTCACCAGCATCTCCAACCGTCGCTTGACAACGTCCACCTTGGCTTCTGATTTTAGCAGCTGCAGCGATGGCCAATTGCTCATCTTGATCGTTTAGCAGGATAATGGCCCCTTGCCTCGATAGTTGATGGGCAATTTCGAAGCCAATCCCAGTTCCCGCACCGGTAAGGATAGCTACCTTGTTCTTAAAAGTCATTTCGCCTGTTTGAGATCTCTGCAATATCTAGCAGATTACCCAAATATCAGAAATAAAAAACCTTCTTTGATAAATCCCATGGACAATTATAAAATGAAATTCTCTAGGAGTTGGCGAGGAAGTGTAGCCATTACCGCTTAAGTCTACAGGGGAAACTATGCTATGCTTATTTCTCTTCGCCCAAGATACCTGTTACCCGAATTTCAACCCTTCGGTTTTGCTGTTGCTCACCGGCAGATCTCGCTTTGGGGAAACGCATTTTCCAGTTGCCGTAACCTTTGAAGGAGACCCGTTTGGGGTCGATCTGATTGGCTAATAGGTAGTCAAAGATAGTCTTAGCACGATCCCTAGATAGCTCGTAGTGCCAAGATTCTCGGGAAACGGGGGGCTGGTTGGGGCGATTGATATGACCTCCTATTTCAATCACGAGATCTGGGTTCATTTTCATGAAAGCATAAACCATAGGCAGAATGCGCTCAGATTCGCGTAGGAGAATGGCTTTATTACCCACAAATAATAGATCAGGAATATCGGCTACTTTACCGGGCGCGGCTTGCGGCAAGGCCATGTGCAACATGATGTCTGTACGTGTCTTAAGGGTCTTACTCTTGAGGAAATAGCCTTTAGAAAGTATATCAACCGTAATTACTTTTTGGTCTGGAACAGCATGCTTGAAAGTGCCATCTGGCTCTGTTTGGAAACTATCCTCATAATCCTCTCCACGTAGGCGTAATTCAGCGGGAATTCCTTCACCCGATTCTTCATCACGGATTTTTCCTGTGAGATAGGTCATTGGTTTGCTAATATAGCAATCGATAGTAACGCGTCGATTTTGTTGTCTTCCCTCCTCCGTCCTATTGTCTGCTTCGGGAATACTTTCTCCAAAGGTTTCTATGACTAAGGCTTCCGCTGGAACTCCTTGTTCTATTAGTCCATTGAGTACCGTATTGGCCCTTCTGTCAGAGAGTCCTTGGTTCGAATCATCTGTACCAATGGAGTCGGTATGGGCCGTCAAGTGAATCTTCGACCTCGGATTTTCTGCGAAAAATTCAGATACTTCAGATAAAACAGCAGCTGACTCTTCTTGCCACTGATCTTGGCCTAGGTCAAAGTAGATCCGATACGACTGTACTAAGATCAGCGAATCAAAGGACATCTGTCCATTCAACAATAGGGGAAGGGTAGTCAATAGCGTCAAGAAAAGGCGTCGCATGAGTTAAGGTTTGGTAACTTATCTACTATAATGTGGTTTGAAAGTACTAAATGTCCTATTTACGGAAAACTTTCCGCCCCCAAAATAGTACTTGAAAGCCATAGATACTTAACCAATAGACAACAGCGACAAAGGAAAAGATGCCTAGTCCCGCAAAGATTTTGCTATGTCTTAGATCCACTTGAAAGAACTCGAAACTAATGAAGTCGCTCACGACCATGAAGGCATGGACAAAGAACAACAGGAACAGAATTTGTAGCAGTTTATTGAGGTATTTGATCGCCTTAATGTGCTTCTGATCTTTGATTTGCTTGCGACGACGGCGAATGTATCGGTAGGCAAAATACATGTAGGCGAAGAATCCAGCTAAGTACAAGAATTGCTCAAACCCTCCGTAAAAAGGATTGTAGAAGTAGCGATCCACTTGACTTCTCGCTTCAATACTCTTAGAGAATGTTACCAAAAAGAAGAGCAATTGTCCACCCGGTAAGATGAAGTGTTTAATGTCAGATAAGCGAAATTTATAACCGGGATACAGTGTTAATTTTACGTAATAAAATAGGAGCGTAGGAAAAGCTAGCGTATAGTAGATGGGTAAAAAATTCAATTGCGGATAGGCCTTGTAGAATTCTGTCAGCACAAAAATATTATGCAAGAGGGTCAATCCAATGGTAATCAGTAACAGCCCGTAAAAGGCATTGGCTCGCCTCTCCCCGGATCCCTTAAAAAAGAACAAAGCACCAATAGCTAAACTCTGCAATACACCAATTGACATCAAGCCAATTAGGATATAAAAGAATATAGTATGGTTTTCTAAAAGCATGCAGTAGTTTCCTTTTTGGCAAAGATCGGGATTCTTTGGAATAAAGTCCAGTGTAGTTGAGAGGGTGGGCTGCTGCTACTCAGGGACTAAGTCTAACTCAGTCTCTGAGTAGCGGCAGCCACCCCGCACCTACCTATTTACCCGGACGCTTCCAGCGAATAGGAGCAGCTGGTTCCGGTTTCAGTTCTATACTTTGCGTCTTCAAAAGTTTCAGCGCCTCCTGAACAGCCCGTTCTAGCTGTGGATCTCGGCCATTAATGACTTGGGCGGGATCTTGGATCACCTCGATATCCGGCGCCACACCTACGCCTTCCACTGCCCATTCTCCATTCACATCAAAGAAGCCTCCTCGTGGCGCTACCATTCTACCGCCATCGAGAAATGGCGGGGTATCCCAAGTTCCAACCAGGCCACCCCAAGTTCGGGTACCGATGAGTGGTCCGATTTCCATTTTGTGGAAAAGGTAGGGTAGGAGGTCCCCGCCGGAGCCCGCTCTTTCATTAATGATCATCACCTTAGGTCCCCATAAGCCCGCCATCGGGGTGGTAAAGGGACGACGATCATTAGCCTTGCTATTGAAGTAGCCATGCAGTTTGCGCGCCATGACATCGACCATATAGTCGGCTGCAGACCCTCCTCCATTGTTGCGTTCATCAATAACGGCTCCTTTTTTATCCTGCTGCGCAAAGAAGTAGCGATTGAAGGAAGTAAAACCACCACCTCCCGTATTGGGTACATATACATAGGCTAATTGGCCGTTAGACAGGCTATCTACCTTCCGCCGATTACCTTCCACCCAATCTACATAACGCAGGTTACGCTCACTGCTAATGGCTTTGGTGGTGATCAGTCTGGCCCCCTCTTCGGAGGTACTGCTACTAAGTAGGAGCTTAACTTGACGGTTGGCTGCCCCCTCTAATAGACTAAAGGGGTTAGTGGGAGCTTTGAGACTTTTCCCATCGATAGCAAGGATATAGTCTCCTTCCTGGACATCCAAGCCAGGGATGGCCAATGGACCTTCAACACCAGGATTCCAGCTTTCCCCGGTATAAATCTTTTTGATGCGATAGTAGCCATTTACTTCCTCCAAATCCGCGCCAAGCAACCCAATCGACACACGATCGATATCTGGGAAATCTCCGCCCCTAGTGTAGGAGTGGCCTACGGCAACTTCACCACCAAGAATATCTACGATGTAGTTCAAGTCGGTGCGATGGCGGACGTGATCTACCCAAGGACGGTACCATTCAAAAACATCGTCCCAAGGTGCGCCATGCACATTATCCACATAAAGGAAATCGCGTTGATAGCGCCAGCCTTCTTTATAGATTTGAGCCCACTCTTCCCGGGGTTCAACTTTCATCCTAAGGTTCAATTTGAGCTTGCCAGCCCCAGCTTTCGGAGGGGCACCGCCAGCACCCACGATTCCCCAACTGCCACGACTGTTGTACAGTAACTGTTTTCGGTCCTGTGACAGGGAGGCCTGATTGACCCCTTTGAGGAACAGTTTGGCTTCTTGCTTTTTGATGTCATAGCGATGTAGGCTGAGACCCGGTTGATTGTCTACTGCTTCCATATAAAAGAACTTCCCTTCAGGCCCTGACACCATGCCTACATAGTTTCGGGTAGGTACATTGATGGCTAGGATGCGGCGTGCCAAACCGGGTATGTCGATGGTGACCAGAGAATCTTTTTCCGCTTTTTTATCCTTCTTATCCTCAGCGTCTTCAGGTTCTTCATCGCTTTCCGGGAGAAATGGGGAAGGGGTGTCTTTAC
>JAHQWA010000548.1 GCA_019634045.1 Saprospiraceae bacterium
GCTACTTTTTACACGGGATTGGGCTGCTTGATCTGCCCGTCGATCTTATATATTCTCCTGAGAGCGATCGTGTAGCTGATTCCTAAGGTATGGAAGTTCGATTTCAAGGCTATTATAAGTTCTGTGGACCGCTCTTGGTCTAGACCGAGCCCTCTGCTTGACTTGTCCTAGCAGCTAGCGAGTGCTACTCAGTAGAAACTGCTGTTCAGAAATCGAAATCTCGCCCACTTTAATACCAAGTTTGTCCTATTCACCCTTTTTTAGCTTGAGCGTTCCTGCCCTAGCACTTAGTTTTGACAGAAAAGCCACTTCAATGAACCATATGAAATACACTTTAGTATTGTTGGTTATGCTGCTGGACCTAGTCATCTCCCAGGGACAAACCGCTAAGCTTTGGGGAGTTACCTCAAGCGGAGGACAACAGGATTCAGGTACCATATTCTACATCAATACCGATGGTACTGGTTTTACCAAAGTTCATGACTTTGATCCTCAAATGGGTTACAGCTTTGGTAGTTTGCTCCTGATAAAGGATAAATTATGGGGGATGACGAGGGGAGGGGAGCATCCTGGAAAAGGAAAAGATGGGGCTATTTTTCAGATCCACCGTGATGGATCAAACTTTAAGGTAGTCCATTACTTCACTGGCCGAGACGGAAGTGGCCCCTTAGGAGAATTAATCGAAAAGGATGGGATACTTTGGGGGATGACCTATTCCGGTGGTGAAAACAAGCAGGGAGTGATCTTTAAGATATCTGAGCAGGGAGATCATTTCACGCCAGTACATCACTTTAAGGGTGAGGACGGGCGTTATCCACGGAATGGTCTGCTGCTTCATGGAGATACCTTTTGGGGAACGACTTCCAGGGGAGGTACGAATGACATGGGAGTGATTTTTAGATTACATACGGATGGAACTGGAATACAGAAAATCTACGATTTTGAAAAAAAGCGGGGTGGGGAGCCAGAAAGTGGAGTGATCTTCAGCAATGGAAAATTATGGGGCACGACCGCTAGAGGTGGTAAACACAATGAGGGTAGCATTTTCAGTCTGGACCCTACTAGCGGTAAGCTTGAGAAAATCCATGATTTAGAGTATCCGGTACTTGGAGAATTAATGAAGAGTAATGGAAAAGTCTGGGGCATGATCGCTTTGAGGGGCGAGGACAACTGCGGTATGATTTTCAACATTGATCCGGCCCAATCATCCTACCAAAAAGTTCATGATTTTGACTGTAAAAATGGTCGCTTTCCCGAAGGGAATTTAATGGAGAGCAACCAGCTACTATGGGGACTCACTCGTTTTGGGGGAGCCTCAAATATGGGGGTGCTATTTTCACTGACCAAAGCGGGGCGCCATTTTACGAAAGTGCTGGATTTTGATGAAACGACTGGAGGCGTACCTTATAGCACCTTAGTGGAGGTACCTGCACAGCACTGAGTAGAAGCAGGCACCAATCTTACCAATAGCCCCTGCAACACTCCTGATACCTTTCTGATTCTTTACACTAAAACATTTAGTCTATGAAAACCTTTAGCTATTTTGTTCTACTAGCTATGCTAGCCGCTTGTGCCGGAACAGTGGATGATACATCTACAACGGTCCCTTCTATAGATACCGTCATTAAAGATTTTCAGGACCAACTCGAGGCAGATGTAGAAGATGACAACATCCAGGGAAGCGTCTCTGCTGCCATCATAAAAGGGGAGCGTATAATCTGGTCCAAAGGCTTCGGCCTAGCTGATCGATCGTCTAAGACGAAAGCCGATTCTAACACCATTTATCGAGTAGGCTCCGTGACTAAATCCTTTACGGCCGTACTTATGATGCAATTGGAGGCGGAGGGGCTGCTTAACATAGAGGATCCAGTAGAGCTATATTTGCCAGAGATTAAAAAGCTAAATGGCTACTCCGATTCCACTCGGCTTAGTTTTAAGCAATTGGCCAGTCATACCGCTGGCTTGGAGCGGGAACCCGATTGGGAAGACGCTTATACGGGGTCTATTCAGGATTGGGAACAGAAATTGCTAGGGTCTATCCCAAAAACCTCCTTTCAATCGAAGCCAGGAGAGAATTACAGCTATTCAAACATTGGATATGGAATACTAGGTCTAGCCTTGTCCAGGGCAGCTAAGAAGCCGTACGTTGAGTTAATCCAGGAGCGGATATTTAAACCACTGCACATGAATAATAGCTATTTTATCGTCCCTGAAGCTAAACTAGATCAGCTAGCCAGTGGGATGGAAGGAGGTCCCTTTGGTGAACTCAACACGGCTAGGCCGAAAGAGGAACATCAAGGACGAGGATATAAAGTGCCCAATGGAGCCATCTATTCAACCCCCCATGATCTTGCAAAGTTTATGATGGCTAGCATCGGGTATTATGATATATTGGAGGATTCCAAGTTGCGATTTATGCAGAAGCCGGTCTTGGTAGAGGATGAAAACTGGTGGCAAAATTATGGCTTAGGTTTTAGGTTATTGAGGGACACGACTATTTCGACGGCCGGCCATACTGGAGCAGTTTCGGGCTACACGGCAAATTTCATGTTTGAAACAGCGCGCGAATATGGGGTCGTCATCATGAGAAATTATAATTGGGGGATGACTAATATCGATCTACGCGCATTTGCATTACTGCGTAGATTAAAGAGTTTGGATATTGAATAAAAGACTGAGAAAACGGATTTTACAGCATGCAACAACAGGCTAGATACCTTGGGCTTATTATTTTCGGTGCCATCTTTATAACCGCACTCGCTAATATCGGCCTGCTGGATCGCTATTATAAGTTATCTCAAGCCCCAGTGCTATCAGCGGCTAGGGCAGAGGAATACTGGTTTATATGGAAGATCGGGTTTGTCGGGGTGATTTTCGACTTAATGATTCTGCTTGTCTTTTTCTTTTACAATTACAGCTGGAAAGACTACTTCCTGCCCCCCCAATCCTCTCCTACTAACAGCTTAGTCCTAATTGGCCTCGGCAATGCAGCCTTGCTTCTTGGGTTCATCTACTTGGATTTTATTATAAGTAAGCACCTGACAGAGGTAATTGCTGAGTCCTATATTACGGGGGCCTTCCTTCAGAACTACTTGATCAATCATGCCTCTATTATCATCATTGCAATTATTGCGCCCTATATCTTATTACGGATAGCGGAAGCCAATGCGATAGCGCTAAACTTAGTCAAAGTACAGGAGGAAAAGACGAAAGCAGAACTGGCAGCCCTAAAGGAACAAATTAGCCCCCACTTTTTCTTCAATACCCTTAGTACCTTACGGACGATTGTCAGAAATGAAAGCAAGGAAAATGGCCTGGAATTTATACAAGACATATCCAAAATTTTCCGCTATACACTGAAAGAAGCCAGAGCCGATTTAGTACTGTTAAAACAAGAGCTAGATTTCATTACTTCCTACGTATATCTACTGCAAAAACGATTTGGTAAAAAGCTACAATTTGAAATGGATATATTGGATTCCGACTGGAATGCTAGCATTCCTTCTATGTCCATCCAACTGTTGATCGAAAACGCGATACAACACAATATAATGACCCAAAATCAACCCCTAAAAATCACGATCCAAACTGACGGACAGATGATTTCTGTAGCCAATAATTTACAGGAAAAAGAACAGGTGGAAAGCTTTGGCTTAGGGTTAAATAATCTAAACAATCGCTATAAACTATTAGCTCAGCAGGAAATTGCAATTAAACGAGATACGGTAAACTTTACTGTTCAACTTCCACTATTATGAAAGTGCTAATTGTAGAGGATGAAGCTAGCGCGGCTAGAGATCTTTGTGATGTGCTGCTCGAAGTAAATCCGGACATTGAAATCTTGGCCGTTCTAGAATCAGTGAAAGAGGGGGTCGAATGGATAACTGCGTCTACGCAACTCCCTGAACTAGGCTTTTTTGACATCCAAATAGCTGATGGAAACTCGTTTGAAATCTTAGCGCAAACTAGAGTGCCTTTCCCCATTATATTTACCACTGCCTTCGATGAATATGCACTTCAAGCGTTCAAGGTTAATAGCATTGACTATATCTTGAAGCCCATAAAAAGGAGTGATCTAGAAATTGCACTGAACAAATACAAAAAGATCTATACTCCTGCCGCTCAATATGATGCTTTGTTGGCGGTTATTCAAGAGCTCAAGCAGCATCAGCAAAAGAAGTACAAAAAGAACTTTTTGGTGTATTTCAAGGATAAAATTCTACCTCTCGCTGTCGAAGATATAGCCTACTTTTACCTCGAGAATCAGGCGGTATTCTGCCTTACCCACCAGAACGAAAAGTATGGTATCGAACAGTCTTTGGAACTCATCCAAACGCAAATCAACCCGGATTATTTTTTCAGGGCCTCTCGGCAATTCCTCGTGTCCAGGAAGGCCATAAAATCGGCGTCTATCTACTTTAGTCGGAAACTAAAACTGGAGGTTGTGCCGCCTTTTGGCCAGGAGCTTATCATCAGCAAACTGAATACCAGCAAATTTAAAAAGTGGTTGACGGGGTAGGTCCCCAATTTGCCTCCGGGTCATCTCAGTACATATCCTGAGCACTGCAGTAGGGTAGGGGCAGCAGCTTTGGCAACTACCGGTCCCAAATTAGGGGTCTTTGAGTGGATTATGCTCCTGATATTCGGTATTTTGGGGCCTTCATTTTAAATCACTACATCACTCGAAAATGATAGACTGGGAAAAACCAACCATACTGGAAAGTGAAAACCTAAAATTGCTTCCACTGTCGCTGGACTTAAAGGAAGATCTACTCAACGCGGCCAGGGATGGCGAACTATGGAAACTTTGGTACACTTCTGTTCCATCAGAAGAAACGATTGATCAATACATCAACACGGCCTTGCAACAGTTTCAGGACAAGACTTCCCTACCTTTTGTAATCGTCAATAAAGCAACGGATTCGATTATTGGTTCTACCAGGTATTGTAATATAGATAGTTCGAACAGAAGGCTTGAAATAGGGTACACCTGGTATGCCAAGACCTTTCAAAGAACCGGGGTCAACACAGCCTGTAAATATTTGCTTTTACAGCAGGCATTTGAAGCGTATAAAGTGATTGCCGTAGAATTCAAAACCCATTGGTTCAACTATAAATCACGCAATGCGATTCAAAGACTGGGTGCAAAGCAAGATGGCGTACTCAGAAACCATCGAATAGATAAGGATGGATGTATACGGGATACCGTCGTTTTTTCTATCATACAATCGGAATGGAAAACGGTCAAAAAATACCTGGCATTTGAAATGGAAAAATACCTGGACTAAGTAGACAGTTCATCCTAAACTAATTTGTATGAAGTCTAGTGATCATAAACCTTTCACCGCGGAAATGACACAATTTTTGTTTTAGTATCGCTCGAAATGTTTGATGGCGGCTTCCAGGGGGCTATCTCCTGCCGAGGACACGTGGACGTCAGGGATAATGCCCGTTTGGTTGTATCCATCTGTCAATATTTCTTTGTTTAAGGTGCCCGTAGGGTACCCAAAGTAAATATACTGACGCCCTGAATTTTTCAGTAAAATCACATTTACACTAGTGTAGTCAATAACGCCACGCGTCGGCATCCCAAACGTCATAACTTTATCGCTCGCCCCCTTTGCGTGTAAGATGAAGCTTTCGGCTGCACTTGCACAACTACTATCAGTTAGGATTGATACCCTAGCGATACCGTTTTTCTGGGCGCTAAATTTTCGATCTTTGTACTTGGGACCATCCACAATTTTACCCGTATCTTTCATTCGATTCAATAGGGGAGAATAGGTACTTGAATACAAGAACCCCACAAATTGCTTGAAATAGGCGATATTGTCAGGAGAAGCTAAAACGTACCCTTCTTTTGATTGTAAGGTTGAGTTAGCAAAGTATCTTATCAGTGGAAAGTATATGCCATTTCCTCCTGTATTTCCCCGAATATCTATAATGAGGTGTTGCGTACCATTGATGAGTTCGTGATTGTCTTTCAATAGTTTTTTGAACCCGCCAGCATCGATTGAAAAAGAGGGGATCGTGATCAAAGTATGAACATCACTTATTTTTTCGACAGCGGGGTTTGCATCAAAAGACCGTATCTCTTCCGCTTCTGAACGTTGCCATCTAGTTGCCCCTCCCATGATCAGTTTTAGATAATCGCCTCCTTTATGGATGCCAACCCGTACGTATCTTTTTGCATAAGTATAAGAGATGTAGCTTCCCTGGTATTCGTTGCCCCGCTTGCTAAGGCTGATCTTTAAAAAGCCGGGCTCAATGTCTTTTCTGTTGGTTTTGAGGAGGTAGCCATTGAAGGCGGTATCTTCTTTGACAATGGCAAATATCGATTCACCATCGGACCATTTCCCTACGATAGGATCTCGTCGATCAAGAAGTAATTGATCAATCTCCGCTCTGTTTTTTTCTGCCTTGACCAGCTCTAACTTTTGTTTTTCCAAAAAGCTAGTGTCGTACCTGGGCGCATCCCAAACGAATAGGTGGCCATCATTAAAGTGGGATAGGAAATCTGACAAGGTAGCGGTACATAAGTAGTTAGCTTGGTCGGCCATCTTTAATGCGTACGCTTGTTTTCGAGCCTCGTAAGCTTCATAAGCATCGGTCCCCCTGAGCAAGGCCAGACCGATATAGTTGGCTTCTAGCTTTTGAGTCAGCTCAGCAAATGCGTCAATACATTGGCAAGGATGGTTTGGCCTAACTGTCATTTGGGGGGCAACATGCTTATTCGAGCAGGCAGATAATGCCATTAGGAGATAGAACAACGTATATTGGGAGTGCTTTGTAAATGCCATCTTTTTTTGGCAAACATATTCGTCTAGCTGAAGGATTCATTGTAAAAAATCGACAAAATTGTACGTTCGAGAATATCAGTCCAAAAATCCACTGATCAAGAGATTTGTTGAAAAATACCAACTCTTCCAATGTAGTGGACCATTTCTTGTCAAGGCTATTCCCAGCGGAACATGTGAGTGCTGGGTCGTTCTCGAAGGGGAGTTCAAGATGCTTGATGCGGACGACAATGCCTTTAGACCTGCCGGGCAGGCTGGATTTTTCCCGCTGAGTAGTGGCGGGTTCACCTATTTTTTTGAAGAAGAGTTAAGGTGTTTTAACATTAAGCTGAAACCTAGCGTACTGGGCTTGCCGGCTTTCACAAATTTCATCGATAATTGGAAGGAAATGCCCATAACGGATTTCTTGGGGCAGGATGCGCTCTTGCGCATCAAAAACTTGGATTTTTCAGAAGCTGAGGACGTTTCGGATACGCTAGATCAGTTGATTTTGGCGGCGAATGATTTAGGCAGTGTGGATCAAAGGATCGACAACATACTGACTGCTATCTTCTCCCCTGAAAATGTGGAACTAAAAGTAGGGGATTTAGCCACCCAAAACCACCTTACCGTGAAAAGCTTTGAGCGGCTAGTCCATCGGGTTTGTGGTATGACACCTAAGAAACTGCTAAGTATTATCCGTTTTGGAAAATCTTCGATTCATCTCAAGGAATCAGCGGGAGCGCGCTTGATTGATGCATTGGCGTTTGGTTATTATGACCAATCCCACTTTAACAAGGAATGTAAACGTTTGACGAAGCTTCGGCCCAAAGAATTTCTTTCTAAACTCGAATTGAATGCAGCCGATCTAGTTTTTGAAAAGGTACGGGCTCGTTGATTGGCTTTGTAGCTACGCTATACACCTTTTAAAGAAGGCATCTAAAAACTATAATCTACCAGCATCCAAAATTTATTGGGGTTGAAGGATTCGCTCCGCTGATCGAAATACCCGGGATTGTTCAATCTAAAATCCGAGCCATAGAGGTAGGCATCTTCTTTCTGTATCCATTGGAATACCCGATACTGTAGCTGCAAACTGATCCGCTTCCATTTTATGGTTGGTCCAAGATGTAATTCCAAAGTGTAGGGCTGGAATTCGCTCTTTTCAAAGGTATTAGCCTGATTTGTCGTTTCGATCGCCTGTTGCCAGCTGAAAGCGGGGAGCAGATTAAGATTGAAGCCAAGATTCCATGAGTTTTGCGTCCAAAGGGAGTAATTAAGATCGATAGGCACTTGAAGCATTTGATGGGTAAATCGCTCAACGTATAACAGTACGTAGGCGCAATCTCCACTACTGAAATAGCAATGATCAAAGGGCCGAGAAAAGGTCGCCACCTTCTGGGTATATCCTAAGCCAATGCTACCATTCAGCCCTTGGGCTAAGGGTAGTTTGCGCTTGAGGAAAAGAGAATAGTATCGAGTCCCGGCATCTTGCTCTTGCTGGATTATTCGCTCAGCATTAGGGAAATCAAATAAACGCTCATCATGAGCTTCCAGCCCCAAACCTATGGAGACACTCCATTTGGTTGGTTGATCTTGCGCGGTTAAGCAACAGGCCGTTAAGCAAAGGAATAAGGAGAAAAACAAGGATTTCATAGCTTATCTTTTCATGAAAAATATACGAATACAAAAGTCAGTGCTCAGTAAATATTCTGAGCACTGATCTGTTATTGACTGAACTTTGCCTTCATTTAGCGTTGGCTTATAATCACTTTTTCCCGGTGTAACCGTCCATCTCTTTCTAATTCTAGGATATATAATCCATGCCCTAGGCTTGATATGTCTAAGGTTTCTTTGATCCCTTTAGTGATTCGTCTTTGCAGTACTCTGCCCTTTTGATCTATCAAGCGGATTTGGGTGCTTGATCCATTTTTGCTTGCACCTTCTAACTCTTGCCATTCCACCGTCAGCTCCTCCTGGGCAGGATTAGGATAGGTGCTGATGTAAAATCCGCAACCAAA
>JAHQWA010000549.1 GCA_019634045.1 Saprospiraceae bacterium
TAGATGAGATCGACTGTCAAAGCGGTAAAACCATACTCCAAGGCGAGGTCTATACAAACCTCAGCTTCAGCGGCCGAATGAGCGCGATTCATAAATCGCAAGTCTTCTTCCAAGAAGGATTGAATGCCAATACTTAGACGGTTGACTGCTGTCCCTTGCAAAGCTTTTAACTTCTCTCGACTTAAATCGTCAGGATTGGCTTCCAAGGTAATTTCAGCCTTATTCGCAATTGGGTGAAAGCGACGGACTTGATCAAAAAGTAAACCCAGTTCTTTGGCCGATAAGAGGGAGGGGGTACCTCCGCCCAGGTAGATGCTTTCCAGCTCTTCACCCTGCAGGTAATCCTTTTGTTGTTCAATCTCTGTCAAAAGTGCCTGCAGCAATGGCTCCTTCTGCTTTAAGGAAGTAGAAAAGTGGAAATTGCAATAGTGGCAAGCCTGCTTGCAAAAAGGGATATGTATATAAATACCTGCCATAATCTTACCTTAGGATCTTCTTTGAGCGGGAATGTACAGCTATTTAGGAGAAGAAGTGCGGAGGTAGGGGAACTTTTGTTTGCCGTCTTGCGGTTAAAACACTTTTCGAATTTGAGGAATGAAATGGACCTTGTTCATCTTCTAAGTCATTTAATATCACATAGGCTATGTCACATCTTTCACTGTCGGACCAGGATTTCGAAAACCAATTTGCTGATACGACCTTACCCCCTCAGTTGTTTTCTCATGAGGCACATCTTCGCTTGGCATGGATCCACATTCAAAAGTATGGCAAGGAACAGGCCATTAGCAATGTGTGTGATCAGATCAAAGTTTTCGACCAGACCCATGGTGATGGTACCATGTTTAATCGTACCGTAACGGTCGTCGCAGTCGAGGCTGTTGCTCATTTTATAGGCAAGGTAAAAGCTGCTGATTTTCCAACCTTTATTGCTAAAGCACCAAGGCTTAAGACTAACCTAAAAGACTTGATCAAGCAGCACTACAGTTGGGATATTTTTAAAGATCCTGCGGCGAAGGAAGTTTTCTTAGCACCTGATCTGCAGCCATTTTAGCGAGCGGCGAACTATTCGGCTAGAGATTTTTCGAAAAACCGGATTCCAGGAGTGGGGTTATCGTTATAGGCTGAGATGGGTTCAAAGCCAAAATGGCGATAAATACCTTGAGCACTGGCCATCCAGGGGTGCGAGTCTAGTCGCATGTATCGGTAGGATTGTCTTTGAGCCTCTTTGAGTAAGTGTTGTACTAGGGCTTTGCCGATCTGCTTCCCTCTAAATTTAGGAGATACATAAAGGCGCTTCATCTCACAATAGGAGTTATCTAATGCTTTAAAGGCCACACAGCCTGCCGCTTTAGCTTCCCATTGTGCCAATATCAAACAGCCTCCCGGAGGACCATACTTTCCTGGTAGCCCCGCAAACTCTGCCTCATAGTTTCCCATGGCAGGGTCGAAATTCCGCATACGAGCGTATTCCCACAGTAGTTCTCTTACTTGAGATACCTCTTCACTTGTAGTAGCAATCAAGGTGCTTAACATATTGCAAATATAAGGTGCTTTTGTATTCTTATGCGACCGAAATGGAGGAAGGAGCACTTGAAAAAAAGAGGCAGTAAATTGGCAATATTTGACTCCTTCCCTCAACACATTTTGTATAACTTTGTTTGATATAATCCTGTAGGTTATAGAATACATACCGACTGTCGCTTATGAAGTTTGCTGTAATCCTTTCTGCTCTGAGTGCTCTGGTGATGGGCCACAGTATTTTCTTAGCAGTTTATTTCTGGACAGCGGATTCTAAAAAACCGCTTTCTAATCGCCTATTGGCTTTACTCCTCTTGGCATTAGCCATTCGAATTTGTAAATCTATTATTATTGTAGCCTTTCCAAATGCCTCTGATTTCTGGCCTTCTTTAGGTTTGATCGGAATGGCAGCGATTGGTCCCTTTCTATGGCTTTACTTGCGATCCCTGTTTCAACAGGACTTTAAGATCCGACTCCCACACTACCTGCATTTTACCTTGTCTGCCTTTATGTTGGTTGCTGTCTTTTTTGTAGAGCAACTAAGCGGATTGTATGAGCTTGCGGTCTATCAGATTTTGATCTATCTCCTCGCGGTAGGGTACCTCATCTACGAACATCAGCATAAGTTGGAAAAAGCTCGGAATTGGCGGACTTGGATTTATCTGTTAATTGGTGGAGTCACGGCGATTTGGAGTGCATTTACTTTTCAACTCTATTTTTCTACCCCCCTAACCTATATTGGAGTAACAGCTATTGCAACCTTGGTCTTGTATAGCTTGTCTTTTTGGATGATGCGGCAGAGCAAAATATTGGATCATCAGTTTGATATCGGGAATGGGGGCACGATAAACCAGGTTTTTGAAGATTTAGGTGCGCGTATCTTGGAAGAAATGGAAGTGCAGAAACGATTTCAGGACCCTCAGCTTAGCATTAGCAAATTGGCCAAGCATCTCAACACGCCAAGCCATCAAGTGTCTAAGGCCGTTAATGCTTATTTCCAGAAGACTTTTCCGGAGTTGTTAAATGCCTATCGGATAAATGCAGCTTCAGAAATGCTAGGAAATCCCGATTTTCAACACCTAAGCATTGAAGCTGTAGCTTATGAATGTGGCTTCCAATCGATATCTGCTTTTTATGCTAGCTTCAAAAAAAGCAATCAGATGACCCCGGCTCAATACAGAAAACAGTACTCAATAGCCTAAAGCACGCTTCCTTATTCCAAAGTAGTATTCCTAATTCGCAAATTAGGAAGGCATGACAAGCAATTATCTCTTATCTTTCGTAAGCATGTATAAGGAGAAATCCGATCAGGACTATTAGGGTACGCTCAACTCTCCTCTTTTTACTACGTAACAAGAAGGCAAGCTCTAGTTTGCCTCTGTCTTTTTATTTCACTTAAATCATCACCATGGCTAGATTTACTTTGAATATTAATGGGAAACAGCGAGAAGTTGACGTTGATCCGGAAATGCCCTTGCTTTGGGTGTTGCGCGATGAACTTGAGATGAAGGGAACCAAGTTTGGTTGCGGAAAGGCCCTTTGTGGTGCCTGCACGGTTCACCTGAATGGTGCCGCCATCCGGTCCTGTGTATTGCCGGTCTCCGCAACGGCTGGCGCGCAAATTACAACCATAGAAGGTTTGTCGGAGGATGGTTCACATCCCGTTCAACAAGCATGGATGGAAGTAGATGTACCTCAGTGTGGCTATTGCCAAGCAGGCCAAATTATGACGGCTTCGGCCATGTTGGCTAACAATCCGAATCCAAATGAAAGTGAGATTGCATCAGTGATGTCCGGCAACTTATGCCGTTGCGGTACCTACCCACGGATCAGGAAAGCAGTTGATCGGGCCATTCAGTTGTCGAAGTAGCCTGCTTGTGATTTCATTATTATTTAAAAGAAGGTGTTTAAAAATGATTAATTGGCTGCAATTCAAGGGAAAAAGAACCTGAAAATGGCTTTTTTCTCCACCGTAGCGCTGCTATCCCGCCTAGCGGCCCGACAGGTGCTGAAGAAAAAACCAGTTCCCAGAACCTTGTTCCTTCAAATTTCGCTTCAAAAAAACATTCTTAAACAACTTCAAAGTAAAAACTTATGACTACGCATATAAATAGGAGAAAATTCATCAAGATTGGAGGGTTGTCAAGCGCAGGCCTCTTATTAGCTTTTCATTTGCCTGGCAAAAACACAAAAGAGCAACTAGCGGAAACCATTGAGCTAAATGCTTATCTAAAAATCAGCCCTGATGGCCTAATTCAAATCATGGCGAAAAATCCCGAAATTGGCCAAGGCGTGAAAACTTCTCTGCCTATGATTATTGCTGAGGAGTTGGAGGTAGATTGGGAGAAAATAGAGGTGGTACAAGCTGGGGCAGATAGAAGAATGGGGGCGCAGTTCGCTGGCGGAAGTATGTCTGTAAAGACAAATTGGGATGCCCTACGAAATGCCGGAGCAACGGCTAAGGCGATGCTGATCCAAGCTGCTGCTGCGGAGTGGAAGGTGTCACCAGCTGATTGCTATGCTAGCGAAGGAGTAGTTTACCGAAAGGGTAAGAAAAAAGGCTTGGCCTATGGTGATTTAGTTTCCGCTGCGGCGAAATTAGAGGTCCCTGAAGATGTTCAGTTAAAATCTCCAGCCGACTATAAAATCTTAGGTAAGTCGATCCCGGGGGTAGACAATTTAGCCTTAGTGACTGGTAAACCTATATTTGGGTTGGATTCTCGACCTTCTGGAGCATTGATAGCCGTCCTACAGCGCAGCCCGGTCTTTGGTGGGGTAGTGGAAAGCTTTGATGCGACCGCTGCGCTGCAAGTGCCCGGAGTAGTTGAAGTAGTCGAGGTAAAGGGCGCTACTAGCAAAATGCTCAACCGATCGAGTATTGCGGTGGTAGCTAAGAATACTTGGTCGGCGATAAAGGGCCGTTCTCTATTGACGATCAAGTGGAAGGTGGAAGAGGGAGAAGACGAAAGCAATCGCCGGATTCGTTCGGAATTGGAAAAATTGACCAGCCAAAAAGGGGAGCTTGAGCTACGGAATGATGGCGATGTCGAAGCTGTATTTGAAAGCGCTCCCACGGTCTTGGAAGCCACTTATGAGGTTCCTTTCTTGTACCATGCTACGCTAGAGCCTCAGAATTACTTCGCTGATGTAAAGGAAGATAGTATCTACTTATGCGGATCTACCCAAGTGCCAGGAGGGATTCCTGGACTAGCTTCCAGGATTACCGGCATACCGGTAGAGAAGATCACCTTAGATCAGAATAGAAATGGAGGAGGCTTCGGCCGTCGCTTAGGTGGGGACTACGCTGCCGAGGCTATCGTCTTATCCCAACAATTGAAAAAACCGATCCAAGTAGTCTGGACGCGAGAAGATGATATTCATCACGATTTTTATCGCCCTGCAGGTATGTACAAATTCAAAGGGGCCTTAGATGAGAATGGAAAACTAGCGGCTTGGCATCTTAATGCTGCTACGACCTCTCGCTACTTGTATCGAGGAGCGGATGAATCCCCTCATACTACCGAGGTTTTCCCTGACGGTTTCCCCGCGGGATTTGTTCCTAATTTCAAGATGGAGTACAGTCCTGTGGCCACAACTATTCCGACTGGTGCCTGGCGTGCTCCGGGGCATAATGCCACGTGCTTCATCGACCAGAGCTTCTTAGATGAAATGGCTCATGCTGCCGAGAAGGATCCAGTTAAATTCCGCCTGGAGGTATTAGGGAAGGAAGATAAGACCATGCCTTATGCGGACCATGGTGGCCCAAATTATTCCACTAAGCGATTGCGAAGAGTCATCGAAGAGGCTGCTGATTGGGGGGGATGGTGGGCTCCACCTACGCGTTTTAGACATAGGGGATTTGCTGCCCACTTTATGTTTGGTGCCTACGTGGCCCAGGTGGTAGAAATCCAGATGGATGAGAAGAACTGGCCTATCGTAAAGCAAGTATACGCGGTGGTGGACTGTGGTATCTTGATTAATAAGTCTGGTGCTTTAGCCCAGCTGGAAGGTGGGATCATAGATGGCTTGAGTGCTGCGCTATATGGTGGAGTAAAGATCCAGGAAGGAAGAACGCAGCAAGATAATTTTGATACCTATCCCTTACTACGCTATCAGGAGGCACCGAAAATTGATATTCAAATTATCAAAAGTACGGAGCGCCCTGAAGGGCTTGGAGAAATGACTCTGCCGCTAATCAGTGCTGCTTTGTGCAATGCCATTTTTGCGGCCACGGGGGAGCGAATTCGCAGCCTACCCTTGAAGGACAATAAATTCTATAAGAAAAGTAGTTAATGGACTATTTCAGGTTCAGTCTGAGGGAAACTAGGCTGAACCTGATTTATTTTCCCACCAGTCAGCCGGCTTCATTCGTTTTCCAAAACCTAGTTTGTTGTCTAGCCATAGCATGATCCGCCGCAGTGGAGAACTGGCTAATTTAATACCCAGTCGATTCCACCATTTGCTATAATCTTTATTGTAGGGACAAACCCGGATGCAGATGGCGCAATCCGTATTCATTTTAACCCAAAACTTAAAGCATTTTTCGGCATTGACCGTCCACTTTTTGATGCCAGAAAAACTGGAAAAGTTGGGAGGAGTGGAAGAAGGGGCTTCCTTGGAAATAGCCCTGGGAGGACAGGCCTTGGCACATTTTCTGCAAATTTCACAAAAGGCTTTTACGCCAAATTCTTTGAACTGATCTACTTCTAGCGGAAGATCGGTGAACACCTTCGCAATTCTCACATTCGGCCCAAATTCGGGGGTGATGAGCAAGCCATGACGGCCATATTCTCCCAGTCCAGCCTCAATGGCCATCGGGATACTGAGCGCGGTATCATTGAGGGAAGCAATTGCTTCGTAGCCCAGGTTAGTAATGAACTGGGCTAGCATGTTGGCGCAGTTTAGGCTGGTTGCATAGCCCATCCCGGTTGTAGCTCCGCTTAGGGCAGAAGGGAAAGTTTTTCCCAACTGGTAATCCATCGGAAGGATTAGCACGATCGCATATTGTAGCTCGGCAGGGAAATCCAGCTCTTGCGCTTCTCCCGATTTTCTATTGAATTGATGACTATACACCCAGCGTCGATCAATGGCGCAAACACCGACGGACCCAGCTCCCAAAAACTTTGCTACCTGCTTGATACGTTGAGTGGTTAGTTTTGTCTCTGGCAAGTTGGCCCTTTCAGGAGGGCCCGGTGTTTGAATGGAATAATAGTCCGTAAATCCTTCTACACGCCCTTCTGATTCCAACTTCATTTCTCCGACTACATCCGTCAAATGCCAACTCGCATTCCGTAAGGCAAAATCCCAATGATTGAAACCTTTGGCCTTCTTCGGTTTGTAGTTGGTTATGTCATAACTGACAAAGAAGTCTTTCGGATCAATACTTTCATCCCACATTGCCCGATTGAAAATATCGTTCTTCTGGTTGTAGGCCTGAAGCTCAGGTTCTATCTCAAATAAATCATCCAAGGGACTAGAAGAGCTTCCGGCCTTTTCCATGCTACGATTATTTACTTATTGACAAAGAGGTACTAGCGGCCCAAGCAGGCCTTGCCCCTAAATCTACACTTCTTTTCGCAGCCAAAGAGGATCTACCCTAGCTTTTCTTTAGGGGTAGAACGTTTAAAAGAACGACGGTTGCTAGGGAAAGACCGAGCAAGATGATCACTAGGGCAGTTGGAAAATTCCAAGCCATGGCCGCTACAATTTTCGGCAATTCTAATTCTGGATTACTGGTCGTGAGGGAATCCATCAGAAATCCTAGAACCTTAGAAAACACCAGCATGCCTGCCAGACCAATGGCTATGATCGTATTAAAAACCAACAAGGTTTTCCGCGGGCGACCTCTCCCGTAGCCATGATTCCATTCTTTGATCAGGTAAACTACATAGACCAAGGGAATGTAGATAATGGGACTCAATAGCAGCGGCGATATATTGATAGCCGCGTGAGAGAAAGATAGTTCCAGATGACCATTGGTACCCCCCACAAGATGTGGGATAAGGGTACTGATCAAAAGGGCAATTAGAAAGAGGATGGCAAGAGAGATAAGTTCTCTGTTGAGGGGAAACATGAGAAACTGTTTTTGGGCATACCCTTACCAATCGCTGAAGGGTTGCGAAGTGGTAAAAGCTTAGTTAACGATAAAATTACAGAGCATGATTTTGCTCCTTTATATATTACAAAAATATGCAATGTAATTTGTATCGCCAATGTATCTCTCGAAAATATCTCCCGTATCTGGTCTGAACTAAAAGAATTTTTCGTACAACTCGTGTTTGATGGCCTGTCCTTTGCGGTCTTCGAGGATTTCAAACACATTCGTCTTGATCGTGTGCGCAATATCTCCAGTAGGAAGATCATTGCAATCCAAGCCGAAAGGGTCTTCAATTTCCTCCCCCAGAAGTTCTACCCCCAGCAGGGCAAAGAAGATGAACATCACTAAAGGAATCGTACCAAAAGAAAAGGTCGTGATGAGCGCGAAAGGGAGCATCAGCCCATAGGCCGTGATGAAGATTTTGAGGTATACGGCATAAGAAAACGGGATCGGAGTTTTCTTAATTCGTTCGCAAGCGCCTAATATGTCTAGAAGGGCTTGATGCTGTGCTTTGATGTTAATGTAATCTCCTTCATTCAATTCACCTTTTCGGTGCCCCTCGGCCATTCTATCAAAGATCTGCATGGAAATGTGATTGGGCACATGTCCTTTTTCTCCATACTCGGCTCTATCTTCATCTGTGAGGTAGATCAATTTATCAAGCTTTGTTCCATCTCTTAAGTGCTCCACTAAGGCCAAACAGAAATTAGAGATATGCTTGGCAAAATAGCGGCGGACATCCTGATTTTCTTTCGGAAACATGGTATTGACATAAATGGCCATGTTTCGCGTGTGGTTAACTAAAGCTCCCCACTGCTTCCGTCCTTCCCACCATCGATCGTAGGCAGAGTTGGTTCGAAAAACCAAGAAGATACTTAGTATAACCCCTAAGAGTGAAAAGACACTTGTATTCATGTGGATGGATTCTTGCAAGTTGAACCCCCAAACCCCGAAGCAAATGGCCGTCGTGTAAACCCCGATGCCGACTACGCTCCTGACAATTCGAACCATGGTCCAACTTTTGGCTAACTGCCCCAAGTCTCCAAACCAATTTGCGTTTGTTTTGTAGTAGATCATTATTGATATGATTTATGAACTCACCCAGTGAGTTTTGACTAGCTTTCTCGAATTTTAACGCGGATGCCCATCTGCTGCATCAACAGTGTGGCATTAAAACTTTGACTCACCCCTTTCTTGAGTTTGTAATCGAAATGCAATTCTCCATCCTGGATCTCTACCTCTATTCGGAGGTTTTCGATCGCTCCCTCTGCTTTAGCCTCTAGTGCTCCCAGTTCCAGGTCGTGCGTGGCAATAAGCCCTCCTCCCTTGAATTCTATCAGCTGGTGGATCAAAGCCTTTGCCCCTGTATGTCGGTCAACAGAATTGGTGCCTTTTAGGATTTCGTCCAATAGAAAGAAGATAGGACGTTCCTGGGCAATCCCCTTTGCTGCTGCTTCCACCGCTTCAATGATTACTTTTAATCGCTTCAGTTCGGCATAGAAAGAGGAGGTACTTTCATGGAGTGCATCTTGAGTTCGCATACTAGTATATACTTGCAATTGCGGAAGCCGCAGGTCAGTCGCACAAACAGCACTGCCCGAAAGCCCTAACACTAGATTGATCCCGAGTGTTCGGAGAAAAGTACTCTTTCCTGCCATATTTGAACCAGTAATCAACTTGATATGCCCTTGGATGGGCATGCTAATGTCATTAGTGACTACTTGATCTCTTGGAATCAAGGGGTGACCAATACCTATTGCTTCTATTTCTCGAGTCGTGCTAATGGAGGGATAATGCCAATGCGGATGATTATGGGCCAAATTACCGAAGCTAGATAAAACTTCAAATTCTTGTAAGGCAGCAAACCATTCTGGTAAGACCTCTTTCTGGACGGCTCTCCACTTTTCTAACCGATAAACCCAATGCAGGTCCCAAAGCCCGCCAATATTTAGCAAAACCGCAAAAGCATTGAAACGCACATTTAATTGACTGATAAGATAGGAGAGTCGATTTATGTTTTTAGAAGCACTATTATCTTCTTGGATAAAGGTGGCTTGCAGTTTTTTGAGTAGGGGAGCGTCGAAATCACCCTCTTCCACTTGTTTAATGAGTCGGGCATAGTTGGTTAACATATGCTCAGCATGAGCCGTCCGACGGTGGGTTTCGTTGACACGTTGCACCGTTCGTTGCAGAATGATTGCTGGAGGAATCAGCATCAAGAGGAAGTATTGCCAAGGCCAATAGAAGAGCCAAAGCAAAACAGCTGCAGTAAACCAAATAGGCGCGGCATAAAGGGCAATTTTCAACCAGGTGTTATCCTTTACAAAGGCAGGATCACGCAACCAGGAGAGTAAAGCTTGTAGGTGGGTTGGGTGGTCCTCTGTCTCCCTGCCATGAGCTTGAAAGTGCTGACGCCAATCTATCTTGCTTGCCAACTCTTGTACGGCTGTTTGACGTGCTTGGATGAGCTCGGTAGTGCTTGGATTGGTGAGATATTCCGCCAAGCGTTGCCGGCCTAGTTCGGTACTGGTGCGGTTGATGTATTGAAAAAGAGAATGCTCCCCGAATAGATCTAGATCCAGGGCATAAGGGTGTTCCATTTCCAGGTACTTGGCTCCGGGATCGAAATGCGAGAAATCATGTCCCAGGGCGCTTAGTTCAAGGCCATTGATTCTTGCGAGCTCTTCATTGTGTTGTGCGGATTCTGAAATGCGCTGATGCCATTTCATAAACTGATAAAAGATAGCAACGAATACGAAGAAGAAAAGTACGGCCCAATACCAGGCGATACTGCCCAGGTAGATCGTAAGGGCTATTCCTATCACAAATACCAAGAGTCGGACAAATGAGAATTTTCCATACCTCGCTCGAAGCGCTGCTCCCGTTTCTTGAAAATCATTTTGCCTATTCTGGTATAATTCTTTTAATTTCTGCATCGAGTGATCATTATTCCATGCGAAAATAAAACCTTCTTTGACAATTCTCGCGAGCAGTCAAAAAATGACATAAAAAAGCAACGACGGCCAAAAGCGAATTGAGTTCTTGATTGTACCAAACAAGAGTAATGGCTTCTAGTCTTTTCCTTTGTTTAGTTGGGAGAATTTTCGGCCATATTCCGCTAAAACGGAAAGGGTGGAGGCATCTGTATTATAGACTGAATACCAACCCTGGTGTTCATGTGGCGGATCCCCAATGAAGTCATCCCCCGCTTTCCAAATGGTCCGAGCCTTCCTGGGGCGCCCTTGCCCGCCCCAGGCCCAGAAGTTGCAACCTGCGATTGACTCCCCCGCTTTCGCCTGTTGGTACACCCATTCAAAAAGTGTGCGATAATACTTGTCTCGCCAATTGGTAGAAGAACTTACTTCGTGACTATCGCCATCCCGAGCGATGCCAAATTCCTCAAAGATCATCGGTTTCCCGATCTTCTTACTGAGGATTAGGTGTCGTTCCAGGTATCGCTGGGCTTTCTCCAGGGCTTTTGGGTAGGACTCTTCCGGTTTTTTGGGATCATACCATTGCCAATTTTGTATCCAGATGTGTACCGTCGTGTAGTCGATATCTGCATAGCTATGATCCTTCGTAAAATGATTGCCGGTAGGAGTGGAGGTATTGCCCTCGCTTCCAATGGTGACCAGATGATTAGGGTCTAGTGACTTGATGAGTCGAGCTGTTTTTTTGACCCATTTTCGGTAGGAACGGAATCGGAGCATTCCTCTAGGTTCATTGGCTAGCTCCCAGCTCATAATGGTAGGATCATCCCGGTACATCTTGTCATTGTAGCAATTCACCCGCTCAATAACTTTACGAATGTGATGCTCATAAAGGGCCGTAGCTTTTGGGGTTTTATAAAAACGAGTGGCAAAAGTCATATAACCAAACCAACTGCCATCCTCAGCAGGGGGAGGGTAGGGAATATCCTGCGGTTTTGCCCAGGTGTAGTATTGTGTAAAGCCTCCAGACCAAGGGTAGAAATTGTTTAGGCAAACGACTGCGGTCATGTCGCGTTTGCCCATCTCATGAAGTAAAAAGTCAAGGCCATCCCATAGCTCTTCATTGTATTGCCCAGGACCGTATTGCAGTGTTGGTTTCATGCGCCAAGGGGCGGTGTCGGGCCCTTCGCTACCGGCTACGATTCTGAGGTTGGTAATGCCTAAGGCTTGTAAATGGTTTAGTTCTGCTACCAGTCTTTCTCGATCTCCCCCTTCTCCTTTCGAGGCCAGGTTCATGCCATACCAAAAATTGGTACCCAGAAAGTAGTGAGGAGAACCATTGCGATAGAATTTACCGTCTTGGATAGAGATGTAAGATTGTGCAGACATATTCAGTAGGCTTATGAGCCAAAGACTCAAGAATACGGTGATTAATCGCCAATGTTTTTTCATGTGCTTATTACCATTCAAAATTGAAAAGAGTTTGGTGAAACCGAATGGGGCACCAAAGGGTAGCCGACACAATATTATGAGAGGCATAGTGCGAATATTCGCTGAATCCTGTAAATTTGCCGTTCTATGGGCACTAAATCACAAAATGCAAAGATCATATTCGGCCTAAAGGTCAAACAGCTCCGACAAGGAAAGGGTTTATCTTTCTCGGATTTGGCCAAGGAAGCGAATATGTCCGTTTCTTATCTGAATGAGATTGAAAAGGGGAAGAAGTTCCCGAAGGAAGATAAGATCGAATCTTTAGCAAATGTTCTAGGAGTGACTTTTGAGGAGTTGACATCGCAGGATCTGGACAAAAGCTTAGCTCCGGTCAGTGAGTTGCTCAAATCAAATTTCTTGAATGAACTTCCATTAGACCTCTTTGGTATTGAATTGGCCAAAGTGGTGGAGATCATTGCTAATGCTCCGGCCAAAGTCGGCGCTTTTATTTCCACACTGCTGGAGCTATCGCGCAACTATGCCCTTAAAGAGGAGAACTTCTATTTTGGCGCTTTGCGTTCCTTCCTTGAATTACACAACAATTATTTTCAAGAAATAGAGGATGCAGTAACACACTGCACCTCTTTGTACGATATTCCCAAGGAGCGTCCCTTCTCCGCTAATGTTTTGCAGCGATTATTGGAAGACCGGTTCGGGTATCGGGTGGTAGAAAATGGCTTGGAGGGCTTTCCGGAAATGAGAAACCTCAGAGCTGTTTTTGTGCCTGGAAAGAAAGAATTGTTACTCAACAAAAATCTTTCCGAAATGCAACGCTCCTTTCAGTTTGGAAAGGAACTTGGGTTCAACTACCTGGAATTGAAAGAGCGTGCCAATACTTCGTCTCTATTGCGAAGCCGGGTTTTTGAAGAAGTGTTGAATCATTCGCGAGCTACCTATTTCTCAGCAGCCTTACACATGCCTTTGGAGGGCTTTGTCGCTAATATAAAATCCTTCTTTGCTAAGAAGGAATGGGATCCAAATGCCTTTCTGGGGATTATGCAGCAATACCAGGCTACGCCGGAGATGTTCTATCAGCGATTAACCAATGTCCTGCCTGAATTTTTCGGTTTAACTAAAATTTTCTTCCTGCGGTTTCGCCATGATATCATCCAGGATATCTACGAGATAGATAAAGAACTGCATTTGGATTCGCGCCATCAGCCACATAGCAATGGCTTGTCAGAGCACTATTGCCGGCGGTGGGTATCTACTTCTTTGTTGATGGACCTTAGAGCACAGCAAAAGGGGGGAGCCCAGATTTCTCACCTGGTGGCTGCCCAACGTTCAAGCTACATTGGTACTGAGGATGAATACCTTTGCTTTACTATAGCCCGTCCTACCTATCCCAATCCGAATCACAATGTGAGCGTAACCTTGGGGATTGTGGTATCACCGGACCTAAAAGACAAGATTGCTTTCCTAGACGATCCAGCTATTTCTCATAAGCAGGTTCACACCACCTGTGAGCGATGTCCAATCACGGACTGCAAGGAAAGGGCCGTAGAACCCAAAGTAATTCTTCGCCGAGAGAAACTGCGCGCCATTCAGCATCGCTTAACAGAGTTGAGCAAATCCTAAAAAGCAATATCCTGCTAGTTTTCGCCCGAATTGAGCTTGCGGTTATTCTATTCCTACAAAATAGTCCGATATTAGGCGACGTTTGAATTATACGTTTGAAAATTGACTTAGATTATGTTTAAATTTTCATGATTGCGCCTGTCCGGCGGCGAGGCTTCTTAACGAAGTTCAGGAGAACATTTGCCGCTCATAGCCGATTGATGTAATTTTAAACAGGATCTTAATAGTGGATTGTGGACCAAGCTTAGCACAAGAAAAACCACCATTCTCTACTTAAAGAAAAGCTTATGAATCGTCTTTTTGTTGCTGGAATCTCATTCCTATGTCTTTGCCAATTTAGTATAGCACAGCCCGATATCACATTAGAAGATATTTGGCAGAATTACTCCTTCATGGCCAACTCGGTGCCCGGCTTTAACTTTATGAATGACGGTAAGCATTATACGCGATTGGAGCGAGGTCGGATTAATCAATATGATTTTACCACCGGGCAGCTGACCGCGACTTTATTTAATGCAAGTGAGGTAGAGTCAGAGGCATTTCAAGGAGTGAGTGATTATACGTTTAGTGCGGATGAGTCGAAAATCATGATCAGTTCTCAATCGGAACGAATCTATCGCCGCTCCAAAAAGGCCAAGTTCTTCGTGTATGATCGGAAGGCCAAGACTTTCGATGCGGTATATCCTGAAGACAAGATTCGATACGCCACCTTCAACCCGACTGCGAATAAAGTAGCTTTTGTCTACGGTAATAATCTACACTATAAAGATCTGGCTACGGGGAAGATCACACAGCTAACGGAAGATGGAGCAAAGAATGCCATTATTAATGGGGCTACCGATTGGGTGTACGAAGAGGAGTTCGGCATTGCAGTGGGCTTTCAATGGTCGCCAGATGGCAGGTTCCTCGCCTTTATGCGCTTTGATGAAAGTGAGGTGAAAGAGTTTACCATGACACATTATCGAAATGGGGCTTACCCGGAGTATGAGACCTTTAAGTACCCTAAGGTGGGAGAAGATAATGCGAAGGTAAGTGTTCATATCCATGATCTGGCTAATGGAAAAACGGTAAAGGCAGATACACATGTGGATACAGAACACTACATCCCTAGAATTCGTTGGACTGGCCAGCAAGATCAGCTTTGCGTGATTAGAATGAATCGCCATCAAAGTAAAGTGGAATTGCTGTTGGCGGAGGCCTCCACTGGAAAAACTAAAACCCTCTTTGAGGAAACCAATAAATACTATATCGAAGAGTCAGTTTTGGATGATCTACATTTCCTAAAGGATAAGGAGCATTTTGTTTGGACCAGCGAGATGGATGGCTATCACCATATCTATCTCTATGACATGAAGGGCAAGATGGTGAAACAATTGACCAAAGGGAAGTGGGATATGACGGATTTTCATGGAGTAGATGAGAAAAATGGTAAAGTATTTTACCAAGCAGCCAAGGATGTCCCAATGCGCCGACATGAGTATGTGGTCGATTTGGATGGTAAAAATGATGAGCAACTTACAGCTGCAGAGGGCTGGAACAAGGCTCAGTACAGTAGCACTTTTGACTATTATGTATTGACGCATGCGACTATCAATAGTCCCAGTACATATGTGGTATATGATCGTTCCGGAAAGCAGGTGCGTACCATTGAGGATAATAGTTATTTGAAGAGCAACATGAAGTCCTATGATATCCAGCCTGCGGAGTTCTTTAGCTTTACCACCAAGGATAAAGTAGACCTAAATGGTTACATGATCAAACCCCGAAATTTTGATCCGAATAAGAAGTATCCGGTCTTCATGTACCTCTATGGCGGACCTGGTAGCCAGCAAGTAGTAGATAACTGGCGAGGTCAAAACTACTGGTGGTTCCAAATGCTGGCGCAACAAGGCTATATCGTGGCTTGTGTGGACAATCGTGGGACTGGCGCCAGAGGAGAAGCCTTCAA
>JAHQWA010000550.1 GCA_019634045.1 Saprospiraceae bacterium
ATCGCTTAGCGCAATATCACGCCCTCGCAAAGACTAAAGGCTGGAAGCTAAAGGTGAATCTGGAAATTGACGTTGGCTTGCATCGTGGTGGCTTTGCGGATTTAACTTCCTTTGAATCGGCCCTAGCTTTTTTAGCACAAAACCAAGATACATTGACATTAAGCGGCTTGATGGGCTACGATCCCCATGTGGTCAAGTTGCCCAAAATCTTGCGGTCAAAGGAAAAGGCTTTCGAAATGATGTGTGCGGCTTATCGAGGCTACCTTGGGTTCTTGAAAGATAAGTTCCCTGGCCTATGGCATGATCAATTGACGTTGAATGGGGCTGGTAGCCCGACGATTGCCCTCCATCAATCACCTTTGTCTCCCTTAAATGATTGGTCGGCGGGCTCTTGTCTGGTCAAACCGAGCTCTTTTGATATTCCAAGTTTGGCGGGCTATTGTCCCGCCAGCTATATCGCTACCCCGGTACTTAAGAAACTGGAGGGTACGACTATCCCCGCTATTGAGCGGTATAAAGGAGTCTTGAATGCCCTGGATCGAAGTAACAAACAATCTTTCTTCATTTACGGCGGGTATTGGAAAGCTGATTACCATTACCCCTTTGGCTTAAAAGCCAATCAGCTCTTTGGGGAATCTACGAATCAGTCCATGGTCAATGCGCCAGAAGGGAGTGAGCTAGCCGTAGATGACTTCGTCTTTCTCCGCCCGAAACAAAGCGAGTTTGTCTTCTTGCAGTTCGGTAAAATCCTAGCGATCAGAAATCGACAAATCGTTGAGGAATGGGATATCTTCAAAGCAGAAAACGACTAAAGAATTCCGCCCATACTCCCGCCATCCACTTTGATCGTTGCTCCATTCGTAGCGGCAGCCAATGGACTAGCAAGATAAGTGATCGTATGTGCGACCTCATCCACGGTCGCAAAGCGTTGTAGTAAGGAGGAAGTACGTACTTCCGCAAAAAAGGCGGCTTCAACTGCTTCGACCGCTTTCCCCTCTTTCGCCGCTGCATCTGCCAAGAATTGTTCCGCTCCTTCGGATAAAGTAGACCCCGGTGCTACGGTATTAACGGTGACGGCTGTACCCTTGGTAAGCTGGGCCAAACCGCGAGAAATAGATAGCAAGGCCGTCTTAGTCATGCTGTAGGCGATTAGATCGGCCGGTACCAAGGTGGCGCATTCGCTGGAAATAAAAAGTATACGTCCCCAGTTGCGCTCCAACATCCCCGGCAGATAATGCCGAGAGAGTCTAACTGCACTCATGACATTCACCTCAAACTGCCGATACCAATCTTCATCCTTCATTTCGAAGAAAGAGCTTGACTTATAGATGCCTACATTATTGATCAGGATATCTATTGTTGG
This sequence comes from Saprospiraceae bacterium, assembly GCA_019634045.1. Classification (GTDB taxonomy): domain Bacteria; phylum Bacteroidota; class Bacteroidia; order Chitinophagales; family Saprospiraceae; genus DT-111. The sequence continues at coordinate 1,364 of JAHQWA010000550.1, forward strand.
TAGGTCGGCAAAAAGCTGTTGCGTTTCTTCCGGCTTCCCCAGGTCGGCCGCTATTCCGCCGAGGCTTTCCACATCAAACTCCTGCTGTAGCTTTTCCAGAGCTGCTTGTACTCCATCGGCTGAGCGACCATTGATGATCACCCGCGCTCCTTCCTGGAGCAGGCTACGAGCTGTAGCGAATCCAATACCTGCTGTGGAGCCTGAGATAAAGGCTGTTTTTCCTTTTAGTTGAAGATTCATATTTCCAATTTAGGCAATTCCCCAAGGGCTAAAAATTAACCAGAGTAACAAGACCAAACCAATCAATACCACGGTAAGTACAGCATCTGTACTCCATCGCCAAGTGGCCGCGCCTGCCCGCTCTTGGAAGGTCACCATGGATAGGTCTTTATCCGCTTGCGGGCTGCTAAATTTACTCACCAGCATCAAGATAGCCGCACAAAGGATGAAAAGAAACAAGGCAAAGTGTAGAAAGTTGATGCCTAAGAAAGCACTTAGAAAAGTCCCTTCCCTTACTGCTAAACTTCCCTCATTGCTCATAAACTCGGTCACCAGACGGATGAGCCCGATAATGAAGCCTGACCATAAAGCCACAATCGCTCCCCGCGCATTGATCCATTTGTACAAAAGTCCAAATAAAAAGACAGCTGCAATAGGCGGAGAGATGTAAGCCTGTACGCTCTGTAAGTAATGAAATATTCCACCTCCCATGAGCGCTTTCATAAAGGGAATCCATCCGAGGCTTATAATCACCAATACTATCGTGGCCAATTGACCAAATCGGACTAAATCCTTTTCCGAAGCCTTTGGCCGCATTTGTTGATAGAAGTCGATGGTCAGCAGAGTAGAACTAGAATTGAAGGCAGAAGATAAGGAACTCATCAGTGCTGCCAGTAGCCCCGCAATGGCCAAGCCTTTTATTCCCACCGGAAGAAAAGTAGTGATCATGGTAGGAAGCGCTTGATCCGCATTGTCCATCGAAAAACTAATCACGCCTTTTTGCATCAAGGCGTAAGCAATCACGCCAGGAATAAAGAAAATAAATACGGGAAGCAGTTTGAGGTAGCCAGCAAATAGCGCCCCCTTTCTTGCATTTGAGACATCTTTAGCGGATAAGGTACGTTGGACGATATACTGATCCGTACACCAATACCATACGCCTAGGATCGGCGCACCAAATAACATCCCTGTCCAAGGATATTCTGTGTCTGACATAGGGCGCCAGAGGTTGAAGAATCTATCTACCGGAGGATTCCCACTTTCTTGCGCGGCTACCGTCAAGGTATCGACCATCTCATTCCATCCACCTAATTGATACAAACCAAAAAATGTGACGGCTAGGGTTCCCAGCAGTAAAATAAAGGCCTGGACCATATCCGTATAGATCACTGCTTTCAAGCCACCTAAAACGGTATAAAATCCAGTCGCAATGACGGTGATGATCGCTCCAGTCCAAAAGGGAATACCGATGGTCTCAAATACTAAGGCTCCGGCGAAGATAATGAGGGAGATCTTCGTGATTACATAGGCTAAGATGGAGACAATAGATAGATAGTTTCGACAGGCTTTGGAGTAGCGTTTTTCCAGGAATTCCGGCATGGTATATACGCCTGTACGCAAATAGAAAGGAACGAATACCCAGCCCAAAAGGATCAAAACAAGGGAGGCTAAGATTTCAAAATTGGCCATGGGCATATTGCCCCTAGCTCCTGCGCCCGATACCCCCAGAATAATCTCGGATCCGATGTTGGAGGCGAATAAGGAGGCACCCACAACCAACCAGCCCTGGCTTTTTCCCGCTAGGAAATAATCAACCGAAGCCCCTGACTCCGACTTGCTCCCGGCCGCCCATTTAGCGATCCATAAAATAATTCCAAAGTAGACAAGAATGATTCCTATATCCAGTAACCCTAAGTGCTCTAACATGATGTTTTATGCGGTTTGAATGGTTGGCAGTTTGTGTTTGTTTCATTGGGTATTCAAGGGCTACTTATGGGATTGCTGGATGCCGACTCCTCGACATCCAGCGGCAATTTATGTTATAAAGGAGAATACTTTACCACTTATTGAGACCTAGCAGTTTCTCCCCAAGGGCAGTTAATTTGGCGGTATCGTACTTAGTCTGCTCCCAGTTTCGAGGATCTCCTGGGAAAGCATAGCCTTCTGGGGCGATGCGGTTTTTCCAAGAATTGATCCGCCATTCGCGGAGGGCATCGTTGGTTTCCTCCGCCGGCATCATGGAGATGTACTGGGCGATTCTCACTTTGTCATCAGATCGGTTAGCGCGGATGCCATGGGGCTGACAGCTATTGAAGACGAGCAGGTCACCTGCTTCCATACTCACCTTGTGGATATGGTTTTCAAATCCGGTAGTATCTGGTTGGAATCGGTTTCTATCTTCAGGTTGGGTGAGTTTCCAAGTGTCATAGGTGCGGAAGAGTTCTGGGATGCATTGGAAGCCGCCCATGTTTTCGTCGGTTTGATCGGATAATGCTAGCACCCCCTGCACATTTTGAGGCTTGGTCTCCGGGTCGTAATCCCAGTGGATAAAGGCTTTATATTCGTGGCCGGGCCGCATGGGGAAATTGAGGTTAGCGCGGTCAATGGTTACCCACAATTTTTCTGTTCCCCAGATGTCGACAAATACATCATACACCTTTTGCATTTGGCGGTTGTTCCAAAGATGCTGGTTATTATACACTTCCACCATTCCAGTGCCAGCTAATTCCTTCATTTTCATCTCTGCTCTTGGCGCAGTGTACCAAGTGGAGGGATCATCTGCTTTCTTCTCCTCAAACTCCCATAAGAAGTCCGCTGTGGCCAAAGCTTGTTCCCTTGGCACTGCCTGCTTGATCACGATATATCCATTGTATTTCCAGAAGGCCCACTGCTCTTCTGTTAAAATGCGTAGAGGTTCTCCATTCGATCGATCATTTAATTTGATCTTACTCGTCTTAGCAGTGGAGGGATTACCGGGAATGTCTTTATGAGCGTTATTCGGGACCATGGTAGGTGCCATGCTTGGATTTGTATTTTTCATCTTGTTCTATTTTTATAGTTCGCAGTTGATGATACAAATATAGAGGGCCTTATGTCCTTGCTGCCAGCCCCATTTTGCTCATTTTTTGAACAATATTGACTTTTTTGCTTCTATTTGTTGGTTCAATAATCTATTTTGGACAAAAATCCTTCATTTGCGCACGCAGCTTGAAAATATTCAACCCGATGCAAATAGCTCTTTTCGACTTTTGCATAACCCTCGTCTCAGTGACTTGTTCTATTGGCATTTCCACCCGGAATACGAATTGGTCTATATTGATGGAGCAGATGGACTAAGACATGTAGGAGATCATACCTCCCGCTATCAGGGAAGTGACTTGGTGCTGATCGGGTCCAATATTCCACACCTGAATTTTGATCATGGGGTGAAAACGGATTATGAAAAGGTAGTACTTCAAATACAACTGAGTTTCAGGGAGCAGGTACTCGCCGCTGTACCCGAACTAGAAAGTATTAACACCCTATTTGGACAATCACAATATGGCATTGCCTTTTACGGACAAACCAAGTTGCAAATTGGCCAGCGCCTCAAGGGTTTTCACCAACTGTCTCCTTTTCGCCAATTTTTGGAGGCCATTGATATTTTTCGAGACTTGTCCTTGAGCGAAGAGAAAGAATTGCTACATGATGCTCCCTATGTTAATCAATACAGCTTTAAAGAGCAGCAAAGACTAAGGGCCGTTTATACCTTTATTGACCAAAACTTCCAACGCAAGATTGAGGTAGACGAAGTAGCTGCCCTTTGCAATCTTAGCAAGGCTGCCTTCTGTCGTTACTTCAAAAAAGCCGCCGGGAATACTTTTATCAATTTCCTGAATCAGTATCGGATCAGCAAGGCCAAGCGCCTATTGTTGGTGGGGAAGAATGTCAGTGAGACTTGCTATGAATGCGGTTTTGAGAGTCTATCCTATTTTAATCGCACGTTCAAGCGGATCAGTGGAGAGAATCCAATGGCTTTTAAACAGCGACATACGAGAGGTGCGCGTAAGGCAGCGAAATACCAAGTGTAGTGGCCAAATATGCATTTGGATAGTTTTGGAACTAAACTAAGTTGAAGGCGGTTAAAACCCATAAACCAAGTATTATGAAACTAAGAACCATACTCTACCGTGATTACGAAAAAGACCTACCTCAGTCTGGACAACACATCCTGGCTCAACAAACCGAGGATACTGTCATCGTGTATCAAGCCTTTAACCCGCGCATCGCGTCTTATGCAGTGGAACACCAAGCATTTGGAGGCGCCCATTACAGTTACAATCGGATGACCTGGATCAAACCCAATTTCTTGTGGATGATGTATCGCTGCGGTTGGGCGATGAAGGAAAATCAGAAGCGGGTACTAGCCATCGAGATTGCGAAGGAGCACTTTGATGAGATTCTGGCGGCTGCGGTGCATTCGGCTTTCAAGGCTGATAAATATGAGAATGTGGAAGCCTGGCAAGCCGCAGTGAAGCATTCGAATGTCCGTTTGCAGTGGGATCCAGATCATGACCCATATGGAGCTAAGTTAGAACGGCGTGCGATTCAATTAGGAATGAGAGGGGAGGTACAGGCGCGATTCGGAAAAGAATGGATTCGCTCGATTGAAGATATTACAGCTTTTGTTTTGGAGCAGGGACGACTGGTACAAGCGAAAGCCTTGGATAAATTGGTAGTGGCTGAGGAGCAGGTGTATCAACCAGAACCTGGTCAGGTAAATAGAAAGCAACTCGGCTTAGATTGAGCAATCTACTCAGTTTTCGTTTCAAGGGTGGGGGTATCAGTGCTTAACTCTTTAGGTAAAGTGAAGTGGAAACTTGTTCCCTTTGGTTGGTTAGAGGATATCCAAATATTACCTCCATGTAGATTGATAATCCGTTTGCAGATCGATAGACCTACCCCACTGCCCGGAAATTTTTGCCGGGTATTCAAGCGTTTAAAAGGCTTAAAGATGTAGTCTTGAAATTCAGCGTCGATTCCAATTCCATTATCAGAGAGTGTAAAAATCCATTCATTATTTTTATCTTCTAACTGGAGAGATACTTCGGGTACTCTGGACTCGTTGAATTTGATACCATTAATAATAAGATTGCTGAATAACATTTTAATCCTTTCTGGCTGGCAATAGATTTGAAAATCAGGAACTGTCAATGCTATTTTAACCTGCTTTTCTACTATCAATGTTTGCAGATCGTGAAAGACCTCATCTAGTAGATCTTGAATGGAGGTATTCTGAAATTGTACTTCAGATTCTTCTAATTTGGAGTAGGTGAGAATTTGCCGAATCAACTTTGACATTCTCGCAGCTCCATCTTTTATAAAGTGCAGGTATTCCTTGCCTTCCTCGTCTAGCACCTTAGCGTATTTCATTTCGAAGAGGCCGATAAATCCCCCAATCATGCGAAGGGGTTCCTGTAGATCATGAGAAGTAGCGTAAGCAAATTGCTCCAAATCTACGTTAGCAATTTCCAGTTTCCGATTTACATGCTCGAGCATTTTGTTACGCTCGATCAGTTGGAGTTCCATCAACTTTCTTTCAGTAATATCTTCATAGGCACCTAGAATGCCAATTACCTTACCCGCAGCATCGAAAAGAGGTATTTTGCTCGTCCTAAGCCAACGCATGGATCCATCTTTGATGGTTTGCGGCTCTTCAAAATTGATTTGTGCTTGTCCGGAGTCCATGACGGCTTTATCCACCTTTCTAAAGAATAAGGACTCCTCCTTGCTCCAGGGCATGTCGAAATCCGTTTTACCTATGATATCGGTAGGACTTTCAAATCCTGCCGATGTGGCAAAATTCTGATTGCATCCCATGTACACGGAATGTCTATCTTTCCAGAAGACATACGAAGGGATATTATCCAAAACAAGTTGAAGGAGCTTTTCACGCTGAAGCAGTTCCGCTTTCATTAGTTTCGACACATGTTCTTAATAGTGACTACGAAACTTTTAAGGTAAGGGTTTCTTAAGCGAGAATAAAGCTTGTTGTTTTTTAATTCAATTTTTTTCTTTGAAATTGATGTTACCTGAATGCATGGGTCATGCTATCCTATGACTTGATGAGTTGCCTCCATCAATTTCCTAATCTCTTCCTGCTGGTATGCCATTGCATGCGCTTTCCCAAAGCCACCTGCATCATTATCAAAATATTGCCCTGAATTAGCTTGATATTGTTCCTCAATCGCTAAGTCATACAGAATATCAGCCCCTTTATCAGCGGATGACCAATAGTTGCCAAAAGCTTCTTGCACCATTTTGGTATTGAGTAAAGAGCCTGGGTTTACGGGAATAACCGTAATATCAGGTTCCACTTTGGCGAGCTGGAAACTCCACATGGTAATCGCTAGCTTACTTTGTGCATAAGTTGCTCTAGTAGCTCCCTCTTGTTCACCCTTTAGGATGGGGTAAGAAATCGGGGCTTGTGCGGCTGAACTCAGGTTGATCAACCGAGGGGCATTGGCTTTCCGTAATAAGGGCAATAGTTCTTGTGTGAGCACAAATGGCGCAAAATAGTTGACGACGTACCGCAAATCATAACCCGCTTCATTGGTGGCTGCTGCGCTCTTGAATACCCCGGCATTATTGATCAGGACGTCTAGCGCTGAGAGCTCGTTGCGAACCTGCTCGGCCATCTCTTCTACAGCCTTAAGCTCGGCGAAATCTGCTACGAAGCCCTTTACTTTATCATAGGATGAAGCGGTTTTGACTTCTGCAATGACAGCCTCCAATTTATTGGAATTACGCCCGTGGAGGTAGATCTCATGCCCAGCTTGAGCGAGTTTAATGGCGGCGAGTTTTCCGATTCCATCAGTACTGCCGGTGATCAATATCTTCTTCATGTCAAACTTGTTTCTTTTTTATTGGTATGAAAGAGGGGGAGAACAGCCTGGGCTAAATGCTCCAATGTTTCTGGAATATCTCGCTGATTAAGCCGCAGGTTTATTGCGACATGGTTGACCCCCATTTCCTGCAAATAATGAAGGTAATCGATGAGATATTTCACTCCAATACGAAAACCCAAATGGATCGGTTGAGGCTTGCTATCATCATCCTTCTGCAAATCGATGTACAATGGCTGCATGAATGGCTTATTTGCATCATGCTTGGCTACCAAGGCGCGCCATTGTGTAATCGTGAATTGTTGTTGCATAAGGTGCTTGGGATAGGACATCCAGCCATCTCCATGCTCCGCATTCCATTCCAGCGTTTGTCTACTATAACCGGTAATGAGCATGGGGATTTTAGTGCCTACTGGTTTCGGTAGGATGTCAATGTGCCCTGGCAATTGCCCAAAGGATGATTCTTCCAAAACGGGGAATGCATCCTGTACCTTTCGTATATAGGTAAAAGCCTCCTGAAAACGTTCTCCTCGTTTGGTATAGTCAATACCCATTGCCGGATACTCCTCATAGCGATCGCCCGAAGCCACCCCCAAGATTAATCTTCCATTTGACAATTGATCAATAGTGGTTGCAGACTTTGCTACGTGTAATGGGTGATGAAGTGGCAAAGCAATACTGGCCACCCCTAGAGCGATTTCAGAAGTTTGGCCTGCTAGGTACCCCAGATAGGTGAAAGGGTCAAAAGTTTGCCCCGCATCCCCAAAGGAGGGAACGTGGAAAGGGACATCTCTTATCCACAAGGCTTTAAAGCCTAATTGCTCAATCAACTGCACACGCTGTAGGTGGTCCTTCATCTGTGGGACGGGACTATTGGCATAGTTCTCAATCGGAACCACGACGCCTAGGCTTAGTTGATTGGCCTGAAAAGTACTATCATAGCCCTTATTGATGGATTCAAATGCTTTGATCATATTGAGTCGCTTAGGGCATTTCGTTGCCTATTATTGAGCAGCGAAATACTTCTGTAAAATAGTCTTTTTGCATTTAGGCGAGATCATCTTTGGCTTCAATCAAATAGTGATGACTGATAGATCCCTCCGTACGCGCCTTTAGATGCGAGGCATATTCCGGATCATTCATAAAGGCTAGTGCTGCTTCCTTGGAAGGCCAGGTGATGATTATCCGAAGAGCTGCAGCATTGCTTTCTCCCTCTAATTGCTCATGGCTCGCTGTGCGCGCGACATACTTTCCTCCGTGCTTGGCTACCAACTTATTGGCAGCTGGCAGATAATCAGGAATCCATTCTTGGCTGATTGGCGTTACGTCTAAGACGGAATAGTAAGACATCGTTTGCTGATTTTTGATTGTTGTTTATTAATGAGGCTTTAGAACTCCTCTAAAACGATTTTGCCTTTGGTGGCATGACTTTCCAATAGGGCATGTGCTTCCCTCAAATTGGCAGCGTTTATCACCCCTAGATTTTTACCTACGGTGGTCTTTAGCGTACCTTCATCTATCAGGCGAGCGGCTTCGTTTAGGATTCGATGTTGCTCGATCATATCTTCTGTTTGGTACATAGAGCGAGTGAACATCAATTCGATATGAGTGGATACGGCCTTGCGCTTAAAGGGCATTACATTAAGGATCTTTGGGTCGTCGATGAAGCCAAATTTACCTTGTGGTTTGATGACCTTCACAATCTCATCTATATGCTGTTCCGTAGCATTTAGACTGACCACGTAGTCTGGCGCTGGAAGCCCATATTTGGTGAATCCATCGCTCAATTTGTTTCGATGATTAATGACATGATCTGCGCCCAATTCTTGTAACCAGGCGGTGGTTATTTCTCTCGAAGCTGTACCAATGATGTTGAGCTGAGTAAGTTGCTTTAAAAGTTGGACCATGATGGACCCAACCCCGCCTGCAGCACCGATCACCAGGATGCTTTTATTGGAATTTTCCTTCGCTACTTCCATTCGATCGAATAGGAGTTCCCAGGCGGTTAGCGTGGTTAGGGGCAAGGCGGCAGCTTCCCCAAAGGTCAAGCTGCTAGGTTTTCGACCGACGATCCTTTCATCCACCAACTGGAATTCTGCATAGCTGCCGGATCGGCCTAAATCTCCAGCGTACCAAACTTCGTCTCCGACTGCAAAGAGCGAAGCCTCCTCCCCAACGGCCTTTACGATGCCAGTTGCATCCCATCCCAAAATTTTCCACTGCTCACCATCGGGTTTCACCCCTTGCCTCACCTTGTAGTCGACTGGGTTCACAGCAATGGCTTTGACCTCTACCAGTATATCTCTTCCGCTTGCCACAGGAGTGGGTAAGTCTATGTCTTGTAGGGAGCGATCATTGGTAGTAGGTAGATTCTCTTTATATCCTATGGCCTTCATTACGTTTATTTTGATTTTAGAAATTACCCGATAATCGTCATCTCATTCAGTACGAATTCCTCTACGGCTCCCTCCGTAGCCTCCAGGTACTGAGCCAGGTGGTCATTTTGCATATGCTTTTGCCATAGATCGCGACTTTCCCAGTTCTCATAAAAGAGGAACAGGTTAGGATTTTCATTATCCTGATGTAAGTCGTAGTTCAGGCATCCTTCCTCAGCACGAGTGATAGGGATCAGTTTTAGTAGTTCTGATTGCACCAATTCTCTTTTTTCTTCCTTGGCTACAATTTTAGCTACGATCGTTAATTTCTGATTTGACATTTTACGGTTTTACTAGGATGAATAAGCTGATTGCCCTACAAAATTGTGGGCTTTTCGCGAAGATCTTATTGTAGATCGAAGGGTGCTTTTAGTATTTTTAAAGGTTTTTGGAGTCAAATGACTAGCAAATGGGCTTGTTTTTACTTATTTTGGAAGAAAAAGAGGACAAAATGCAAGTTTTAGAGGCTTATAAACCTTTTGAAATACAAGAAATTGAATTGGAGCATTGGGAAAGGAGACCTGTCAAGAATAATTTTTTTGAATTGGTGTTGATCAAACAAGGATCCGGAACGCAGTGTATCAATTACAATGAATATGGATATGAGGCGGGAAGCTTGTTTTTACTTCCTCCGCTGAAGTGTCATTCCTTTCAAATCGAAAAACCATCACGATTTGTATTCGTAAAATTTACTTCTGACTTCTTTCAAACTAATCTTCAGGATGGGGTGAATCACGGAGAGTGGTTCCGAGAAGCCGCCTACATTTTATCCAATTATAATCAGCTGCCAGGAGACATCATTCACAGTGCTTTGGACCGACAGCACATCAATACCTTGATAGATTTGATCCTTAAAGAAAACAGGAATTATGGAACTAGTTCAGCGGCTTTGATCAAGAGTTTTATGACCAGTATTCTGGAGGTATTGCTGCGGAATATTAAACAGAGTTCGTTTTACGAAGTACAAAAGGCAGCAGATAAAGATGAACGGATTACCAAACTATTGAGTTATATAAACGAACATATTGCTGAGCCTCAACTACTGAAAGTAGAGCAGCTTGCCAAAACCTTTTTGCTATCCCCTACCTACTTGAGTGAATACTTCCGCAAGAAGGTCGATATGTCGCTCCGAGAGTATATCATCAAGGCTAAGTTGAAGCTTGTTGAAATCCGCCTGCTCAATTCCAACTATACCTTAACAGAAATAGCTGATGAACTGAGTTTTACGGATGTCAGTCACCTTTCCAAGACCTTCAAACGGTATACGGGAATGTCCATTCGGGATTTTAAAAAACAGGGAGAATATCAGCTATTGAAACGTACAGCCTGTTAACGGACTAGAAAAAATATGCAAGAAAAAAAGGAAGTAGCAGAACACTATATAGAATATTTACAGGCTGGAAATTTAGAGGCCCTGAACGCTTTGTTTTCTGCGGAGGGTATTGTGATCTCGCCGATTTATGGCACCCTCGGGGCTAAGGAATTCTATGAAAAGCTCGCAGGGGATACCACCTCCTCCGCCTTGACAATTAAAGGGATCTTTGAAGAACCGAGTACTGGCCATATAGCACTCTATTTTCAGTATGATTGGACCCTGGATCATGGCCGCCAAGTGGTCTTTGATGTGGTAGATATTTTGACTTTTGATGCTGAAAATAAGATCACAAGTCTAAAGATTATCTACGATACGG
>JAHQWA010000551.1 GCA_019634045.1 Saprospiraceae bacterium
CACAAACGGGCTAGCGGTGCAGAGACCTGTAATCCAATTTACGGAAGCACTCTACGTGAGAAACTGCTGGAAGAGTACAATAGTTGTGTATAAAATATTGGATATGAATGAAGTATGATTTCAAACCCAAGTGAGCTTCAAAGGGTAGGTTGGGTTACCACGCCTCCGCTATATAACAAAAAAAGGCAAGCAGAGTTTGCTTGCCTTTTTCTTTATCTGAACTCAGGTAGAAAGCTATTCGCCTGCTACTCTAGTAATATATTTGTCGATGTCCGTCGCATAGGGAGAATCCGGGAAGTCAGACTTCACTCGCTCATAAGAGGATTTAGCCTCTGCTAAGTTCCCGTTCTTCTCGTAAAGCATACCTAACTTTTTGAGATAGTAAGCCGCTAAGACCTCATTATCTCCAGCGTTGATCGCCTTCTTGTAGCTGCTCATGGCATCATCCATCAAGTTTAATTCTGATTGGATATCGCCCATCACGCCGAATTTCATGACAGGGCCGACCTTACCGTCTGGGCTGAAGCTCCTCATGTAATCAAGGGCAGCATCAAATTGGCCTAGGTTTAGATAAGAAACCCCCGCATAGTAGCTGGCCAAATTCGCCGCTTTGGTACCACCATAGGAATCTATAATATCTAGGAATCCAACATACCCACCGCCGGGATTGGTTAGTGCTAAAGCAAATGAATCACGCTCAAACTGTTCTTGCGCTTTAAACATCTGCTCCATAGCTTCATTCTCTCTTGGTCCTTTGTACAAGTTTTGATAAAACAAGTAACCTCCAACCAAAAGGATAAAAGCAATCCCCAAGCCAAACACCAGCTGCTGGTTCTTCTCAACAAAACCTTGCGCTTGGTCTTTCACCTCTACAATATCTACTAGCGTTTCGTCCGCCTTCTTACGATTTGTTTTTCTTCTTGCCATTACTGCAAACCATTAATTTAGAATAAGTACTTCTGCTAGGTGTCGAGTAAATCAGCTTTTTGACTCAGGCTCGAACCCACTTTGGAAACGCCCTTCCTTTTATCTGAAAATCAGCAAAAAAGAATTTCTATATGACGTATGCCAATGCTTTTTAAAAAAGCCTCGCAAAGATAAACAAATATTGGTACAGCCAAAGGCCCTGAATAAAATAAATCGGGCAAGCAGGACCTTAGTCCTTGCTTGCCCGATGCTTTCCTTTAGCTTAAGTTGCTGGAAGATTGCTCCCAAGCAAGTATTAATCTTTAATAAAAGGATAATCAGCCTGCGTGTAATTATCTTCGAATAGATCTGCAGGATCTGGATATGGTGACTCTTCCGCAAACTTAACGGCCGCATCAATCTCCTTCTTAATCATATCCTTGATTGCCGCAATTTCTTCCGCTGTAGCAACCTTATCTTTCAGGATCTGCGCTTCAGTCATCTTCACGGGGTCACGATCTTTATATTCCTGAACTTCCTCTTTGGTTCTATAGCGAGCTGGATCCGATACAGAGTGTCCTTTGTATCTGTAAGTCCGGATTTCCAAGAAATATGGCCCTTTGCCAGAACGGATATGCTCCACCGCTTTTTTAACACCTTCGTACACCGATTCAGGACTCATACCGTCGATCGCCTCACTAGGCATATCAAAGGCATGCCCTACTTTATAAAGTTCCGTGACATTACTGGTGCGTTCTACGGAGGTACCCATGGCGTATCCGTTGTTCTCACAGATATACAAAACCGGTAATTTCCAGTTCATCGCCATGTTAAAGGACTCATACAATGCGCCTTGACGAGCAGCCCCATCACCAAACATGGTAACACAAAGATTGTCTGTGCCTTTATACTTTTCTGCAAAGCCAATACCTGTACCAATTGGAATTTGCGCCCCTACAATACCATTCCCCCCGAAGTAGCGATGATCTGCTGAGAAGAAGTGCATCGAACCACCTTTCCCTTTCACAGCACCCGTTACCTTACCGAAAAGCTCTGCCATACAGGCATTCGTTGACAAGCCACGGCCAATGGCCGTACCGTGCTGGCGATAAGCCGTTACGATGGCATCTTCTGGGCGGATGGCAGCTTCAATTCCTGCTGCAACAGCTTCCTGCCCAATATATACGTGACAAAACCCTCTTACCTTCTGCTGTCCATACATCAACAAAGCACGCTCCTCAAATTTCCGGATCCGAAACATCATTTCGTACCAGTTCAGATACATCTCCTTGCTATAGCTAGGTTTTGACGACTTTCTGCTTCTGCTCGTTTTTTTCTTTTGTTCAACCACAGTATCCATTATGATTATAGGTTTTGGCGAATATTCGCAGAAAATTCCACATGTTCATCTTAAAGATAAGGCAATTCTGAACGAAAGGGAAAAGAAAGCCATTCAAAAATCAGCATTTCCATTTCTACCTAATCTCTTGCCACTTTCTAGTTCAATACCCGGAATGTGGAACCTCATCTTTCTTCAACAAACAGCTACAATTGTTACAACACACTTGCCTTGCTCCTTGTTTTGAAGCCGCAAAGAAAAAGGATTTTATGCTGAAAACAAAACCTAATCTTTCTACTTTTGCAGGAAGTGGTTGCGACTTTTTATCTGCAGACGAGATCAAAGCATTGAATTTGCTGGCGAAGCTCTTTTTGAGTTTCATACCTGGAAGGTCTGGGACGAAAAAAAGCTGAAGTCCAGAAAGTTCAAGACTTTAGGTCGCAGTCCAGAGCAGAAAGTCTCAATCACTTCCACGACTAAAAGGAAATTTATTTTGCATATAAGGCGACTTATACTCACCAATTTCAAGAATTACGAAAAGCAAGTGATTGACTGTAGTCCCACTATTAATGGATATGTGGGCTTAAACGGGATGGGTAAAACCAACCTCTTGGATGCTATTTATTACCTGTGCATGGGGCGTAGTTATTTTCGGTTTACGGACCTTAATCTGGTTCGTCATGGTGAGGATTTTTTCCGTTTGGAAGGTCTTTTCGATATCGAGGATCGTACCGAAAAAATCGTGGCAAAGGTGGGTAAAGGGAGAAAAAAGGTATTGGAAAGAGGTGATGTGCCTTACCAGCGGCTATCCGAACATATAGGCCTACTCCCTATTGTAATCATCACACCCGATGATACCTCCATCGTCAACGAGGGTAGTGAAGAACGGAGGCGCTTTGTAGATAACACCCTTTCCCAACTGGATTCAGCCTACCTCCGGCATTTAATTACGTACAACAAAGTACTCAAGCAACGCAATTCGGCATTGAAGCAGATGGCTGCGGAGCATCGCTATGTTCCAGACTTACTAGCAGTATACGACGAGCAACTACTTGCCCCTGCAGCCTACATTCATGCGCAACGTAAGACTTTTACGATCGACTTTGAACCCGAGCTTCGTCGGCTGCACTTTCTCATATCCGGCGAAAAAGAACAAGTAGCCTGTCAATACAAATCGCTGCTGCTGGAAGCGGAACTTTCTACTTTACTACAACAAAGACGAGAGAAGGATCGGATACTGCAACGGACCACCGCAGGCATCCATCGCGATGATTGGATATTCGAGATTGAACAACAGCCCCTCAAGCGGTTTGCCTCCCAAGGTCAGTTAAAATCCTTTGTGTTAGCTCTGAAGCTGACACAGTACAATTGGTTAAAAAATGAAAAAAAATCATCGCCCCTGCTTCTATTAGATGATATTTTTGATAAATTGGACCATCAAAGAGTCCAGCACCTACTAGAGCTGCTAATCCAAGGTGAGTACGGACAAGTCTTCATTACTGATACAGCCCAAGACAGATTATCCAAAATCTTAAGTAACCTCAAGACCGAATACCTTCAATTCGTCATTTTTAACGGCACTGCAGAACCTTCATCATCATGAAAGAAGCCACCAACCAAGTTAGCTTGAAGGAAGCCTTGAAAGAAATGCTAGAAGTTTATCGTCTCAAGGCTAAGCTCAATCAAACCAAGATTAACGCTGTATGGAGTAAATTGATGGGGTCCTCCATCAACAAGTACACTCGAGAAATTAAACTCAGACGAAACAAGCTCTACATCACCATCGAATCTGCCTCCCTCCGGCAAGAATTAAGTTACGGTAAAGAAAAAATCATTAAGATTATCAATGAAGAATTAGGCGAGAACTATATCGAAGAAGTAATTATTCGGTAAAGGGCCGCTCTACCTTATGTTCCCGGATAGTAGCTCCCACTATCCGCGGTAAATCAAAACCTGGATCTCGGTAAAGAGCAAATTGTGCTCCTTTGCCTTAGTTTCGTTTTGGCGGTTCCCAAATGCTGCTCTTCACCCCCTGGATGTAGCGTAAGAAACCTACAAATAGGGCCAAATTCATCAGTAAGAAATAGCGTATGTGACGGAGTGGTAAAATATGCGCTCCCATCGCAGTCAAAGCGATATCTAATAAAGGGACCAATAATACGCCCACCAAGGCAGCTACCAGCAGGTACTGGTAAAAGGCATATCCAAACCATGAAAGGAGAATGACACTAATTCCCATGAAGATTAAAAGAAAGGGCGCTAGCCAACGCAATACCTTATGGGAGAAAAAAGCAAAAGATAAGGGCCGAAAAGGCGGCCACCAAAGGTGCGAAAACAAGAACAGGTTCTGAAAGTTACCCGTTGAAATGCGGGATTTCCGACGATACTCTTCCCGCCAGTCGTGCGAAACGGCCTCATGGCAAACCGCCTCTAGATCATTGATTGCCTTCCCCCCCTGTTCAAATGCATGCATAGTAATAAAGAAGTCGTCAACCAAAAAATTGGGCGGGACTTGGGTAAAGTAATTGGATCGAATCGTGTAGCAGCCACCAAAGGGGCCCATCATATACCCCCACACCCTACCTTCCAAATCCTTGAGCTGTACTTCAGAAGAAATATATTGATTCTCAGAATGCGAGATCCCTTCTTCTTGCATTCCGATATGTACCATGTGCGCATCAACGATGGCCAAACTAGAATCCTTAAAGTGCCGAACTAAGTTGGACACGGTGGATGGCGTCAAGATCACATTAGCATCCGTGATCAGATAGATATGCTCAGAAGACTCCGGCTCTTGGATATTAGCCTCCCGGGAAAGGAAATTAATGACACCGGGTTTGCCTTGCCGATCTGTAAAAGGAAAAAAGTGCAAGTGATCGAAATTCCGGCAATAGTTGTCAATGATCCGATTGGTATCATCCGTAGAACAATCGGACCCTAGAAAGATCCTCAGTTTGTCTTTCGGATAATCTTGCGCTAGCAGGCTTTCAAGTTTCTGCGCCACGACCTTCTCTTCATTGTATAAGGCCATGAGCACCGATACCTGCGGCCATTCCTCACCAGACTGGTACAGTACCTTGTGCGAGGCTTTACCTCGCCCCAACCATTTCAATAAAATTGGATAAAATAAATAGGTATGCAGGATAAAAAAGAGGCTACCCCAAAAGATAATCTGCAAAAGAACCATCCCATACATCTTTAAATTCCATCTTTCGGACGGAAAGCGCCCATTTCACTATTGCTATTCGTTTCGATAATCGAAATGCGTAGAGCACCAACCGCTTACTCGAAGTCCGTAATACGGATAGGCAAAAATGGTTCTTTTCAACGAAAAAATGAAGTTTAAGCGGCTAGGACTTTATAGGGCACCTACCATTAACTCTTGGTATCTCTTCATGAGGGCGCGCACAGTTTCCTGACTATCATAGTGCTTATGCGCAAAATCTTGCGCCTCCTCCCCCATTTGCCTCAATTGCTCCGTGGGTAACTGCTGGCAATATTGTAGTTGCATGATGAATTCCTCGGGGCTATCTGCCACCAGGACTTGTCTTCTATGTTTAGCTGGAATACCTTCTAATCCAAGCTTAGTAGATATCACGACTTTCCCCAAGGCCATTCCTTCTAAAATCTTAGCACGCATCCCGCTGCCTGACAATAAGGGGACTACCATGACACTATGCTGATTGATGAATTCCGTTGCATTTGGAACCTCACCATGGACCTCGATATTCCGATTGCGCATCTTGAGTAGCCAATCCGGCGTGTTTCGACCCGCGACGTGCAATTTTACGCCTGGCATCTTCTTGTCAGCCTTTGGCCATACCTTTTCTAGGAACCATTTGATTCCTTCCTGATTGGGCATCCAATCTAGTGAACCGATAAAGCTGATGGACAAGGGCCGTTGATAACTACTATAGTCGGCCATGTATTGGTCCATTTCTAGGCCAATCGGCGTAACGATGCCTTGCTTTTTGAATCCCAAGGAGCGAAAGGTATTGAGATCTCTTTGCGTAATCGCTACCAGTAAATCGTAGTAGGACAATTGAGCCAATTCATAGTCCTTTAATTTCTTTGTGAGATGGGTGAGGTACCATTTCTTCAGAAAGAAAGAAGTATTCTCGGTGATACGCTGCCAAATCTCATGTTCCACATTGTGCGCCCGCATCGCTATTGGTGCTTCCGTATACTGCCTGATCAAAGGTATATAAGGGGCCAAATAAGGCGTCTCTAACTGAATGACGTCATAGTCATTGTTGCGTAATAATTGAGCTAGTTTATCCTTAAATTCTAGAGAAATGAAGCGGGTAATGTGATAAGAGTCTGGAGAGAACAGATTGGTAAGGGCATCGAGTGGTTTTACTCGATTATCTACTTTGACCGTGTAGATATTTTCGTAGTGTTTCAGGGCAACAGGCTTATTTCTCGTTTCAGAGAAGAAGTGTTTGGTAGTGTTCATAGCCAACAAGGTGATGTCACACCCGTGGTTACATAGGGCTTTACTTAAGCTGTTTACCGCAATGGATTCCCCATCTTTGAGTGGATAGGGAAACTTTTTGCAGAGTTGAAGTACTTTCATGCAAATTGTTTTAGGGCAAACTTTCTCCATTCCCCCGGTGGGGCTAAGGAAGCTGCCTTTTACGAATCATAAGACTCGAAAAAAAGTTTCCACAAGATTTTTATTGATCTATACCCAGCTTAAGATGATTATTCTTCTGTTTCTTATTGGTTATTTCTGGGGGTATATATTGTTTTCACGATTAATATCAATCATTCGGATGGAAGGATCGATCTCGATCTTATCGATCTTGTCCAAGGTCACAGGCAAATTAAATGAATATTCTGGATGTGTCCAAGGCCAATCTTCAATTACCTTCTGTGGTATCGCAGAATCTTCCTGTGGCTTATTTCCACGCATTATACGTAGTGGTATATTATACAGCTCTTTAGTGCCATCCTTATAGGTAATTAGTAGGTCTAATGGCATTGGCATGTACCCAATTTTTTCTAGATTGACTTTGGTCTCTCCGCCCACTTTCTGAACGCTCTTGATTCCATAATCAACCACATGGGTTGTATTAACCATATATTCTCGGTACCAATCTAACTCTAGGCCGGAGGCTTTCTCCGCAATTCTCACGAAATCATTGGCATTCGGATGTTTGAATTTCCAGGTCTCAAAATAGTCCAACAAAGTCTTTGCCAAAGCCTTTTCTCCAATAATGTAACCCAACTGACTGAGAAATAAACGTCCTTTAGTATAGGCGCCTGTACCATAAGCACTATTGGTCACGTAGTGATCAGAGTGGGTAGTCAAAGGTTCCTCTATTCCACTCTTGGCAAAGTTAGCAAAGCCGCGAGTAGAACCAGCATGCGGATTTTCACTGACTCGACCACGTAGCAAGCCTTCTTTCTTTAGGAAATTAGTTATTTCCGCCGAAGCATAGGAGGTAAATCCTTCGTCCATCCAGGCATACAAACTCTCATTCGTCCCCAAAATCATTTGATACCACGAATGCATCAATTCATGCACAGAAACGCCGACCAAACTAGGGAAAGAACGTTCTCCCGTAATCAAAGTCGCCATCGGATATTCCATACCACCGTCTCCGCCCTGAATGAAGGAGTATTGCTTGTAAGGGTATTGCCCAAAATGCTCATTGATGTAATCAAAAGCACGATCCATTACTTTAGGCAAATTGGCCCAATACTCTTCGGTATTTTCGTTCTTCTGATAGAAAAAATGCAGGACAGTTCCATCCTTTCGCTCCAATTTATCGTGCGTATAATCCGGATCTGCTGCCCACAAAAAGTCATGTACATTCGGGGCTATATAATGCCAATTCAGTTTCTTGCCTTTCCGCTTTACTTTGGTTCCCGCTGCTTCATAGCCATAGCCGATTTCCTCCGGATTCTGAAGATAGCCAGAAGCCCCAACAATGTAGTCTTTGTCAATGGAAATGGTCACATCAAAATCGCCCCAAACGCCGTGAAACTCTCTGCCAATGTAGGGGTTTGCATGCCACCCTTGATAGTCGAACTCACACAATTTCGGGTACCACTGTGCCATACTATAGGAGATGCCTTCTGCATTGTTACGGCCAGATCTACGGATCTGAACCGGCACCTGCGATTCAAAACTCATCTCCAAAACCGTACTGGAATTGGGTTGAATCGGTTCAGCTAACTGGACCTC
Organism: Saprospiraceae bacterium; assembly: GCA_019634045.1. Lineage (GTDB taxonomy): Bacteria > Bacteroidota > Bacteroidia > Chitinophagales > Saprospiraceae > DT-111. Next base: position 8,439 of record JAHQWA010000551.1, read on the forward strand.
CAAAATAGTTCCTACCATTTCATATTCCACAGCTTTGCCATCTTGCTTCAAACTCGATACTTTATGGTAACCAATTTGATCCTCTTTTAGCCTGCTTATCCTTGAGCCCACACGTGGATCAGGATCTGGCATATTTTGCGATCGTACATCCATCATACTTCCGGGCTGAAATGCATTGAAGTACAAATGATAGAATACACGATCAAGAACTTCTGGGGAATTGTTGTGGTAAGTAATGGTTTGCTCGCCTTTGAATTGATGCGTTTTTACATCAAAATCAACATTCATTTTGTATTCGACCTTCTGCTGCCAGCGATCTGCTTGAGCTGAAACCACGGTAGCGAGAAACCCATAAAGGAATAGGGTTACTGAGAGTAATTTGAAAAACTTCATATAATAACAATTTGGCCAGCAGGGCTTTACCTGAGGTTTTAAAGCTTTTGGATTGTGGCCGCTAAACTACAAATAATATTTTGGTTATTTTTGTGGCGAATCATCTATATCCTCACATATGAAGAAGAATTTGAAACTGCAGACGGGCCTTATAATTTTGATGACTTTATTGGCCGCATTGAGTCGCCTTATTCCTCACCCTCCCAACTTTACTCCGCTCGGAGCAATGGCCTTATTTGGTGCTGCTTATTTTACTAAAAAACACCTGGCCTTTTTAATTCCTTTAGCTGCTTGGTGGATCAGTGATATTGTCCTTAATAACCTGGTTTACGCTAAGCTATATCCTGAAATATATCAAGGTTTTTCCTGGATGGGCAATCCAGTAATTTACCTTTGCCTAGGGCTGATTGTAGTACTGGGTTGGGTTCTCTTGAAGAAAGTAAATACGGTACGCGTAATCGGTGCAGCTGCCTTAGCTGCTATCGTATTCTTCTTGATTACCAATTTCAATTCCATGCTCACGATCCCGATCTACACTAAGGACATTAACGGATTACTAGAAAGCTATATTGCTGGCATTCCGTTTTTCCGAAATACCTTAGTAGGAAACTTGATCTACAGCGCCCTTTTATTCGGTGTATATGAGTGGGTTTTAGCCAGGAGAGGAGCAAAGAATTCTTCGGCATTAGTTGAGGCTTAGGTCAATTGAACAGACCTAGTCGGGTAAATGTTCCCAACCAGGACAAACGCATCAAAACGCAATGCTCTTAAAGAGAGCAAAAACTCTATATGATCGGTGCATTTTGCTTGGTTTTCGCCGCAAGCCGGTGAAGCTCTTCATTTTGGCATTGCCCCAAAACTCTACCGGCGGTAGACAGGGAAGCAAAAACGCTAGAAAATGCAAACTCATCCTTCGAACAGTGCATTTTCAGGCCACCGCCAGCTGTTTTAGCGTGTTCTTGGATCGCAAAATATTTGATGCGTTTGCCCTAGTTCCCAACAAGCCTTCTTATCTCCTGATAGATGAGAAGGCTTGTCCTTTTTATTCAGATTTAGATTCCGATTCTTCCTTACTTTGCCGTTGCTCTTCGGGGTATTCAATTCGCACATGATGGACGGACTTCATAACTTGCTTGAACACCGCGCGACATGCTTCCAATTCTCTGAAATTCATCTCCGAATTCTCGAACTGCCCCCTGGTAATCTTCCCCTCAATAACCTTGTCAATTAAATTGAATAACTCCTCTTCCGTTGGGTTTTTCATGCTCTTACATGCTGCTTCAACAGAATCGGCCATCATAAGAATTGTTTCCTCTTTGGATTTCGGTAGCGGTCCGGGATAAACAAAGAGGGTTTCATCAAAATTATGCTCTGGGTGAGCTGCTAGGTGTTTGCGATAAAAGTATTCTACACGTGTAGTACCATGATGAGACTTGATAAAATCAATGAGCACCTTGGGTAGCTTAGCCTTATTGGCCATCTTCACGCCTTCCGTCACATGAGCAATGATAATCTTGGCGCTTTCCAGGGCGCTGATGTCATCATGAGGATTTTTACCACTTTGATTTTCAATATAGAAAGCTGGCTGTTCAGTTTTTCCAATATCGTGATACAGGGCGGCCACTTTGATCAATAAAGGATCGGCCCCTACCCTTCTGGCTGCAGCTTCCGAAAGATTGGCTACCTGGAGAGAATGCTGCAAGGTCCCAGGTGCTTTCAAAGCCAACTCTTGTAGTAAGGGCTTGTTTAGATCTGACAACTCCATTAGGGTTAGTGGAGAGGTAAAGAAGCCAAATACGCGCTCCAGCAAAGGTACCAGAGGGAAGGCTAATAAGGTAAAGATAACATTGAAGAAGAGCCAAGAATAAATAGACCAGTCAATGGTCTGCCAGCCCCCTTCTTGGATTAGCGAGAGTCCTAAATAACCCAATCCGTAACTAAGAAAAAGGAACAACATAGAATAGAAAAACCTCGACCAGTCCTGCGTATTGATTTTCCCCAAAAGCACTACAATACCCGCCAAAATCAGCAAAAAGGTAAACTCATAACCCAATGAGGATAGAAAACTGGCAATCAAAACGGCTATAATATGGGTAAACAGAGCTAACTGTTCATTGTAGAAAGTATTGATTACGATTGGTATAATACAGAATGGAATCAGATAAGCGCTAAGGCCACCAACTTGTTCCACCAAGTATACCAGATAGCTAAAAACCACCAGCCAGACAAAGAAGAACAGCAGCTCTCCCAAGTTGTGATAGACTTTAGTAGCATAGATCTGTAGATACAGCAAGAAAACCCCGAGAATAATGCTGGTCAATAGGAAGTAGCCCGCAAAAACAATCCAATGAGATTTCTTTTCCGTTAACTCTTCTTCGTAAGCCCGCTTGTAGGAAGTTAACTTCTGATAGATAAGATCCGTTACGATGCCATCCCTAGGAATAATCAATTCTCCCTTCATCACCATTCCCCTCGTACCCGAGATTTCCGTCAAGAGATCAGCCCTAAACTTCTGTGTCAAGGTATCATTGAAAAATAAATTCGGCTGTACATTTTGTTGGAGGATGGGAAAAAGGAATTCGGGTTCAGTCAATGGACTGTAGGGTAAAGAATCACTCAAGAGGCCTTTGGCCGAGCCAAGGGTATATAGGTTGCCCAAGGTCTGTAGATAGGTGGTGTTCCCTTTGACAATGTTAACGACAAAATCATTTCCCCTTTGTTGATACGAACTATCCAATTCTATAATCCCCCGATCATAGAGTTTAGTCAGTAGTTGTTGACCATATTTGAGATAATCATCTGGACGTCGTTTAACATCCTTGAATAAATCTCCATCCAAGGCCTCATCCTTGAGTTGATTGAAAGAAGCCTCAAAATTCGATTTAGCGCCTTTGGCTATCTCTGGATCTTCGGAAAAGTAGGGCGTGAAGTTGGCATCTAATGCCGCTTGTTCTTGCTTGAGTTCCTCCGCTGTCTTTAAGATCGCAAAATCAAAAGGAGCGTAAAGGTCATCATACCGCCAGGACTGACGTGGCTCGAACTCATATTTGAACTTCACATTATTGGGGAAGAGAAAACTGATGAATGCCACCACGGCGCCCACCATTAAATAGCGCAGCAAACCCTTCCACCTTGAACTTTCTCTAATTGCCGGTTTGTCTTCCATTAGTGTCATGCTTCTATTTAATAGTTCCCTCGATCACTTTTCATCTTATCCAGGGTTGTGCTTCCATCCTATCAGAGCAGATTTATTTCTTGCGGGCTTCCCACTTTCGTTCCTCCACCCCCAGGTCATGTCCCACTTTTCTTGACAGTACAAAGAGGTAATCTGATAGTCGGTTAAGATACCGAATAATTATATCCGCCACAACTTCTTGCTGGGCTAAAGCCACTACTAATCGCTCCGCGCGCCGGCAAATCGTGCGGGCTACATGCGCGTGTGAAACAGCAGGATGACCTCCTGGTAATAGAAAATGTTTCAACGCTGGAAGATCAGCATCCATCCGATCCATCGCTTGCTCCAATGCCTCCACATCTGCATCGGTAACATCAGGTACCGCATCCTCCTTTTTGGGCTCAGAGGCTAAATTAGCTCCGATCACAAAGAGTAAATCCTGAATACTCTTTAGCTCTTGATTCAGTTCTGCAGCCTCTACGTAGTCGCTCAGCAAGCCTATGAAGGCATTTAGTTCATCCACCGTTCCATAAGCTTCTATTCTATCGTGGTATTTCGGCAAGCGACGGCCCCCAAACAAAGCTGTTTCTCCTTTATCGCCGGTTTTTGTATAGATCTTAAATGCCATTATTTTTTACTCGCAAAGATGAAAAAAAATACCCTTTCCTGCTTGCATTTCGCGGGAAAGGGTTGTCCACAAGTATATTTTCAAAAATTCTCTTTATTTGATATTGTAGCGGTGAGTTGGATCATTAGCTCTAACGATGTTTTGATTCCGCTGGTCCGTTTCGACCAAACCATCCCGTAAACGTATAATCCGGTGTGCATGCTCCGCAATATCGGGTTCGTGCGTAACCAGGATTACCGTGTTTCCTCCTGTGTGGATTCTTTCGAATATCTCCATGATCTCAATAGAGGTCTTAGTATCCAGGTTACCCGTCGGCTCATCTGCTAAAATGATAGAGGGGTCATTGACCAGTGCACGGGCGATCGCCACCCTTTGCCGCTGCCCCCCGGACAATTCATTGGGTTTGTGATCTACTCGATCCCCAAGGCCTACCTGTGTCAGCACATCGCGTGCTCTATCAATTCTGGCTGCTTTCGTTATTCCGCCGTACACCAATGGCAGTGCGACATTCTCTAAAGCAGAAAGCCTAGGTAGCAGATTAAACGTTTGAAATACAAAGCCAATCTCCTTGTTTCGCACCTCCGCTAAGGCCCCATCAGTCATG
>JAHQWA010000552.1 GCA_019634045.1 Saprospiraceae bacterium
AAATGGAAGCGTTTCTTCCTGTATAAAAGCAGTTTACAACCCATAGGGCCGTCATCCTGCACGCGGGATAGCTGGATCAGGCTTGCGCCCATTGTCCAATATTCCTTACTGCTGCCTCCCGTAGGAGTCGGGTCCGTGTCTCAGTACCCGTGTGGGGGGCCACGCTCTCACGCCCCCTAGCTATCGTAGCCTTGGTAAGCCACTACCTTACCAACTAGCTAATAGCACGCACGCCTATCTTCAAGCAACGGATCTTTAATCATAAAACCATGCGATTCTATGATACTATGGAGTATTAATCCCAGTTTCCCGGGGCTATCCTCCGCTTGAAGGTAAGTTGCGTACGCGTAACTCACCCGTTCGCCGGTCGTCAGCAGAACCGAAGTTCCCTGTTACCCCTCGACTTGCATGTATTAAGCCTCCCGCTAGCGTTCATCCTGAGCCAGGATCAAACTCTCCATAGTAATAGTTCTTTATTAGGTCCTAAAACCCAAAATTTCTTTTACCATAGGTAGTTATCCTTAATTTCTCAAGGGATCTGCATAAACTTTTAATTCTCTCTTTCCTTACCTCGCTTCAGTGTCAATGAACTTTTTGATCTAAACAACGAAACTTAACCGATGTTAAGTCGTTTATTTCGATCAGATATCTTAAAGAATAAATCTTTCAAATTTTCGTTCCCTTGTCGCTCATTAGCTAAGGGAATGCAAAGATACAACGGTCAATTAAATCTGCAAAACTTTTTGGCATTTATTTTTCGCAAAAAAAAGCTAAAATTTTGCGGCTAGACCTTTTGAACTTTCAATTCCGAATTTACTTCGGTGGACGCTTTCTTTCAAAGCGGCTGCAAATATATAGAAGGCTTTTTAAATATTCAAGGCTTTGTTTTCTTTTTTTCTAAAAAACATGGCAGCAAACGCACAAGTCCTTTACAGTCAACTCCTTCTACCATTCATCCTTTTTCTTTTGTAGAATTTAATCATCAATCTCAGTAGTAGCCTTTCTTTTTCTTTCAAAAAATCACATTTTTGCAGGGCCAAAATAAGACCGCCTTTCTAGCTTCAAAAAAATTAATCCCGAGGAGGGAAATAGCCCGTTCCCGACTATCTCTTTAAATAAAGTAACATGAAAAAGTACAACTTCTACGCTGGTCCAGCTATACTACCAGCGAGCGTTATGGCCGAAGCTGCAAAAGCAGTAGTTGAATTCGAAGGAATTGGTCTTTCCTTATTGGAGATATCACACAGAAGTAAGGAGGTCGTTTCCATACTAGATGAAGCACAAAGCTTGGTTCGAGAACTATTGGGCCTATCGGATGATTTTTCGGTTCTCTTTCTAACGGGTGGTGCCAGTACCCAATTTTTCACGGTAGCTCACAATCTATTGAATGCAGATAAAAAAGCGGGCTATGTAGATACAGGCAGTTGGTCCACTAAAGCCATCAAGGAAGCTAAGGCTTTTGGCCAGATCGATATCTTAGCCTCCTCAAAGGACAAGAACTATAGCTACGTTCCTAAAGGATATGAGATTCCTAGTGACTTGACTTACTTGCACGTCACCGGCAACAATACCATCTTCGGAACCCAAATGCATGATTTTCCGGAAACTAGCGTCCCATTGGTTTGCGATATGTCCTCTGATATTTTTAGTCGGCCAATAGATGCATCACGCTTCGGTATCATTTATGCTGGTGCGCAAAAGAACTTAGGCCCAGCTGGCGTTACCTTGGCCATTGTCCGTAAGGACTTCTTAGAAATGACTCAACGTGAATTGCCAACCATGTTGAATTACAATACGCACGTACAAAAGAATTCCTCTTTTAATACCCCTCCGGTATTCCCTATCTACGTAAGTATGCTAACCCTTAGATGGCTAAAGGCCAACGGTGGATTAGCAGCTATGGCGGCCAAGAATGAGGATAAAGCAAAACTGCTGTATGATGAAATAGATAGCAATCCAATGTTCGCCGGAGTTGCCGCTAAAGAAGATCGTTCGCTCATGAACGCTACCTTCGTCATGGCAGAAGGCAAGGAGGACTTAGCGGAACAGTTCTTGGCGGATTGTGCAGCAGCAGGTTGTATCGGAGTGAAAGGTCATAGATCAGTAGGTGGCTTCAGGGCCTCTATTTATAATGCCATGCCGAGAGAAGGAGTAGAAACCTTAGTCGGACTCATGAAGAATTTCGCAGATAAGTAAGAGTTCATGTTTAAAGTTCGGTCTTTGAGAAGAAAATTATTCATTTTTTGCTTAGCTGAGACGCAGGTTCTGGCTGATAGCAGCGCTATCAAGCCTGGTTCTGCAAGGAAGGATAAGCCAAAAAGGGACATTTGCAGCCTGCCTGGTTTGCGCCAGCAGACAGGACCAATTACTGAATGTTAAACATACTCTCATAAAGAATTTCAGGTAGGAGGAAAGATCATTCATAAAATGTCTCTATGAAGAAAAAAGTAATAGTAGAAGACATCAGTATTGCGCATGGTACCTCAAGTATCCCAGCGAAGATCTACCAAGAACGAAGATACAACGTTCGGTATTCGATGGGTAAAAAAGGGGCTATCCTGCGCCTACCGATACATCTTTCCTCCGCCGAAAAAATCCAATATACAGAACAGTTTATTCGGTGGGTTCAACAACAATTGGATAAACGAAAGGATCTCGCCCAGCAATATCAGCCCAAGGTTTATCAAACAGGAGACACCATCCAGGTCGGAGAAAGAACTTATGAATTATTCGTGGCCAAAGGGGATCGCAAAACGCATAGCGCGAAGGTAATGGGAGCCATGATTGAACTGAAGCTAAGCGAGCATCAGGAAGGGATGGCGCTAACGAAGAGCATCAAAACCTTGCTTAGCCGTGTGATCGCCCAAGATTTTCTCCCCGAAATAACGGAGCGGGTTCACGCCATTAACCACTCCTACTTTCAATCCGATATTAAACAAGTTAGGCTAAAGTACAATCGATCCAATTGGGGCAGTTGTTCATCCAGTGGTAACATCAATCTATCCACTAGACTATTATTTGCACCGCAGCCAGTGATCGACTACGTTATTGTACATGAGTTGGCGCACACGAAGGAGATGAATCATTCTAAGCGATTCTGGAGCCTGGTGGAAGGAGTGATGCCATCCTATAAGGAAAAGGAAAAATGGTTGAAACAGAATAGTCACCTTTGTGATTTTTAGCCCAGCGCTTTCCGACTTCAGCTAAAAGTGAAAAAGCCGTCAACTTCAAGAAGCTGACGGCTTTTTTATGATTTCGAAATATCGCTTTTTTACTCAGCGATCACTTCGAATGAAATTTCTGGTTGAACTTCTTTGTGCAGGTTCAAAACCGCTTTGTAGGTTCCCAATTCCTTCACTTCTTCAGGAATCACGATCTTTCTACGGTCAACTTCCACCTGGAACTGCTCGTTGAGCGCCATGGCCAACTGCACATTAGTAACACTACCAAAGATTTTACCGCTAGTACCCGCTTTCGCGCCAATCTTCAACACTTGATCTCCGATCTTAGCAGCAATATCCTGATAAACAGAAAGTTTTTTCGCCTCCTGAGCGTCTTCAATACGTCTCAACTCATTTAGGCGACGACGGTTGGTATCATTAGCAATGATAGCCATCCCTTTTGGTATGAGGTAGTTGCGACCATATCCATCCTTAACCTTAACGATGGTGTGCTTGTCCCCTACCTTATCAATATCTTGGAGCAAAATAATATCCATGACAAGAAAATTAAAAGGTCAACAATTACTTCAACATATCGGTCACGTACGGAAGCATAGCTAGGTGTCGTGCTCTTTTAATAGCCGTTGCCACTTTACGCTGGTACTTCAGGGAGTTCCCTGTAATTCGACGAGGAAGAATTTTTCCTTGGCCATTTACAAATTGAAGCAAGAAATCAGGATCTCTGTAATCGATGTGTTTGATCCCAAATTTTTTGAATCGGCAGTACTTTTGACGTTTCTGACCGATCTTAGGATTACTCAAGAACTTTATATCGTCTCTAGAAGCCATGATTTTTTAGATTTTGTTGGTAAAACAATACTATTCCTCCTCTTTCTCAGCTGCCTTAGCAGGAGCGGGAGTCGCAGTTTTAGCAGGAGCCTCCTTTTCTGGAGCAGGGGCCGCAGCCTTAGCCGGTGCCTCTTTTTCAGGAGTAGGGGCCGCCGCCGTTTTAGCTGGCGCCTCTTTTTCTCTAGCTGGAGCAGATTTAGAGCCGCCACCATCTCTAGAGGATTGTGATCTACCACCACCTCTTCTTTGGTTGCCTCTATTACCTCGACCTCGGTTGTCTCGGCTTTTCTTCTCCTTTTTCTTCACTTTACCAATCAATCCGTTTCTCTTGTCTTCGTTGTACTTTACACCATACTTATCAAGCTTGATGCATAAGAAGCGCATAATGCGCTCATCTCTTCGTAGAGCCAGTTCCAACTTGTCGATCAACTCACCATTTGGACCTTGAAATTCAACAGTGAAATACACACCAGAATTTCTTCGGTTAATTGGATAAGCCAAAGTGCGAAGGCCCATTTCATCAACGTGGATGATTTCGAATCCTTCTTTTTTGATTTGATCGACATATGTCTGAGCTGTCGCTTTGATCTCGTCCCCCGACAGCACTGGGTCTACAATGAAGGTAACTTCATAATTTTTCATGGATCAGACATACTTTTAATTAAACAAATGTGGAGAAGTACTACCCATAGGGGGTGAGTGCTTCTCCAAAGCGGCTGCAAAGGTAAAGAATTTTTTGTTTCCTACAAATGCAGCGGAAACTAATATTTTATATGGAAAAACTAGCGGGTCACAGCAACAGGCATCAACTTGGGATAGCTCCCTTGAATTACCGGAGATTGACGATTACCGGTATAACTCCGAACTCTACTGTACACAAAATCAAACAGCTCCTGGATAGTAATCACCTTATTTTGATCATTATCAGCCTCCCCTTTCAAGCCACGAATCAAGAAATGACTAAAGACACCCTGACGCAGCCCACTTGACTCCAGAGAAGTTTCATCGGATTTAGAAGACATAATCAAGGCCGTGCCGGGTTGGCTACGGGCTAATGATTCATAATAGGTGTGCAAAGCAGAAGGATATTTACCATCTCGCATGGCCAACAAGCTTCCGGAATGGCAAGCATCCGCAATACAAAGCTTCAACTTGGCCTTACTTTTACTCAGGATCGCATTGACTTCCTCGTGATACAGCTTATTGGAAGCTCCATCAAAGTCAATAGGTAGGAAGGCCCCTTTCAAACCATGCCCAGAGAAATACAAGAACACCAGATCATTCGGACCAGCCTTCCAAAACACCTCTCGCATCGTCTGAGTAATCTTTAGTTTCGTAGCATCTTCATCAATCAAGATTCGAATTTGCTCGTCATCCAATGCACCTCCTTCCGGGCTTTTTAGAAAAGCATAAATCCGATAGGCATCATCATCGGGGTATTTCAAGACGGGCATATGATCATAAGAAGAGACGCCAACGATTACGGCCCAAACCCTTACATCGGGTTTTGCGGGTTCGCTAAAATAGGCGGGTGACTGGCGCAATCCTGGTTTTTCGTACGGCGATTGATTTCCTAGAAAAGTGCCGTCCTTCCAGTAGCCGCTAGCCTTCAAGCCATCTTGCATGAACAAGGTTCCAAAGCCATTGAAAGCAGCATTGGCCATTTCTCCTTCATAGCGTTCGCCATTTTGATATACAACCATGCCCCGGCCATGTGGAAGTTCATTTTTGAAAGTACCCTCATATCGAGCACCATCCCGGAACACATAGGAACCATATCCGTTCAAACAATCCCCTTCAACACATCCATATCGACTATTACCACTGGAAGATGAAGCACTAACATACTCCCCTTCTTCCCATACCCCAGCGGTGATTTTACCTTGGGCGTGATGCAACTTACCTTGTCCATGGCGGTAGCCTTGCTTGAACTGCCCTACATATCGATCACCATTCGGGTAGTAGAATACTCCACTTCCTTGGGGTTTGTTGGTGACAAAATACCCTTCGTACCGACTCCCGTCCGGATAGGCAAATACACCTCTGCCATCTTCACAATCCCCTCTCAGGCAACCGGACTGCACCGTATATTCATTGATTACATCCTTCTTACCTTTTAGCGGCGCATATTGACCGTATTTATCTACTGGTTGTCCTCTCTTCCAATAGCCGGTCCGGTTACTACCGTCGGCATACCACTTCGTTCCTTTTCCATCCGGGTAGCGATGATACCAAGATCCTTGGTATTTGCTACCATCGGGATAATGGCAAACACCAGTTCCACTGATTTCACCATCTTTAAAAGTACCAATATAAACGGAGCCATTGGGATGGATGTAAACGCCATGTCCGGAAGAGCAGTTACCACTTATACAACCACTTTCTTGCAATTGGTTGCTACTGGTTAAAAAACTGCCAACTTCTTTTTCTTGGATCAGTCGACCCGTCTTCCATATACCTTCCTGGCGGGTCCCGTCTGCTAGTGTTTTTATACCTTTTCCTTCTTGTTTGCCTTTGAACCATTCACCTCTGTAGGTTCCTCCGTTGGTATAGTAAAAACTCCCCAAACCTTGAATATCGCCTCGTTTAAATTCGCCGATATACTTGGCTCCTCCAGGAAACAAGAAAATACCCTTACCATTATTACAATCACCGGAGATACACTGAGCAGAAAGGAAGGTCGATAAGAATAGGCATAGCCAAAGCAGTAAATTCGTTTTCTTCATGGGACACAGGATGACATTATGTGCTGAGGAAGACCTCAGTTGTACTTAATTGTGAGATAAACTAAAGCTGCGGAGATCGCTGATTAGCAAGAGCAATGTCTCCGTTGGACTGCAAAGTATTTACAGTTAATGCGCCCCTAAATATACGTAAAACGAATAAGAATGATTCAAATAGGTGAGACCAAATATGGCGTATATCCACTGTTTGAAGTATGGGGGATCACAAGGAAATACTTTGCCTGGCTCAAATATATAAATTTCTTTAATAAATAAGAGGACAATTTAAAATTATTTCTCAAGTATTTCCTTGTGATCACTACACGAGGACATGCTCGTCCATCAGAAAACCCCATCCTCTATCTAATAACGGCCACTGGCATAAGTTGATCAAAACGCCCTGTCAATGTAGGCGTTTGTACATTGCCCGTGTAGGAGCGTACATTTTGATACACAAAGTTGAATAACTCAGTTACATTAATGATTCGATCCCGGTCTCGATCCGCTTCCCCTTTTAATCCTCGAACCAAGAAATGGCTAAAAATGCCAGATCTGAGTCCCCCATCTTCTAAAGAGTACTCCTCTCCTTTGGAAGACATCATCAGGGCTGTACCTCCTCGGGTGTCCTCAAAGGCAGCATAATATTTTTGCAAGGCGTTCTGTACCGTAGTTTTTGCGGCTAATAGACTTCCGGAATGGCAGGCGTCAGCAATCACAAGTTTGTGCTTGGCTTTACTCGCTTTCAACAGATTATTTATTTCCTCGTGCTTCAGGAGGTTATTATAGCCGTCGTAGTCAACGGGCAAGAAAGAGCCTTGCAAACCATGTCCAGAAAAATAAAACAAGACCACATCATTTTGATCCGCTCGCAAAAAGATAGACCGCATTGCGTGTAGGATATTACCGCGGGTGGCGTCTTCATCAATCAGGAGCTTCAACTGGTTATCAGGCAGAGCCCCGCCTTCGGGGCTTTTCAGGAAAGCATAGATTTGGTAGGCATCATCATCGGTATATCGCAAGGCAGGCATATGAGAATAGCGGGCAGCCCCGATAATTACGGCCCATATTTTCACCTCTTGGTTTCTATCGATGGAAACTGGCCCCTCATTTACTCGTTCATTTTTTACGAACAGTTTCTTGACCGGTCGACCAAAGTCCCAAATAGCACCTACGGCTTTTCCATTCACATAGTGCATGACGCCCTTACCATGAGGAGCGTGTTGCTTCCATCCTCCCTCATATCGATCTCCACTGACATAGTAGATGGTTCCCATGCCCTGCGGCACACCGGCTTTGAAGTCTCCTACGTATTTGGAGCCATCATTATACGTGAATTTTCCTTTTCCATCCGCACAATGAATCGTATTGCAGTTTCTTAGGTAAGTAGTGTCTCCATTATAAGCCAGCCGCCCCCAATCTGCTAAGTATTGATCATCCTCCCACTGCCCTCCAACTCGCTCGCCATCATCAAAAGTCATCAATCCCTGGCCATGGCGTTTATTTTTACTCCATTCTCCTTTGTAGGTGGAGCCATCGGAGTAGTACATCGTTCCTTGTCCATCAAATAGACCATCACTGAATTGTCCCTCGTATCGATCCTCATTTACAAAGTGGAAAATTCCTTTGCCACTGGGCTTGTTGTTATTCCATTGCCCCTCGTATACATTGCCATTGGCATAGGTAATCTTACCTACCGGTCCCATTTGGTTTTTGCTAAACTCCACAAAGTATTCATCTGTGTTGGTGAAGACAAGTCTTCCGGTTCCCTGTCGGCTTTGGTTCACCCAGTTGCCAATATACTTGTCTCCGTTTTGGTAGTAGAAGATTCCCTTACCGTGAATCTTTCCTCCCTTGAAGTCACCGATATATTTAGCACCACCTGGGTAGAGGCAGGTACCATAACCGTCTTTACAATTTCCTTTTATACAATCCTGGGCTAAGAAAAGAGTGGGGGTAAGGAGAACCGCCATCACGATCACAAGCTCCTTCATGTTATAGTGTTTTTTAGTGGAGTGTCGCTGCCTCCATTAGATAATCCTAGCTTTAACAAAGAGTTTCGTGTAACGGTGATATCTATAGATAGAGCTTAAGGTTATTTGCGTATAAAATCAACAGACAAATAACCTTTTTTCGTACACATATATTGTTTCCTAGAAATGTTTTAAGAAAACTTTTAGGCTTTCGTCGTGGCCTTACCAATAAGCACATAATCGTATTGCAAAATGCAAAATCTGCCGCCGCTTAAACACCTTTAATCCGGAATCCTTAAATTTGCCTTTATTTTGAATCCTATTCCAGAATTTTAACCAAAAGAATACAAAAATGGTGCAATTGTCAAGACTTTTTCTTCTACTCATCGCTGTAGCGATTTTTGCTTGTAATAATGCAGCAACTACCGACGCCAGCGAAGAGACCGCAAATGAAGCAGCAGCTACAGAGGAAACAGCTAATGATGCCAATGAGTTTGGTGCTACTTTCACGGCAGCGGATGTATTGAGCTACGACGAGCTTCTAAATAAGATGACTAAGGCGGATTCCGTCATGGCAACCGTAAAGGGAAAAGTAGAAGCCGTATGCCAAGCCAAGGGTTGCTGGATGAACATCACTAGCGAGCAAGCCAGTGCTGAGGAAATGATGGTCAAATTCAAGGACTATGGCTTCTTTGTTCCTAAAGATATTGCAGGTCGCGAAGTGATCATGCAAGGTAAAGCCTACCGCGAAGTAACTCCGGTGGATGAGTTGAAACACCTAGCAGAAGATGCTGGTAAATCAGCTGATGAAATCGCCGCCATTACAGATCCTAAGGTAGAACTTAAATTTATGGCCGAGGGTGTGAAGCTATTGAGTGAGTAGATTTCACCCCCTGATCGCGTCCCGATTGGAAGAAGTTCTTTGCCTTCTTTCTGATGGGGACGCGCCTTTTGTCTCCCCTCCCCTCTTGACAGCTTGTTAATAAATCTTTAACTTTGCATCACCAAATATACTTCAGGGGGTCATTTTTCGTTTACATACCGATCCCCAACATAATACATAAGACCCTATAGTAGCAGAGATAAAACTGACATTTAGGGTATGTCATTGCAACCTTTAGCCCCAAAGCTCATATAATTATAAATAGCAATTATCCTAAATTGTTTTTCTCCACCTTTCAGACCCCTCGTGTTCATTTAAGCATTTGTGACTCAGTGTTTTTCAGGCGTCACAATACACAGAGATTACTAAAAAGGTATTTATGAATTATCACGGAGCAAAGGCCTTTATTCTGGACAAGTTACAGTACGAACTATCTGATCAACTGACTTACCATGGAATTCATCATACATTGGATGTATTATATACGACAGATGAATTGTGTTATCTAGAAAAGGTCTCTCCCTATCATACCCTTTTGCTTAAAACTGCTGCATTATTTCATGACTCGGGTTTCACCATCGGAAACCTCGACCATGAGGAATTGGGTTGTACGCTGGTTAAAAAACATCTACCTCATTACGGATATACTGCCAGCCAAATCGATTTGATCTGTGGGATGATCATGGCTACTAAGATTCCACAAACACCAAAAAATTTCTTAGAAAAGATCATTTGTGACGCAGATCTAGATTATTTGGGTCGAGATGATTTTTATGATATCGGCGATACCCTCTTCGAAGAACTAAAAGCGTATCAGGTGCTGGATAATGAAAAAGATTGGAACCGTATCCAGGTGAGTTTCTTAGAGAAGCACCAATTTCTTACTCCAACCAATATCAGAAGAAGAGCCGGTCGAAAGCAGCGATACCTGCATGAGCTAAAGGAATTAGTAGCTACCTACTAGCACTATAGCCCCACCTGATCCAAGAATTCCAAGTCTAATTCATAAAGGGATTCGCGGGTAGAATTCTTCTCTGTAAATAGTAATCCACCAAACACATACAGTTTACCATCTATTACACATGCACCCCGGGAGTGCCCCTTAATGTTCGTCTTGTATTCTGTCAATTCTTTGGTAGCCGTGTTGTAAATCGCCAAATAGCTGGATTGCCTTTTATCGCCTACTAAAATAGCGTACTTCTTCCAAGCCACCACTGCATGACCTGATAGTGGTCGAGGTAGTTTCCCAATTGACTTCCATTTTTGTTGTTGTAAATCTAGTGCCTGAATATCGTGAAAAGAGCCACCATTGTAGCCTCCGAAGGTATACAGGACTCCATTGATAATGCAGGCTTGCGTTTCCTTAGCTTGAGGCATGGAAGGTAACTCCCGCCAACTTTTATTGCTAGGGTCAAACTCATGAACAGTATTGAGATACCCTAAATTTTGGGCAGGATCACTATTCCCTATGGAACCACCAATTAGATATATTTTCTCATTCCAAACGGTTGCCGCGATCCTAGCTCCCTCGTGCTGATTTATACCATAAGTCCCTCCCCGCTTAGTCTTAGCATCAATGTATTTGATATCTGGTAAAAGGTATTCCACATAACGTGTCGCAGATCTTTCCGGCTCAAACTCCCCTACTCCACCAAAAAAGTAAACTCGATTTTGAGGTGGATAATACAAGGCAGTACTCATTTTTTGCGGTTCCACGGTCAACCCCGTTCGCAGCCGCAGCCATTTTTGGTATTTGGCATAGTAGGTAAAGATGTCTTTGCTAAGATCTTTACGATGTCCTGATCCTCCAATGAGGTACAGCACCTCCCCATCCGTGGCAAAGGCCATATCATATTTGCCCTTGGGCATCGGCTTTAAACGCTTAAATTTTAGACGCTTGGATTGCCCTACCAGGCTTACCGCCAGAAATAGGAAAAGTATAGAAAGCTTAAGAGGTTTCATGCTAACTCAACTAGGCAAAATTCTACAATAATAGATACGTTCGATAGGTGGTATAAACAATTTTTCATCTGCAGTCGGAAAGGCGAATTCGGAACCAAGGGGCTTCCAGCCCACTTCCGATTTATTAGGGTTCTTTTCTAATGCTTTACACCCCAGGCTGCTCGCAAACACGCTACATAAAAAAATCCTGGGGAATATTAATCATATTACCAAGCAGTCTCAAAGCCAGGGAAATAGCACCATAGATATCCTCGGTATCCCCTGGCGCCTTTCTTTTATTCCTCTCGTTCCAAACGTTCGATCAAGCGGCCGGAGATATGCAAGAATTCCATTTCGGTAATGATACCAATCAGTTCCCCATCCTTGACCACCGGCAGACAACCAATCTTATTCTTACGCATAATTTTCATAGCACTCAAGATGGTGGAAGAAGGTTCAATGGTAATGGGTGCCTTGATCATGATATCCTTGACTTGCGCCGCTGATTTGCCGTTGATCCTATTCTTTTGCGTGAAGTATCGCAACAACAACCTAGAGGTGATCAAGCCTACTAGATTACCCTTGGTATCCTCTACCGGCATATATCGAATCTTTTTCCAATCCATCAGTTCGGCCACCAACTCAATCAAATCATCCTGTTGAACGGTAAATAGATCGGTCTCCATAAACTCTTCGATCTTGAGTTTAGCCGGTCGATATTCTTTCAAGTCTTCTACTTTTGGTAATTCCCAGGTGTGAACGGGATCTCCTTTGATTTGGTTTTCAATGATACAGGCTGTAAGTACACTTAGCGCCTCATCTCGACTTACTTCTTTCCGCAGTTTAGTATAGGCGCGCAATTGCCAACGGGCGCCATTCATATGTCCCTTTGCCCTTGCTTCGATGATACCTAGGTATTTATCGATATCTGCCTTTTTCACTTTCTGCTTTTCCAGCCCTTTTCTAGCCAATGGCAGCAATTCCTGGATGACCAGATCGCAAGCCGATATCTTCTGATCCTTAAACCAAGTGAATTTGGTATCAATCCCGAACTGAGCCGCTTTCGCAAAATTATCTCTGACGTCTTCCCAGGATATATGATCACGGATATCTTTGATCTTGTCCCCCATTCCTACCATCGCTCCTAACCAGAAAGCGGCATTAGCAATTTCATCCGTTGTGGTAGGTCCAGCGGGCAACACTCTGTTTTCAATTCTTAAGTGCGGCTTTCCATTATCACTGATTCCGTAGCAAGGTCGGTTCCAACGGTAGACCGTAGAGTTGTGGACTTGTAGGGCTCGCAACTTGGGCACCTTACCCTCTTGTATCAGACCTATAGAGTTTTCTTCTACCTCAGCGCTGAGCAAGACTCGGAATCTTGCAATATCCTCCTTATAGATCTCCATGATCGAGTCTTCTAGCCAACCTGAGCCAAAACTTACCCGAGGAGCGCGTTCCCGCATATGATCATGCGTAGTTCTAATATCCAAAGCCTGTTGGAACAAGGCTATGCGCGTTTCGTGCCACAAACGCTTTCCAAAGAGGATGGGAGAATTAGCAGCCATAGCCATAATCGGGGCCGCCAGGGTTTGCGCAATATTATAGTACTGTACAAACTGCTGAGGAGCTACCTGTAAATGCACCTGGAAGCTCGTGTTACAGGCTTCCAGCAAAGGAGAATCGTGCTTTACCAGAATTTCATCAATCCCCATCAGGCGAAGCTCGTACGAGTTGCCAATAAGCTGGCTATTGATGGCTTCCATCAAGGCTTTATACCGTTCCTTTGGAGTTAGGTTGGCCATATCCAAATCAAACTTCCTCAAGGTAGGTAGGATTCCGGTCAGTACTAGCTCGGCATTAAAGTCGCCCAACTTCTTCCGGAGTTTGTTCAAGTATCCACTTACTTCAGCTTCCATTTGGCTCAGGCAGTCTCCTTTGAAGACGCGAGGCGTCATATTCGTTTCGAGGTTAAACTCAGCCAGCTCTGACTCCAACCAATCCCATTTTTTAGTTTTTTCGAGTACTTCTGATGCAATGGTAGCGGGCTTGAAAGTCCGAGTATCCACCAGGCACATTTCCTGCTCTGCTCCTATGCGCACCACATCATCTTCAAACCATTCGTGTTCAAGCATATATTCCAAGGCTTGCACATCTCTCAGCAAGTTCTTAACGAAGCGTTGCATTACCTTCGGATCACTGGCAATAAGCACTCGTTGTTCGCCCATATTCTAGTTTTTTTCGTTTTGGAGAATTTCAGGTAGATTAAAGTCCTTCACCCAACAAAATACAAAGTCTATTCGTTAAAAAAAGCCCAATCTGAGAAGATTGAGATAATTTTGTTGAAATATTGCGTTTGATTCTATAAAGGTGGAATACTGATTTTTAAACCGGGTGCAGCTTACTGCGAAAACAGATGTAGGAGCGGTACAGCAAGCATCCCTTTCGATCAAAGTTGTATGAAGAAATTAGGGACTCTATTGTTAGTAACGTTGCTTTTCTTTAGTTGCCGAAAAGAAAGAGGGGAACGGGTATTCGAAATGCTATATCCAAACTTTACGTTTACCTTGCCCAGTGGCTTGTCTCCCTTCACGGCTCCGACCTTTGCTTTCAATAATGAATCGACAAGTATCGACCTATATTTGACGCAAAATAATACAGATACTTCAGCCATTTCCGCGATTAATCCTTTCAGCGCGCAGATTACTTCTCTCAACAATACCGCTTTTGATTTCCTGGATGAGATTTCAGTAAGGATTTGTCCGGCTGGGGTTGTCCAGTGCGATGCCTTTGACGAGGCCTTCTACCTCGATAATATGCGCAATCGAACCTATACTAGAATTGAGCTCCTCCCCTCCTTACGTAATTTCAAGCCGCTATTGAGTGGAAAAACTTATCGCGTGGAGGTCGTATTTAAGATGAACGACTTTACCCCTGTTACGATCGATTGCAAGTTTGATATGTCCTTTGAGGCTATCCGGTGATGTTCTAAACGCTCTTCCAGGAGGCATCCCGTGTCCCCTATAGCTCCAAATGACACAGTCGATGGCTTGCACGAAACCATCGACTGCGGAGGCAGAAAATCATCCGATTACTGCCAAAAAGTGGCCTTTCCCTTTTATACGATAAATCGCTCCAAGTAGTAACCCACTAAGCTCTCCAAAGTAGCTAAGGCCAAGCCTTTCGCATCTCCCACTTTGAAGCCTTGATCCATAAAATAATCTTCCAAACGCACCTGCGACTGAAAATAACTGATCTTTAGTGCGGTCACGATTTCGGTGTGGAAAGGATCAGATGCGGCCCAGGCGTTAAGGCCTTGCCAGATACTCCTGTTCCAGCTTTCTAGCTCTGCAACCGAACGCTTATCTAGCGGGAGTGGTGCCATAAACAGCTGCGCCCGACGCGAGGCCGCTGCATTTAATAAACCTGCATCCGCTTTTTGACGGCCATCGAGATCTTTGGCGATCGTTTCCATCGTTCTAATCTCTTCCCAACTCAAAAATTGATCACAGGAAGCCAACTTCAAAGTACCGGCTGCATAGTTTGCGAATGCCGTATGAGCTACCGCCGTTTCTCGAGGGTGAACCTCTGCCAACCAGCAAGGGGCTCCGTAAGCATTATCGGGAGCGGCGTGAATGAAGTGAATATGTAGAATCAACTGATTAAGATCTTCGTAAGCATAGGTAGCTCGGTAATCAAATGGGGGTTGATTGCCTAGGCGTTTACCCTCATAAGCAGCCCGAATGGCTGTATTCATCAATCCGTTCACCTCTGCACCCGGCCCGAGTTTTCTGAACATCAAATAAGCTCGATAGGCCTTGGCTATCGGCGCATTGGAGCGCTCCAAGGTATAAACGGCACTGGTTTGATCCAGTAAATGATTGATGGCATATTGAACCTGGTTACCTTCTTCCTCTTCCGTGGACTTCATCAGGTTGGACAACAACTCATACTTCTGATATTGGGCGTTTTGGACTTTGGCCTTTTCGTAGGCACTTGCTGTCCCTGCACCATAATATCCATCTAAGCTACTTTTATAGGTTCTTTCAGCTTTCAATACCTTTTGCAATTCCAAGACAGATCCTCGTTTTACTTTTCCTCTAATAGCAGGTAGACTTGCTGGCGTTGCCTTCGGGCGCGTATTACCCAGTGGTGATCTGGCCTGCACATCCCCCGTTGCATAATTTTCTGGCACTTGGCTATAAGTCTTAGGAATAGTGGATGGGATCGTCTTAGCTGATGTAGGCCTGGTAGTATTGGATCGATTCGGTCTTTCTTCTCCAATAGCCAGTGGAATCAAAGGCTTTTTGATTCTCGTTTCAAAAGAAGACAATTTGACCAGCAGGGCATCATTTACATTTTTGATAAAGGCATCCTTAAAGCCCGCCTTTCGGATTCTGTTTAGCTGCGGCTTTGCCTCGTTCACATTACTGAAAACACCTGCTGCAATCTTCACCTTATCGGCCCCCACAATAGCATAAAGGTCTCCAAATGCTTCAAACTTTGACCATTCAACGGATCGATTGAGTGCTCGAGTAGCAATTTGGATAATCGTGACTGTTCTTCCCTCCTTCAGGTTCTTTTCTACTACGTATGCGTTGTAATCCAATACCTTAAGATCATTCGCTACCTTTTGGGCGGCGGCTTTGTCATCATAACCTCCTAGAAACACCTGCGTAAGATCTCCATCCATTGGATAGGAGTATACGAAGCCCAATTTCCTAATCGGGTCGAAATCCGCAGATTTTGCATTGACGAAGGTACCAACATGAACGGTGTAGAATTTTTGGCCAAAACTGACCATAGAAGTACATAAAAGGAGCAAGAGAATAGGGAGTGATTTACTCATAAGTTTGACTTTAATCTAAGCGCAAAGTCCAGCAGCTATGTCTATTCAGCAAACTAACTGGACGATTTTTTGAAAAGTAGTAATTGCCAATTCTAACGCGTGAAAATAATTTTAAATTTTATTACAACTACCTTTATGACGGCATAATGGTGCTTTTTTCACTTTTTTGCTTAAAATTAACAGGACTTTAGCATATCTGCTGGAGTATTTACCACAAAAACCATGCCTTCAGGCTGTTATGTATCCCTCCTGGCATCACTACCCTGCTGATATTGTGTACGTTGAAAAATTCTGAAATGTTGTCAAAATCCTAAATATTCAGCTCGTTGAACTATTATTCCTGAAAAGGCATTATATTTAGAAAAAGCTGAAAGAAATTTGGAATCGAGATCAAACATGCTACTCTTCCAATTTCCATCTACTGCACTAAAAATCTACCATGAGAAAAGCTTTTATGATCGAATTTGACCTCCCACAGGTATTCACTGAAGAATTTATGGCGTTGATTCCGAAACAACGCTACGTTCTTAATGAGTTGATGAGCCGTGGCGAAGTACAATCGTACTCATTGGCGCTTGATCGATCCAGGCTTTGGATGATCGCCGTTGGGCAAACAGAGTTTGAAGTCATGGAGCTGATCGAGCAATTGCCACTTTCCATTTTTATGACGCCGGATATTTCGGAACTCATGTTCCATAATACGGCTAGTCTATCATTGGAGTTTTCGCTTAACTAACATCTACTTCAACTTTGATCAGGCAGGCCCTTTTGCACCTGCATTTTCCCTTTCCACTTCTACTATCCAGTAGTCAGACCCAATGCTGTGTACTGTACAGGCATGGCTAAGTTTCACCACCACATGGCTTTAGCAATTCCCTAGAAAGAATTAGCATTCTTTTAATGAGGATTCGCTGTATTTCTCGCAGAAAACTTTAATACTTTTGTGCCTTGATTTCGCACATACCTAAAACCTAATGTAACATGAGAAAAAGAATTGCCCTTGATATGGATGAGGTGATGGCTGATATTGAATTCAAGTTTCTTGATCTATACGAACAAGAAGTAGGCAAAAAACTGACAAAGGAAGAACTGCGAGGCAAAAAGGTCTATCATTTTGAAGGCGGCAAACACGTTCGTCGATTTCTCTTCGACAAGGGCTTTTTTCGGGATTTAGGGGTAATGCCTAATAGCCAAGAAGTGGTGGCTGAACTAATGGAGCATTATGATGTTTTTATCACAACGGCTGCCATGGAGTTTCGGAATTGTCTGGAGGACAAGTACGATTGGTTGCAAGAGCATTTTCCGAAGATCCATTGGAAGAATTTTGTGTTTTGCGGAGATAAGAGTATTCTTCGGGCCGATTATATGATCGATGATCATGTTCACAACCTAAGATCTTTTACCGGTAAAGGCCTCTTATTTACAGCTTCACATAATATGAATTCTACTGAATTTACACGAGTCAACAATTGGTTGGAGGTAAGGGACTTCTTTAGGGCGGAACGAGCAAAGGAATAAATGAAAGGATTCTGGGAACATAAGTTGGTTCAGTTATTTGTGCTCAAAGCTAAATATGCTACGACTAGTGCAATTGCCACTACGCTGGAATATGTAGTCTTTGGCATTCTGAAATACCAAGGATTCACAGGAACCTATGCACATATTATTTCGTATGCCTGTGGAATGGTCTTCAACTTTCTGCTACAGAAGCGCTTTATCTTTGACCTAAAGCGATCTGTCAGTTCAGCTTTTCTATTGGCGATGATGGTTTCACTCGGAGGGATGGCCTTGAGTACCGGGATTTTTGTGGGCTTGACACAGTGGGAGTGGTTTCATCAAAACGATTATGTCGCTAAATTGATCGCCACTGGGATCGTATTTTTTTACAACTTTTACCTTAAGCGATTTGTTTTCGAAAAGAAATTTATCTAAGCTCATGATTAAACTGCAACACCTTCTATCCGCTTTACTGCTATTCAGCTGCCTACCTTTACTTGCCCAAGAGGATCTCAGCATGTCGCAAGCTATTGCTAAAGGATTGGCTAATAATTATCAGATCCAAATTGCCGAAAAAAGTATAGAACAAGCTCAAATCCAAGACGATTGGGCAGTGGCAGGAAAATACCCCGTCATCAACTTCAATGTTGCTTCTAATAATAGCTACCGAAATACAGATAACCCGGCGAGTTTCTTGATTCGTCAAGATGCTATAACGACTATCTTCACACCAAGTCTGGACCTCAATTGGACCATTTTCAACGGTCATCGTGTAAAGTTGACTAAACAGCAATTGTCTGAGCAAGTCAAATTGAATGAAGCCAATTTGCAAATCGCCGTAGAAGGAAGTGTGCAACAGATCATTTTGACCTACTATGCTGCTTTGATTCAAGCGGAGCAGTTGGAAGTACTCGATGAGGTCTTGAAGGTCTCTAGAGACAGAATAGGCTACCAGAAAATTCGGCAGGAGTTTGGTCAGGCTGGTACTTTTGAGTTATTGCAAAGCCAGGATGCCTATCTGAACGATTCTATTAGCTACATGAACCAGCAAAACGCCTACCAGAATGCCTTGAGAGATCTCAAATTGGCCATGGGCGTAGATGATCTCAATACTAATTTTAGACTGACTGATATATTGATAGATGATGCGCCAGATTACGAATTGGCTAGCCTTCAGCAACGGATGCTAGCTAACAACCGAAATCTACAATTGTTATTTGTTAATCGGGAATTGGCCAATTTGGGGACCAAAATCCAAGAATCGACGCTTAAGCCCTCGCTGAGCTTACGCTCAGGTTTAACCTATGACGTTAACTATACCACTGGATCTCAAACTTTTAGAAGTTTTGCACCAGGACAGGCCCCCACTTCTGATGAAATCCCGAAAGTAGCCGCCAGAACCTTAACTGGTTTTGCTAATCTCACGGGAACCTATACCTTATTTGACGGTGGAGCGCGCAAGCGAAATATAGAAGCGGCACAAATCAATGAGATGATGACTCAATTGGATATTCAAGACCTGAAGCGCCAATTGAATGCCCAATTGGAAAACACCTATGCCACTTACAATACACAAAAAGACCTGGTTAAGGTAGCAGACCAATTGGTGGAGAATGCCAGCCAGAATCTCAATATCGCGGAAGAGCGTTTCCGGGGCGGCCTCATTAATTCCTTCGACTATCGGGCCATACAGCTGAACTTTATCAATGCCAATCAAGCAAAGTTAAACGCGATCTTTAATCTTAAAACCACCGAAACAGCTTTGACGCAATTGATTGGCGGACTAACACGCTAAGCAACACTTCCGCCACGATTTCTTTACAATAACTTAATGCCTGACAGCGCCTAATTAGCCAGGCCTTTTGTGATCTTGGGAAGTTTTTAAAATGGGCCCGTCACCTACCTGTTTAGTGAAAAAAGGCCACAACTTCTCAATTCATGCGTTTCTATCTGTGCTCACTTTTAGGGCTATTTCTGTGTTTAGGAGCTTGTCAGAACTCAACAGGAGTCTCTAAGCCCGAGGCCCCAGCGAAGCAACACTACAGTTATACCTTTCCTGATAGTATACAGCTGGCGATCACACAACATTGCGGCTCCTGTCATCAAGCTCCCTCGCCCGCATTACTTAATAAAGAAAGCTGGCAAAAATACATCCTTCCAAGAATGGGTTACCTCTTAGGTAGATATGAAGATATTTCCAGGGATAGCTTGATTGAAATACAGGGCATAGCCTCTATCTTCCCGGAAGAACCACTTATCTCGGAGCCTGTTTGGAATAGTATCCAAAACTTCTACCTCACAGCTGCCCCAAAACAACTGCCCAAAGGGTTAGGATCTGATTCCCTGCAAAATACGCAGCGATTTAAAGCCAAATTCCCAAACTACTTTTTGTCTCCTCCGAGCAGCACCTTGGTTCAATTCGGTAGCGGTGGAGAAATCTACGTTGGGGATGCCAACACCAGGAATCTTTTTCTCTTCAATTCCAACCTACAGCTGATCAACAATGCTACCGTTCGGGAAGGAGCAGTTCATTTAGATGAAGAAGAGGAAGATATTAAGCTGACTGTCATGGGCTCATTTTCCCCGACGGATAATCCCAATGGCTTTATTCTAGCTTTGCCAAAGGATGGGAAACGTGCGCCGTACTTACTGATTGATAGTCTGCAACGCCCTGTACATAGCAGTTATGCAGATTTCAATGGAGATGGATTGACTGACATCGTGATCTCAGAGTTTGGCAAATGGACGGGCAGTCTATCTTGGTGGAGGAACCTAGGAGAGCAAAACTATCAGGAAGAATTATTACGTGGAAAAGCTGGCGCTACGAAGACCGTCCCCTACGATTTGGATCTGGATGGTGACCTGGATATTCTAGCGTTGATGGCGCAAGGAGACGAAGGCATTTATTGGTACGAAAACAAGGGGCAGGGAGTCTTCGTTGAGAAAACATTATTACAATTCCCTGCTAGCTTTGGCTCCAGCTATTTCGAATTGGTAGATTGGAACAAAGATGGATGGATGGATATACTGTACACCGCCGGAGACAATGCCGACTATCCGCCCATTGAAAAGCCCTACCATGGTATTTACATCTTTCAAAATATGGGGGCGCAAAAATTTGAACAGGTCTTTTTTCATCACTTGCCCGGTGCTTATAAAGCGATCATTGAAGATTTTGATCTAGATACGGATTTGGACATTGCGGCGATCAGCTTCTTTCCTAATTTTGCCGAAAGGCCAGAAAGCTCTTTTATCTATTTAGAAAACAAGGCAGGTGGATTTCAGCCCACTACCATACCACAAAGTACCAACGGCCGATGGATTAGTATGGATGTTGGTGATCCAGACCAGGATGGTGACTTAGACCTTATAATAGGGTCTTTGGCTTTTGAGGTTGTGCCTCCTTCTCCCCTATTGCAGAAGTGGGTGGATAATGGTATTCCTTTCATTCTTCTGGAAAACACGACAAAGTAAAGTCTACATCCAAAAAAAAGGGGCATCGGTAGAAGAAAGCCACGCCACTTTGCCTTTTGCCTTATATTTGTCTAAAACAATCATCATGGCTAAAAAGTATAAGTTAACAGGCTTCTCTAGATTTTTGGTAGTAATGTTATTCCTAGTTCCAGGCGCTTACATCGGAGCGGCCTACTACAACGGTGAAGATGGTATCCAAAACATCAAAGAACTAGTCGGTATTGAGAGTGAGCAAACCAGTACCTCCACAAGTACTACTACTAGCACTCCCGTAACTACTACCACCTCATCCGCTGAAGAACTTCCCAGCGACGTAAAAATGTTACAAGATGAACTAACAGATCTTCGTCGAAGAATCGAGGCGATGGAAAGAGAAAACAAAGAGCTTAAAGATCAGGTTTTTGATAAAAATGAGGAGATAGTTGAGCTGCAGCGCAAGCTACGTGGGGAGTAGATTATATTTTTTTTGAAATAATATGTTACAATTCAGTTGGGATGTAAACAAAAGTCAGGTAAATAGTTATTTTTGCTAATTATACCAAACGCGGTTCAAAAATAATGAGGTTTACCGTTTTGTCGGTTCTTGTCTTTTGTTTGATCCCTACAATGGTGTTCTCTCAAAGCCAAACATGGGAAGGAGGCTTATCCTTTGGCGGGATGAACTATACTGGTGATCTGGTAAAGTCCACCTTCCCCAATGCAAAAGAGACCAATACCTGGATCAGTGTCTATGCAAGCCGGCAGATCAGGGAACAACTCGCCTTCCAAGCCCATCTCGGTACCGGCACTATCTCTGGAGACGATCGCAACTACGAAGATCGCAAACTCCGAAGCTTCTATTTTCAGACCCAAATCGTGGAACTCCAAGTACGGCTTCAATGGTATCCGTTTGCGCGGCCAGGCCAAGCCGAAGCGCGTTTTCAGCCTTATGGCTTTGGCGGAATCGGGTTATTTTATCTATCCCCTGACGCTACTTTAAATCGAGCAAAATTGCCCAACCTTCGCGAAGCCATAGAGTTTGATCAAAATAATCAGTCGAGTCAGCTTCAACCCGCCTTACCCTTCGGCCTTGGATTAGATTATCAACTCAATCGACGCATTAAGCTCGGTTTGGAGGCGGACCTTAGACTGACTACTACAGATTATCTGGATGGGGTGAGCCAGGCGGGGAATCCAGAGGGGAATGATTGGTATGGGAGCTTAGGACTCAAGATCGGCTACCGTTTTGGAAAAAGTGATCTGGATGGGGATGGCATAGTGGATCAGCAGGATGGCTGTCCTGAGTGGCCTGGCCCTATTGAGTTAGGGGGATGCCCCGATTCCGATGGAGATGGCATAACGGATTTAAGTGACCTTTGCCCCAACCTGAAGGGCGATGGCTCTGTGAGTGGATGTCCAGATCGAGATGGAGATGGTGTTCCTGATCCAGACGATCGTTGCCCAGATATTGCTGGACATTTTCAAATGGGAGGCTGTCCCTTGAATGATCGTGACAAGGATGGTATTCCTGATCAAGAGGACCCCTGTCCGCTACAATTTGGGCCTCCCGAAAGACAAGGCTGCCCGTTGATCGACTCAGATGAAGATGGTTTATTGGATGAAGATGATCATTGTCCTGATAAATACGGACTTGCGATTTTCCAAGGCTGCCCGGATACAGATGGAGATGGGATACAGGATCGTGAAGATAAATGCCCAACCTTATTTGGTTTGTATTCTCAACAAGGCTGCCCTTTGCAGATCAGTGCCGAAGACCAAGCACAGACTTTAAATCGCCAAGTACTTATTTTCCCGACTGGTAGCACCAGTATTGAAAGATATTCTCTGCTGGATCAGATCCTGGCTTTCATGGAACAATACCCACAATATCAATTAACGATTAAGGGGTTTACCGATAAGGAAGGAAATGATATCGATAACCTCCAATTATCAAGCAGGCGAGCAAAGATTTGTTATGATTATTTCCGCGGGAAAGGGATTGCGCCGGATCGTATGACCTTCAAAGGCTATGGCTCCGACTACCCAATCTCAGAAAACCTGACAGAACGTGGCCGTCAGCAAAATCGAAGAGTAGAATTCCAACTCTTCAAATAAACCTAAACTCTTATCTCTCTTCGAGTTTCTTATCATTCGTATTTCGTATATCATTTTTTCTGTTTTATATGCAACTTGCAGCCCATCGCTACGTTCAATTGCCTATACACCTAATCCAACTGGAGGGATACTATTGTCTTTTTTCCCTTCCTTCAATTAAGCCTTTTCGAATTAAGCTCCATCCCACTACCGTACTTCCGCAAATTAGTCCTGTACAACACTAAGTATAGTATTTATACCCATTATCGACTTGGTAATGCGTGGCCTAGACTTACGCTTTTCAA
>JAHQWA010000553.1 GCA_019634045.1 Saprospiraceae bacterium
CGGGTTGCCGGCAAAAAACTGTTTGACGCGTCGCGCTTGAGTTGATTACTCAACTAGCCAAGAAAGTTTTTTTAGCTAGGTTCTTTGCGTCACTGACTCAAGCCAACCCAGAAGAATTTTGCTTCCTTTTTTTCGACTGAAAAAGGAAGTCGCCGAAGGCAAAACCAAACCTTAAAGCATTGCCAATCAAACATTTACAACACACCCATATATCTTTTTACATGGCTCTTATTCATTCTTGACAATCGCCTCAAAAACTCTACCTGTCGGTAGACAGGGAATCAAAAAACGCTTGTCCCGTAAACTCTCTCCGTTCAAACAATACGGGACGGCCACCCGCTCTTAAGTACTGGCAACAGTCGTTTTAATTTTGAACATCAGGTTTCAAGATGGATGTTCAAAATTGAGGTAAGAATCCATCAACCTCTACAAAACTGTCTACTAATAAAAATAAACAACTCATTATCAAACAGTTAAAATAATCACAGGATTTATTCTCCTCTCCACTAAGCCATTTAAGCTTTTCAAAATGCTAAAGTCGAGCTAATTTAAGGTTGTGATTAAACAAAATCATGCTCGTTTCATAAGCATAAAGATAATAAAGGGCTCTTCTCTAAAATACGCGTTATCTGCTAGAACCTATTCGTTTTCTGTCCATTTGGCACTCCCCCACCATTCGTTACCAGGGTCATAATCATTGGCCAAAAAGCGGAGCCGTTGGGCCTCTAAGCGCGGCCAACGCTCATTAATAATCCGTTCAAGATATTCCTTTTCCGACTGAGCACTGTACTCGGGGTCCTTCTCAGGGAACCTTGCGCCTACCTCCTCTAGATAGGAAAACAGTTGCTCGCTCAAGGCTTTGGCTTTCTCTGGATTGTCAGCTGCGATATCAGTTGCTTCGCTCAAATCAGTAGCCAAATTATATAGCTCTTCTCGACCATCTTCATAATAGTGGATCAACTTCCAATCCCCATCACGAATAATCGAAGAGGGCTCACCGCCTTGGTTTCCATAGTGTGGATAATGCCAAACTAGAAAGCGGCCAGCGATAGTATCTCCTTGCAGTAGTGGCCGCAAACTTAGACCATCCTGATGTTCTTCTGGTCGTAAGGGCAAGCCGGCTAGTTCTAGAAGAGTAGGATAAAAATCTGTACCATTCACAGGTACATTCGTCTCTTTGCCGCCATCCGTCATTCCAGGCACCTTAATGAAATAAGGCTCCCGTATCCCCCCTTCAAACTGATACCCTTTACCCGCGCGCAAAGGTAAATTGGACGTTGCAAAAGCATCTCCGGCAGCTACTCCCCCATTATCAGAAGTAAATACTACAATGGTATTATCCGCTAAGCCAGCTTCTTCCAAGGCATCTAAAACAAGCCCTACTGCATCATCCATAGCTTCTACTAAACCTGCGTAAACAGGATTATCTTGCACCTGTCGAATGGGCAAGAAATGCCCCATCTCAAATCCAGTCTCAGCAATGCCCATGCTATCTGCTTTGGCTCGATATTTCGCCCACTTGGCCTGAGTTGTTTGAATGGGACCGTGAACGGCATAAAAGGATAGAAAAGCAAAAAAGGAAGTGTCCTGATTGGCCTTGATGAATTGAGCCGTTTCCTTAGCCAATCGCATGGAGAGATTTTCCCCGTCTTTTTCATTTTCCAGATTGGGATTGGTCCAGGGAGAGAAATAGCCACCGATCGGACTGCCTTTATCCCATCCCCCCTTATTCATTTCAAAACCATGATCGGTAGGCCAAGACCCTTCGCCACCGATATGCCATTTACCAGCGAAGAAAGTCCGGTAGCCGCCTTCCTTCATGGCCTCTGGAAGCGTCGTATATTCATGCGGAAGATGACGCACATATTCAGGTGGTAGCAACTGGTTAGAACGACCTGCTTCTCGCCACTTTTCGCCAGTCTTCGCTCCTATCCAATCCGTGATACCATGCCTAGCCGGTGTTTTCCCACTCATAATACTCGCCCGTGAAGGGCTGCACACCTGGCAGGCGGCGTAGCCATTGGTAAATACCATACCATCATTGGCTATCCGATCAATATTCGGGGTTTCATAGTACTGGCTGCCCATGCAGCTGAGGTCGTGGTAGCCGAGGTCATCGGCCAAAATGAACAATACATTAGGAGGAGGGGGAGCGCTGGCTTCGGATGCTGTTTCACAGGAGTAGAGTCCAGCACACAGGAGAAAAGTCGCCAAAGGGACCAGGATTCGATGGTTCATTCGCTTCGTTTTGCAGTTAAAATCAGTGGTTTTCTGTTTAAACTTAGCATTTTTTCCCGAGCTATAAGCGCGATGATCTATCGAATCCTAGCTATTAATAAAAGTTGACGTAGAAATCACCCCTTGCTGACAAATTCCTTCACGCCTACCCCCTCATACGGCCCTTATTCTTGCCGCGCAAAATGAATGCCTTTGGTTCGGCCATTTGAAAGCTTAAACCCGGTAATCTTATTAGCAGCATCTCTTTCAAATTTGATCTCAGGAGCGAAGTAAACACTTCCAGAGAACGCATCTTCTTCGGTCGCCGTCAATTCGATATCTGCCGAATTGGCGAGTTCTGCTACCAACTTGTCTTCCTTTAATAGAATGGTATAAAATGTTTCGAGTTCCTCGCAGAAATACTTGCCGGCATAATCCTTCCTTTTCTCGGCACTTAACTCGTACGGAGGTAAGCGATCTAATTTGATCGCACTACCGCCCTGCGTATGGGTGGCTTGCTCGATCTTCTTTCCCTCTTGAATGTGAAACACTAGGGAAGCCGCTACGCCTTCGTAGGCAAAGGAGGTATCAGAAGTAGCCACCAGCGGGAGAGAACTTTGCCCCGTCGGATAGGCTACGAGTTGTCCATTTTCCAATTTATACTCGATGATAAGTCCCAGCTGCTGGGCCTTAAACTTACCCGCATAGGTTTTTAGAATTTCCACGTCCACCTGCACGCCTTTTACTTCCTCTTCCTCTTCGACGGACTCCAAATCGTCGGCAAAAAATGCTTCCATGACCTTGGTCCCCATGCCCAGATTAAAACCTCCATTATTACTCATCAGCACAATTCCGACATTGAGATCTGGATAATAGGACAGTAAGGTTCGGTGAGCAACATCTCCACCAGTGTGACTCAGTAGTCGCTGGCCACGATATTTACCCACTCCAATTCCTAAAGCATACGACATGGTATCCCCACTATTGAGAATACCTGGCGTGGTCAGCTTTTCGATTAGCGCTGCACCACCCACTTTGGGGTCTTTGAAATTCTGTAGCCATTTGGCAAAATCAGCGATGGTCGTATACATCGTTCCGGCACCATTTGCTGCATGTAGATCGCCTGCTTCGAGGAAGCCTCCCTGCCCACCAATATAACCTTGAGCGCTAGCCGTGACAATATGTTTAGGCGTAGGCCTTACCATAGTCTGATCCATCCCCAGGGGCGCAAAAACGTTGTCCTTCATCCAATCGTGGAAATCTTGACCGCTAGTCCGTGCTATTATCTCAGCCAGAAAAATGTAAGCCGTATTGTTATAGTTGAATTCTGCTCCGGGTTGGGCTTGCAGTTCCTTTTGCCGCTGAATGAGCCGAATGGCTTCCTTTTTCAATAATCCATCTTCACCTTTCCACCCTTTAATCGGCATCGTATTGTAAATCTCACGATAGCCATTGGTATGATTAAGCAGATTCTTGATGGTAACCGTCTCCCCAAAATCCGGCAGCTCGGGAATATGTTTGCGCACATCATCGTCGATGCTCAGCTTGCCGTCTTTCTCTAAAAGAAGAATACCAAAGGCCGTAAATTGCTTAGAAACAGAACCAATATTAGATCGCAATTCCGTCGAGAAAGGAATAGCATGCACTAGATTAGCCATACCATAACCTTTGGCAAATTGAACTTCCCCATTCTTGATGACGCCTACAACCCCACCGGGGGTCTCTGCATTATCATAGGCAGCCATCAATTGATCTACACGTTTTTCAGCTTCTTTAGCAACCGGTTCTGCACGTTTTAGTACAATGGAGTACCGGCCCTCCTTTTCCTTGAAAGGACTGACTTCTATGACGAATGCACCCTTAACTTTCGTTTCAAAAGAAAAATGCTCCGGTCCGGAAGCTGGGCCATCAAAAGTCGCGACTTTTTTACCAACTGGATCAAAAATGGTAACGACTACATCGACAGTGATTTGGTCGACAAAGCCATATACGAAGTTGCCCTCCTTTGTAGTAATCTTGTAGGATTTCACCTCCTTTTTAGACAATTCACCGTCCAAGGAAGTGTTCATCCGCAAAGCGATAGGAGACTTATTAGCGGTTTGACTAAACAAAGAAGATGAACTCAATAGTAAGGCAAGCAAAACGAGCAAATAGTTTTTCCCATTCATTGGTTTCAGGTTATTTGTAAGAAATAGTGGTACGAGCGACTGAATGTACGCTGAATCCAATGCAATGAGAAAATTTAACGAAAAAATTAGCTTGACATCAGAAATATATTCTCTTTGTGCAAGCTGGCTAAGCTCAACCAATCCATCTTATACCCAGGATTCCTTACTCATTCCCGAACAAATACTCGGCATACCGTTCCAAGCCTTTATTCATCATATCAATTACACCCTGACTGGTCACGGTAGCACCCGAAATGCCATCAATTTCAACTTGCCCTTGGATCTTACGCTTACCGCCCTGCAACAAACCAAAGGTGTTGCCTTCTGCCGCTATTTCCTTTCCCACAAACCTCTCCGCAAAACTTGCCTCAGTCAGCTCTCCAGCATAATCATCTGATTCGGCCTCCTGACCAAATTCTATCTTGAGAATTTGCTTACTCTTTCGATCCACCAGGAGTTTTGCCCAAAGAAGTCCGCCAAAACCTCGCCCATTGCATATCAGCATGGCTTTCCCCGAGTCATTAATTTCAATAATAGGTACAGGAGCTGAAACTTCTGATTGCAGCATTTTCCTATATCGCTGGGCCATTTCTTCAAAGTGGCTATTACTCACTTGGCCCGTACCATCTATCAACCGAAAACTAAGTACCTGTCTCAATTCATTGGTGTCTGCAAAAGAAAC
>JAHQWA010000554.1 GCA_019634045.1 Saprospiraceae bacterium
ATGCTTGGCATCAGCAATCCTGAACTCGCCCGCCTACTGAACGAAAGAATCGGTATGAATTTCTTCGAGTACATCAACTACCATCGGATCATGGAGTTCGTGGAACTCGCCAAAAGCGAGCGCGCCAAGGAATTCACCTTTTTTGGGTTAGCCCAAGAAGCCGGCTTTAATTCGAAGAGCACTTTTAATAAATCCTTCAAAAAACTGATGGGGACTTCCCCCTCCAATTATTTCAAAACCTAAGTACTAAAAATTCATGAAACATCGACTGTTTTTATTGGTCTTGTTGAGCATTTTGAGTCTCAGCAAGATAGACGCCCAATTGCACATTCCGTCCCTTAGTCCCTATGCAAAAGTAGAGCAAGACCTAGGACTCACGAGTATTCAGGTCTGGTATGCTCGGCCGAGCGCCAGAGGGCGGACTATTTTTGGGGACAAAGGGCTAGTGCGTTACGGCGAATTCTGGCGAACCGGTGCTAATGCCGCTACCAAAGTCACGATCGAACAGGATATATACATCCAGGATCAAATGCTAATGAAGGGCAGCTATGCGTTGCTTACCCAACCCTCCCTAACAAACTGGACGCTGTCCTTTTATCCGTATGAGAGTGGCAACTGGAACAGCTACGTCGATAAAACACCTACCCTAAAAGTATCGGCACCTAGCTCAACCAGCAGGGATTTTCAAGAAAGCTTTAGCATCTATTTCGATCAGCTGGAGCTGGGTAGCGCCCAGCTGGTCTTCGCCTGGGCAAAGACGAGAGTCCAGGCTACTGTTCGAGTCGACTTTAAGGAAAAGGTGCTAAAGGATATCGATCGGACATTGGCAGGCCCAAGCAAAAATGAATATTTCCAAGCGGGCCTTTTCCTCCACGAAGTGGGTATGGACTTGGAGCAGGCCTTAGCCTACGTGCAGCAAGTCACGAGAAAAGGGAATAATCCACTTTTCTTCCAAGTTCATCGCGAGGCACTCATCCTGGCTGATTTAAAAAGGAACGAAGAAGCCCTTGAGGTGACTCAACAGGCTTTAAAACTGTCTAAAGAAGCCGGGAATAACGATTTTATTCGACTGTGTGAGCAATTGATTGAGAAACTCAAATCTTAATTTGGCAGACTTGTGTTCACGGGGTAGCTAAGTTACCCTGTGAACACACATCATTCCTTATCCTTGCGCTGCATTGCTTAAATAGCTAACTTCCCGACCGCATCTAGAGTCCTAGCGCAGAAATACACAGCACAATGACTAAACCCACTCCATCAAGCTTCCTCCCTCCTCCCTATACAGTTTCACCAACATTTCGATGTAGCGTGGTCCTAGTCTGGACCTATTGTTTGCTGATCATACCTTTTTCCTTTGCTAATGCTCAGCAGGACACCATCATGGATGAAGCTGGAGACGAATTATACATCTACGATCCTAATTACGAAAAGATCTTAGGTGAACAGGCGCCCTATCAGATCAAAGTAAATGAGCATGGGTTGAAGGGGATGTATGATTTTAGTACAAAGACATGGAGCATAGCACCGATCTATGATCACATCGGCTGGTCCCCTTCCTTCGGACCACAAACACCAGATGAATTGAAGCGTGACAGGAATTTTGTGATCCTATCCAAAGGCGACCTTAGGGGCGTTTATCACAAGAATGGCACGCCCATATTTCCCGTTCAATTTCTCCGCACCATTAATGTAGATTCTCTACCCAGGAGGGGAAATCTCTGGATTTTGAAGGATCAAAACAAGCGGTTTGGATTAATTAGCGTACAGCAGGACACGCTTTTCCCCCTTGAGAATGAGTATATCAGTTTCAATAATCGCACTGGACTTTACCGAGCAGAGCGCTACGGAAAGGTACAAACCATTAATGCAGCTGGCGAAATAGTTAAGCCATGGGATTGGTATTATCCTTCGATTGAAATTGAGGACAGGGTCTTTCATCCAGCAAAGCACAATGGGCTCTTTGGCGTATACAACAAGGAAGAAGAATTAGTACTCCCCTTTGCGTATTCCTTCGTCCGACATATCATTAAAGGTTATTTTGCGGTTAAACATCCTGCTGAAGGAATAGGCCTTTTTGATATCCATTTCAAGCCGGTTATCCCTTGTCAATATGCAAGCTTGGAGGCGCTCAACCCATGGCAGATCAATATGGCTCGCCATCATGACCCCGATGCCCCTCATCTACTCGTTCAACAATCAGCGGATTCCTTGTACAGCTTCATTAACCTGGAAGGCAAGCTACTTTCTCCACCCGTCTTTCACCAACCGAAACAGATGAAGGTCATTCATGGGATCGTTTTCGACTATCTCGGCAAAGATCAGATTGCGGTTCGAAACCGTTCGGGAGACTCCTTATTCGATGAAGTTTTTTCGAAAGTTGATCCAGTCAGAAGTGCAAACAGCACAGTGGCCAGGAGGATTTTGGAAAGAGGAAGAACCTATTTGGCATTGTTTAATCAAGAGAAAAAGGCTGCCTTGTTAGACCTGCAAACCTTGTCTACCGTAACGCCTTTTGCCTATGATGGCTTCACCGCCCCCGTATCCTACAAAGAGGATGAACCTATACGCTTGATTACTGGTCATAAAGGCCAGCTACTGTATTTATTACGGCTAGATGGTACGCTGTTATCAGAGCTGGGATTTAAGAAAGTGCAGGTACGATACAATGGCTATGCCAGCAATCGTCCAGTACTGTTGCGCTATCCAGAAGCCGAGGCTGTGATGGAAAGACCTGATGGAGAATTGTATGTACTCATTGACAATGCAATAAAAAAAGTAGAACTTAAGGATAAATAAGCTTGTAAATCAATCCTCCAGAGCCTAGCCGGCTAATAGCGCTCTAGATTAAGTACGTAGCATGGATCAGACCAATATCACCACCTATTGGGCTAATTTCTTTGGGATACCGCCAAGCGCATTTGACCAAACGGGTTGTCGCGTTCTCCCGCATCGGCATTTAGCCGGTTTCCAAGGGGCTTGGCTGTATCGAAGGGACAATAATATCATCCTATCGGTACCTCAGGAAGAGGTATCCTCCGTACAAAAGCTAGTTGGCCAACATCCTCCAACTGACAAGACCTTATTTAGCTCAAGCTACATCGAATACTTATTCGGAAACAGAGTTAGTAAGCTCATTGGTCCAGCTTTCCAGGGTTATTATCAGGCTAAGTCGGAATTATTGGCAACCAACCTTGATTCGGTATTGCGCCTGGACTTTGAACAGCACCAGGACGCTGTCAAAGCCTTGTCACAGTCCGGGGATAGTATGGGTTGGGACCATAGTGGGGTTTTTAAACAAAACAGCATCTTATATGGCTACCAGCACCAAGGCCAGATACGCGCCTTGGCCAATTACCGAATGGTAGATGATCAGGTGGGCTTTATAGGTGTATATACACATCCTGAATTCCGAGGCCTAGGCTTTGGGCGAGCAACGGTGCAGGCTGCCTTAGCCGACCTGGCTCGACGAGAAAAAACGGCTTTATACCAAACCTTACACTCCAATGTAGCTTCCATCGCCGTTGCTAAAAGCTTAGGAATAAAGGAATTTGCCAGTCATGTAGCAGTGCGTCTGAAGCCTAGGAGTGACTATTAATGTTAACTATTCTGCCAATTATAAAACCCCTCAATAAATAGCTATGAAACTAAAATTCTATCTCTTCTTCTTGATAGGCTCACTTTTGGGGTCAGCCTGCAACAAAAGTTCTTTGGATGATCCCGAAGCCGCTCCAAAACAGCAAATCATTTCTGAGTTATTAATCGAAGGAGAAGCTGCCATCCGCGATACCCTTACCGATTGCAAACTACTACTGAGCATGGTTATCAGGGGAGGGTCGCGTGGTAGTTTTGATACTTTTCCTGGTTATAGCGAGAATGAACGAGGGCATAACATTAGGGTAGAGGGAATCCATACTAGGGCCAGTATTTTCGTCCATCGTCCTACACATCAGGATGCCATGTTCACGCGCACCGAAATTGAAAATTTGGTCTTGGGTTTTGAAGAGCCGGTCCTTACAGGTGAATATGTTTATCCAATGCTTACTGTAGAAATAGGAGAAAGAACCTATCGCTCTTTCCTTCATGACCTCCGCCCTCCTCCTTATCTTGATTTTCATGTCAGCAAATACGATCCCAATGCCTCTGTGGAGCTTAGTTTCTTTGACTTAGGGGCTTTGACACTTTGCAGCAAACCCTTACCTGCGGTGGGGCAAGTGGATGTAAAATACAAGGGCTATCTCTATGCCAGGGATGGATTAGATTCACTGCATATTGATGCCGATTATTCCGTAATCATTAGCGATCAATGGTAACGCATCAAATTATACTATGAAAATCATCGCGCTCCACTGTATGCTACTTTTCTGTTTCCTTCCAAATCAGAGACCTCTACTGGCACAGCAAGTGGCCATAGTGGACCTAGACTCCATCTACTGGGTTCTCTGGAAACCGTCAGAACAGATTACCACCCGAGAGCAGTATGAAATCAGACTGCAAGCTTATCAACATAAGTTAGACACTATATCTGCTCAGTTTCATCAGCTCTATGAGCAATTGATTAATGATCCAAATAAAGAGAAGGATAGCCCAAATCCAATGGCAGATACCGCGAAGCGCCGCAGCTATGAACAAGTCAATGCTCAACTGCTAAAGAAGTTCGAGGCATTGCGCCAGCAGCAAAAGGCTGTAATACTGCAAGAACTAATCCAGGCTAATCGGAAGCAATATCAACTGCTTATTGAGAAATCCTCCATCCTCTACCTGGCAGAGGAAGAATTCTCTCTGGAGTCAGCGCCACTTAATTTCTCTGAACGCATAATCAAGATGGTAAAAGTGGAGCAACTGGAACAGCTAGTGCCTGGTCAAAAATTGGTGTACAAATAGGGCTTACAACATTCTCCCTAAAGCTTACCGTACTTGCTATCTATACTTGTAGTTTATATTTACGCTAAAAAAGGAGAAGAGATGACATCCGAGTTCCTAAGCCGTTGCTATCCACAGCTAGATAAAAGTTTGATCGAAGAAATCGAAAGGGAGTCCTCTATTAAAGATTTTCTAGCAGGAGCGTATATCGTCAAACAAGGGCAGTACATTAGGCATCTTCCGATCATACTAGAAGGAACGGTCAAAGTCTTCAGCCTCGAAGAGGATATTCAATTCTTGTTGTACTACATCTCGTCTGGGGGCTCCTGCATTTATAGTTTTGCTCATATTTCCAATGATCAACCAGCGGCATTTTCCGCGAAAGCAGAATCAAATAGTCTGCTACTGCTACTCCCTAAACTTAAAGTTGATCAGTGGTTGAAGCAATATCCAGCCTTCAGCAGTATTGTCCTGAGGGAATACCAAAAACATTATCAGGACCTGCTCAATACCACCAAACAGCTTATTTGCCACAATTTGGAGGAACGCCTGATCAGGCATTTGAAGGCAAAAGTCGAAATGACTAACAACAGTATCCTAAGCGTAAGTCACCAAGACCTCGCCAATGATCTCGGTACTTCTAGAGAAGTCATTACCCGACTAATGAAAAAACTGAGTCTAAATAATCAAGTGCAACAAGTAGGTCGAAAGACGGCCCAAGCACGTTACCCAGCGTTAGCAGTACGGCGCCAAGGACGGTGCTTACCCCGAGGAAAACAAAGATGGGAATGTAAGTCTCAAGCATCAGTTACTCTCTCGGGCTGCTATC
>JAHQWA010000555.1 GCA_019634045.1 Saprospiraceae bacterium
CCCTGGAGATCGCGTCATCGATGATCTCGTAAGCTTACCCGATCTGGCGCCAACCTTTTTAGAGGCAGCTCAAATGGAGCCGCCTTCCGAAATGACGGCCAAGAGTTTAATGCCGATCTTAAGCGCAGCCGAGTCGGGTTTGATAGCTACCGATAGAGATTTTGTCATCACCGGTCGAGAACGTCACGTTCGAAAAGCTAGAGCAGAATATCTTCCCTA
Organism: Saprospiraceae bacterium; assembly: GCA_019634045.1. Taxonomy (GTDB): domain Bacteria; phylum Bacteroidota; class Bacteroidia; order Chitinophagales; family Saprospiraceae; genus DT-111. The sequence continues at coordinate 220 of JAHQWA010000555.1, forward strand.
TCCACAAAGAGCCTTGCGTACGCAAGACTGGCTCTACATTATCAATTTTGAACCGGAACGGTATCCCATGGGAGACCCAATGATTGTCAATGAGCAATACGTGGCAGACATCGCCGAGCTAAGCAAAAATACTTTTGCCGCCTTCGGAGACTATGATGCCAGTCCAACTAAGGCCTGGTTAATCGGTAATCGTGATAAGGATCCTGTACAACCTTTTTATCAATTTGCCTTTGGTAAGCGGCCAGCGGAGGAATTGTATGCAGTCAAGGATGATCCTTTTCAGGTTCAAAACCTAGCTGCGGATTCAGCCTATCAAACCATCAGGGAACAATTGAGAACACAATTATTGGAGGAATTGCGCATTACGAAAGATCCACGCTTGCAATCCTCTCCTCCTTTCGAAGAACCGCCATATGCAAGAGAAGAAATAGAGGAATAGCTTGAGGTATGGCGCACCGAAACTTCAATTTGAGGCAAAAAAAAGCCGGTCATTTGACCGGCCTTTCCATTTCAGTTTCGTATTACATGTTCATGAGATTAGGATCTGACTAGTTTGTAGGATTATGAAGTTTCGTATTTAAAAAGAATTTATTCGTCGTCTTACGATTTCAAATATAAGACAGATTATTGCCTTTTTTTTTCTCAATTTTTTTGCGGTATGGAAAAAGTACTGTGGGATACCCTAGCGTAAGTAAACGGTTATAAAAGTCCTGGTTTGTGACCATTCTTGGCCGTAAGATCGACATCCTAATCCTTGCAGAATTGATCCTTTTCTCAACTTGTTCTAAGCAATAGTGCCTTTCTATTTGTTTCTGCATTTGATTTATTGTTAAGAAAATTTCAAATGAGTAAAAATGACTACAGAATAAAACCTATTTGTTTTTACCACTACATTATTTGTTTTTATCGAATTAGACCTGCATATTTGTAAGGACTAACAGTAATAGCATGAAAAAGCAGGCTTCCCATCGACAGTACAATTTCCCTGATGCTGATTTATATGTGCAGTGCATGGATCGGATCAGGTTTGCTCACCGTGATATTGAGGAGTTTAAAAAGTATGGATATGACTTGGAGCGGCTGAAAGGCTTCAATAATCTCTGTGATAAGTTTCGGAACTTACCTGATGATGATGAATTGGTCGGCGATCAAATGATCACCACGGACAAGAAGTACGAGTCAGCCGAGAAGTTGAAAACAGCCATCCGGAGCTTAATGACACGAGTTGCGATGAAATATAATAATCGAACGGGAAGATATCGGAAGTTTGGTACAGCCAAACTCGGAGATATGACGGATGCGCAGCTGGTATTTTGTGGAAGACGAGTAACTAGGGTGGCCAGACAACAGATCGATTTCCTGGCTGATGTAGGGGTCAATGAGAATGTACTTCGGCGCATTACCGAAGCCACCCAGAATTTCGAGCGGGCCCTAAATATTCAGCAGGATAAGGTAGCTGATCGCGACATAGCCGTGGAACGCAGAGTGGAACAAGGGAATAAGCTCTATCAAGAATTGATTGTCCTCTGCAATATTGGAAAAGATATTTGGGCCGAAAGAGATCTTCCCAAATATGAGCAGTACACGATTTACGAAAGTAACAATGATCAAAAAATCGCTCGAAAAATGAAATTAGCCCAAGAGAAAGAACCTGATACTAAGTAGAAGGTTCACTTACTCTTCTGTTTCTGGCATTCTTGGAGGATCAACAATTCCGCCGCTGATCTTCTCCCCATTTTTATACACGTATTCCATCGTGATTTTGCCTTCATCATCATAATAGCGATATAAACCGTCTTGCTTCCCATCTTTATAGTTGATTTCTTTTTGCAGTCGGCCAAATAAAGGCATAAACTCTTTATAGACTCCGTGTAGTTCGCCATCCTTGTAGAAGGCTGAAGCTTCCATCCTTCCTCCCTTATATCTAGACCAAGGGCCATTTAACTTATTGTTGCGATAAACCGCCTGCAAGGCAACCTGTCCTGAAGTAGTAAATTCCATATAAATTCCATTCACCACTCCATTTTCATAATGGGTCAAGGATTTGGGGTAGATAAATACCCGTTCATAGGTCAACCATGGTCCTTGTTTTACGCCATTTTTCAGGAAACCGTCTTCCAAAATATTTCCATCCTCATCCTCTCTAAATACTCGAGTTAATTCGGTTCCTGGTACTTCTTCAGTAAAAAAGCCCTCCGTAGCAGTCGTCGTCGTTGGAGCTACTTCGCCAGTCTCTACTGCTGGCGCATCCGAATTTAGGGGCTCTTTACTGGGAGTCTGACCACAAGATTGCAAGAGAAGAATGATAAGCCCTGAGACTAAGAAAAAGTAATTAATATTTTTCATGTTTGGCGTTTGTCCTTTTCGGTAAAAATAGATTTTTTGCTGGCACTGACCAAGCTCCATATAATCCACTACCTTAGGCTTGACATTTTTTTCTCGATTTTCTTATTTTTGCGATCGCCAAATACCAAGGTAGACAAGCCTTCAAACGATTTAGAACATGGATATTAAGATTCAACAGCTAAGCAAGAGCTACGGTCTGCAAAAAGCGGTAGACAATATCTCCTTTGAAGTAAGACCTGGAGAGATCCTGGGTTTCCTAGGACCCAACGGTGCTGGTAAAACCACCACAATGAAGATGATCACCAATTATTTGGATATTGAACAAGGTGATATTCTGATTGGTGGCGAATCTGTTAAAGCTGGCAATTTAAAACGCCACATCGGATACTTACCAGAACATAACCCCCTTTATTTAGACATGCCCGTCCTGGATTATCTTGAGTTTTGTGCCGCCTTACAAGGCATGGACAAGGCCGGTATTCCTCACCGCATACGAGAAATGGTGCGGCAGTGCGGTCTGGATCAAGAAAAGCATAAGTTTATCCGAGAACTTTCAAAGGGTTATAGACAACGGGTAGGACTAGCCCAAGCGATGATCCATGACCCTGAAGTATTGATCCTCGATGAACCAACTACGGGGTTGGACCCCAATCAAATCGTTGAAATCCGAGAATTGATCAAAAGGTTAGGGAAAGCAAAGACGGTGATCCTAAGTACACATATCCTCCCTGAGGTGGAAGCTACTTGCGATCGAATTCTAATTATTAATAAAGGTAAGATCGTAGCCGATGGTTCTCCTGATCTTTTGCGTAAGCAGGCTCAAGGTCAGCAGGTACTACGGGTGAAGATCGAGGATGGCGAGACCAATGCCATTTACCAACAGCTTCAAGCACTCCCAACAGTTGGCATGGTAGATATACTGAACGCTGGAGAGAATCGATTTGAGGTGCAAAGCGTCAGCGATCAAAGTTCAAATCGAGCTATTTTTGACCTTTGCGTGCAAAACAAATGGCTGTTGAGTGAATCCATTCCATTTGAAACCAAACTGGAAGATATTTTCCGTGACTTGACGATGAACTAGATATCGCCTATTGGCGACTTCGAATCTGATTTCAACTAACATCAAACACTAAATTTCAAAAATATTCAACCATGGGTCCAATAAGTGTAATAGCCAAACGTGAGGTTGGTTCTTATTTTGACTCCTTGATTGCCTACATAATAATTGTTGCCTTTCTAGGATTCACCGGATTTTTCACCTGGCTTTATGGTTCAGATATATTCATGCGTAAGCAGGCAGATCTGGCCGCTTTCTTTGGTGTAGCAAGATGGACATTATTTTTCTTCATTCCTGCCATTACCATACGTCAACTTGCCGAGGAAAAGAAAACGGGAACGATAGAGTTGTTGTTGACTAAGGCCGTTTCAGAACGACAAATCATATTGGGTAAATTTCTCTCCTGCCTGGCCATGGTTGGGTTGGCACTTTTATTTACCCTCCCTTATTATATTACGGTTTCGCAGCTAGGAGATGTGGATCATGGAGCGATCATATCTGGTTATTTTGGATTGCTGCTGATGAGTGCGGCTTACATTAGCATCGGACTATTTGCCAGTAGTATCACGAATAATCAAATTGTAGCTTTTCTGCTAGCCCTGTTTATCTCTATATTTTTCCAACTTTTATTCGATATCATGGGTTCGGGCTCCGGTGGTTTTATGGCTGAGCTGTTCACCACACTGAGTCTCTCGAGGCATTATGATTCGATCGTGCGGGGTGTCTTGGACAGTAAGGATATCATTTACTTCGTGAGTTTAACCCTTTTCTGGTTGCTATTAGCCGAATTGAATATTAAGGAACGTAAATAATCCTCAACAATTTCTGCCATGAAGAATAATTCTATTATCAGCATAGCTCTTATTGCAGGGATTATCATCCTTGTCAATATCTTATCTAATCGCTTCTTTTTCCGATTAGATCTTACTGAAGGTGGTCAGTACACGCTAAGTAAAGCGACCAAAGACATTTTAAGGGATTTGGATGCTCCCATCACGGTAACTTCTTATTTCTCCGATAACCTTCCTGTAGACATTGTAAAGATCCAGCGGGATTTCGAGGAAATGTTATTGGAATATTCCACTTTGTCAAAGGGGAATTTGAACTATAAGTTTGAAAACCCTGAAACAGATGAAGAAAAACAGGCAGCTGCTCAAAATGGGGTTCAACCCATCATGATTCAGGTTCGGGAGAAGGATCAGGTTAAAAATCAGCAGGCCTTCCTAGGGGCGGTTTTGCAATTGGGTGAGCAGAAGGAGGTCATCCCTTTGATTCAAGGGGGAACCGGCATGGAATATAGCTTATCAACTAGCATCAAAAAGCTGTCTGTACAGGAAAAGCCCACTATTGCTTTTGTAGCAGGGCATGGAGAAGCTAGTCTAAATGATTTAGCCCAGGCCTATCAAACACTGAGCATACTTTACGCTATTGAAAACCTCGAACTTACTGCGCCAATACCAGACAGGTTCAAAGCCATTGCGATCATTGCGCCAAAAGACACCATTCCACCCGCGCATCTCGCCAACCTTGATGATTATCTGCAAAGGGGCGGAAAATTGCTAGTAGCCGTGAATGCGGTAAATGGAGACTTACAAACTGCGCAAGGTGCTGCTAGTCCAACCGGAATAGAAAGTTGGTTAATGACCAAAGGAATAGAAGTAGAACCTAGTTTCCTCATCGATGCACAGTGTGGACAAGTGACCGTGCAGCAGCAACAAGGCTTCTTCACCATGCAAACGCCGGTGCAGTTCCCGTATCTACCACTCATTAGCACCTTTGCGGATCACCCCATTTCTAAAGGCTTAGAACAAGTCATTATGCCTTTCGTTAGCCCGGTTCGCTTTTTAGGGGATAGTAGTAAAGTGTTCACCCCTATTGCTTTTAGTTCTACTCAAGCAGGGATCCAAGTTGCGCCTACCGTTTTCGACATCCAAAAGCAATGGACAGGTGGAGACTTCCCTTTAAACAATGTGATTGTCGGCGGGGTATTGGAAGGAGACTTTGGAGGGGGCATCCCTAGCAAAATTGTGGTCTATGGAGATGGCGATTTTGGGGTCAGCGGTCAGCAACGCCAGAGCCAAGACAATGTGAGTCTGTTGGCGAACAGTATTGATTGGTTAAGTGATGATACGGGCTTGATTGAGCTTCGGACTAAGGCCGTAGCCACACGTCCTATCGCACAAGAGTACCTAGGAGAAGAAGCAAGCGGTAAAAGAAGTTTTCTTAAATATCTAAACTTTGGCTTACCTATCCTACTGATTCTTATTTACGGCTTCATTCGCTACCAGCGAGAACGAAATCGACGGATCAAGAGAATGGTTGAAAGCTATCTATAGCAGTCATAAATTATTGACGGGGAAAGGGCATCTTGGTGTTGATCAGGATGCCCTTTTCTATTGATGAAGAATACTATGCTTCTCAGCAGTCGCACTTATACTATCTCCTTAAAACCTGATGTTATTGTGCTTATTTGGATATAAGTTTCTTCGCAATTGGAAGAAGCTCTTCCCCTCTCCTAGTTTTTCTCCGAAAGAAATGTATCTTTCCTACATGAATTCCATAGTTAATGCTCCGTATTGGCCCTTCGCCGTATTATTATTCGGCATCATTGCCGTTGTCATATTAATTTCCAGACTTCGTTTACATCCTTTCGTCGCTCTAATGCTTTCTGCCATTATAGTGGGTTTGCTCTCTGCCAATGTGCCAGGAGCGGAAGGTTTATCTCATTTGGTGAAATCCGTAGAGACGCCGATGACTGAGTTTGGTACCGTGGCGGGTAAGATCGCCTGGGTAATTGCCCTGGCTGCTATGATCGGAACAGCCATGATGGAAAGTGGTGCCGCACAAAGAATTGTGAATTGGTTGATTGGAGCATTAGGAGAGGGCCGTGCCGCCCTGGCTCTCCTGCTAAGTGGCTTTTTGCTATCCATTCCGGTCTTCTTCGATACGGTCTTCTTCTTGCTGATTCCATTGGCAATAACCCTAGCCCAGAAGACGGGCAAAAATTTCCTGCTGTACGTCTTGGCCATTGGTGGCGGTGCAGCGATTACGCATAGCTTGGTACCTCCCACCCCCGGCCCCTTAATTATGGCAGAAACCCTTCAAATTGATTTGGGGCTAACCATTATGGGTGGCTTGGCGGCTGGTATATTGCCTGCCATTGCCAGTTTGATTTTGGGCAGGCGGCTCAATGCCAGAATGGACATTCCTGTTCGAGTAGGAATTTCAGATACCGGAGATTCGGCCAAGCAACCTGGTCTAGCGATATCTTTGATGCCGGTGGTGATTCCTATCATTTTAATCAGCATTGCTTCAGTCACAGCCGTGGTAGCAGGTAAGACGCCGGCCTGGATCGCTTTTTGGGGCAATAAGAATGTAGCTATGGCTATAGGAACCGCTATCGCACTATGGCTATGGGCAAGAGCCAAAAACCTGGATGCTAAAACGCTGTGGGAAGAAGCTGCCAAACCACTAGAAATCGCGGGGATCATCATTTTGATCACAAGTGCTGGTGGCGCTTTCGGAGCAATGATCAAACACAGCGGCATTGGGGATGCCATCGCACTGGCAACAGAAAATTTTCACATCAACTATATCATTCTAGCCTGGTTGATCTCCGCCGCGATGAAGACGGCGCAAGGATCTAGTACGGTGGCAATGATCACGACCTCTAGTATTATGTTTGCGTTGGTGGGGACAGGTGCCGACCTCCCCTATCATCCCATGTATATCCTTCTAGCCATCGGATTTGGAGGTTTATTTATCTCTTGGATGAATGATAGTGGTTTCTGGGTCGTTTCCAGGATGAGTGGTTTTACGGAAGGGGAAGCTTTAAAAACTTGGACTGTGCTCTTGGCAGTGATCTCATTAGTCGGCTTATTTCAATTGATAATTTTCTCCTACATACTGCCTTTCAATTAGTTGGAGACTCATCTATAGTTGTTTTTGTGATATCATTTTGTTTGACAATGAGCAAATTATTTATTAATTTGCCCAATTATCCAACAAGATGGCGGGCATGAATCGTGAGAATTTTTCCGAATATATAGAAGAACCTTCCAAGTTATATCAATTGTCATATCAAGAATTAAAAAGCTTGGTATTACAACATCCTTATTGCGCAAATCTTCATGTGCTTCTTTTGCAGAAGGCACAACTGGATAATAGCACCGCTTTTTCTAAGAATCTAGAGAAAGCAGCGGTACACACTTTTGATCGGGCCTATTTGTATGATTTAATCAAATCTCAAAAGCTCCTATCAGTAAGCCGAGAGGAGTTTGCAGAATTTGAAGATGAGATTTTAGAATTGCAGGATATCAATAGCCTTGAAGAAAAGGTGGAGAAGATTCCGTTAGTAGCTAATGAAAATGATTCCTCGACTGGGATTACCAGAGAAGCCGCTCCGGCTGAGCCTTTAAGCCCTCCTGTCTGGGAAAAAGATAAGGAAGAAGAGGAATTCCATCTCGAGCTTGATATTCCTGAAATACTCCAACCTACTCCCGCCCTTCCAGAAACGGAATCGGTGCCTCCACCGGGTCCAGCAGATATTTTCGTCAATACATCGGAAGAGTTGACCGTAGAAGAACAAGAATCTGGGGATGCCCAAGAGCGCCCTCAGCCATTTTTGATCTCTTCATCGCTAGCCAGTACCTTACAGAGCTTTGCGCCAGTACCAACCTATGTTAGAACAAAAATAAAGGAACGTGCTGAAGCCAGTCTAGCGGAGCAGCAGCAAGAGGCAGCTACAGAGGAACTATTGGCGAAGTTGCAAGCTCGCGTACAAGCGATGCGGAAAGAAGTCGGTCAAGCACCTACTATTAAACCTCCACAACCTAAAAAACATTTCAATAGCTGGAAGCGGCAACTACAACCTCGGCAATTACCCAAACCAATCGCTAGCCCAGCGCCAGCGCCGAAGCGGCCCACTATCAAGAAGGCAAAGCCGTCAGTAAAGGTGAGTGTCATTGCGAAGCAGAGTTTAGAGGATCAAGGAGATATCGCATCAGAAACCTTGGCCATTCTTTTGGTTAAACAAGAACAGTACCCCAAAGCGATAGAGATGTATGAAAGATTAAAATTGAAAAATCCGCAAAAAAGTGTTTACTTTGCGGGGAAAATTGAAGAACTAATCAAACTAATGTAGGTATGTTGACTGGAATGACAATTTTGATTGCCCTAGTATGTCTCCTTTTGATGGGAGCTGTACTGATACAAAACCCAAAGGGCGGAGGGGTAGATTCTACATTTGGCGGCTCTCAAGCCAACCAGATGTTTGGTGCTGCTAAATCAACTGATTTTATCGAAAAAGTAACTTGGGGATTAGCCATTGCACTTTTCGTTTTATGTATCGTCACTGCCTTGATGGTTGATGGTGGCGGCGGCGGAGCTGTGGACTTATCCTTACCACAATAAAAGGTAAGCACTCAAGAAGACAAGGACCTGGTAGAGCACTTTCTACCAGGTCTTTGTTTTTTTCGACTAGTCTTGTCAAAATGACAACTAAAGGCAGTAAAATTCCGGCAAGAGTGCCGTGTCGGGTGCCAAATGTTCAAGTAGACTGCAAAATTGTCATGAATTTCAGTTTGGCATACCGTATGATAGGACAAGAGTGGTTGTAGCTGTGGGAAGATTGTCGAAACATCAACCTATGATCTATATTGACCTTCCAGCAGCCCATCTTTAAGCATAATTTGTTTCATTTGTTCAATTAAATACATCAGCAAATATGAAGCCCATCAACGACAGAGTAGTGGTCAAACCCGCTCCTGCTGAAGAGAAAACGAAAGGAGGGATCATCATTCCTGATACAGCTAAGGAGAAGCCTCAAAGAGGTGAGGTTATCGCTGTAGGACCAGGAAAAGATGGTAATCTAATGACCGTACAAGTTGGCGATATTGTTTTGTACGGAAAGTATGCCGGACAGGAACTGCATTATGAAGGTGAAGATTACCTCATCATGCGCGAAGATGATATTCTAGTAGTGCTGTAGTTTATCCTGATCCAATCCGCTTTTAATTTTTTTCGCAAAACCAAAAAAACACAACCTTAAAATGGCTAAAGAAATTAGCTTTGATAGAGATGCAAGGGAAAAGCTACGTTCTGGTGTAGATGCGCTTGCAAATGCTGTAAAGGTCACCCTAGGTCCTAAAGGCCGTAATGTTGTTATTCAAAAGAGTTTTGGCGCTCCACAGATTACCAAGGATGGTGTTACTGTTGCCAAAGAAGTTGAACTTGAAGACGCAGTAGAAAATATGGGTGCGCAGATGGTGAAAGAAGTTGCTTCTAAAACCGCAGATATTGCCGGTGATGGAACGACTACTGCAACCGTTTTGGCGCAGGCGATGATCAATGCAGGTTTGAAAAACGTAACTGCCGGTGCTAACCCTATGGACCTCAAAAGAGGTATTGATAAAGCAGTTAAGAAAGTTATCGTTGACCTGCATGAGCAGTCAGAAGTAATCGGTGATGACTTCCAGAAGATCCAGCAAGTTGGTTCTATCTCCGCTAACAACGATGAGGAGATCGGAACTTTGATCGCTGATGCGATGAAGCGTGTTTCTAAAGATGGTGTGATCACTGTAGAAGAAGCAAAAGGTACTGATACCTACGTAGAAGAAGTACTAGGTATGCAATTTGATCGTGGTTACTTGTCTCCCTACTTCGTAACGAATGCGGAGGATATGACCACCGAATATGAAAGCCCGTACATCCTAATCCACGATAAGAAGATCTCCAACATGCAGGATATCGTTCCTATCTTGGAAAAAGTAGTACAATCTGGCCGTCCTCTACTGATCATTGCAGAGGATATCGAAAGTCAGGCGCTAGGTGTATTGGTAGTAAATCGTTTGCGTGCTCAATTGAAAGTAGTAGCGGTTAAAGCTCCTGGTTTCGGTGACCGCAGAAAAGCTATGTTGGAAGATATTGCCATTTTGACTGGTGGTACTGTGATTTCTGAAGAGAAAGGTTACAAGTTGGACAACACAGAGTTGGAACACTTGGGTAGCTGTGAGAAAATCACAATTGACAAAGACAATACGACGATCGTTAACGGTCATGGTAATACTGAGCAGATTACTGCTCGTATCAACCAGATCAAGCAACAGATCGAAACTACTACTTCTGACTACGATCGCGAGAAGCTTCAAGAGCGTTTAGCCAAGTTGTCAGGTGGTGTCGCTGTACTATATGTCGGTGCTGCTACAGAAGTAGAAATGAAAGAGAAGAAAGACCGTGTTGATGATGCCCTTCACGCTACGAGAGCAGCAGTGGAAGAAGGTATTGTTGCCGGTGGTGGTGTAGCATTGGTTAGAGCCATCAATGTATTGAAGGATGCAGAGGGTGTTAACGAAGATGAGACCATCGGTATCTCTATCGTTAAGAAGGCCTTGGAATCTCCATTGAGAACCATTGCTGACAATGCAGGTGTTGAGGGTTCTGTTGTTTTACAATCAGTAATCAACTCTAAGGGTAGCCACGGCTACAATGCTCGTACCGACGTGTACGAAGACCTTAAGAAAGCTGGTGTAATTGATCCTACTAAAGTGACTCGTATCGCTTTGGAGAATGCTGGATCTATCGCCGGTATGGTATTGACTACTGAGTGTGTGATCAACGACAAGCCAGAGCCAGAAGCTGCTGGAGGTGGACACATGCCACACGGTGGTGGAATGCCAGGTATGATGTAAGCACACAAAGCTTAGCTTTGTTAAGAATAAAGGCGCGATCAACTCTGTTGGTCGCGCTTTTTTTTTATAGAACTTGTCCTAAATTTCCTCCCCGCCCTTAACATAAAAATGATGATCCTTTAACACCTTGAATCTATACATCTGCGAACTTTGTCTGATCTTTACCTTTATCAGGTGAACTAAAACGCCAACAACACTTTCGGCAAATCAGCTTATCTACCGGAGATCGATTACAAAACAAACAAAATGAAAAACCTACCTCCTATCCTTGTATTGGTCCTTGTCCCTATGCTTCTAATGGCTCAGTCTTCTACTGACACCTTTCTGGTAAAACCTTACCTGCAACATGCTACACAGAACAGCATTCATATTCTGTGGGAAACGAACACCCCAGCTACCACCCTTGTTAGGTATGGCGAAGCCCAGCTAAATGCAAAGGAGCCTAACCTTTCCCAAAGCAAGGTATTGCCAGGCCTCAGCTTGTTGCATGAGGTAGAGCTCAAAGCCTTACAGACAGCTACCAAGTACTTGTACCAAGTGTTTAGTATCCTAGAAGGAGGAGACACCTTGAGCAGCCCCGTATACACCTTTCGAACGGCCGTAAATGATGATGATGCCTACTTTTTTGCCTTTTTAGGTGATTCCCAATACAATTCTCGAACCCCCTGGGCTTGGAGCGTAATTGCAGAACAGGTTTGGAAAGAAAGGCCACATTTCATTATTCACGCCGGGGATTTAGTAGATACCGGTACACGTAAAACGGATTGGACAAAGCATTTCTTTCCGAATGGACATGTAGCTATGAGCAGGTTTCCTATGTATACCGTCTTAGGAAATCATGAACAAGATGCGCAGTATTATTATGATTACATGGTCAACCCTAAGCCCGAATACTACTATACCTTTACCTATGGAAATGCTCAGTTCTTCATGATTGACACCAATAGAGAGGTACACGAAGGGTCTGAACAATATGATTGGCTAGAATGGGAATTAGCGAAATCTGAAGCTAGCTGGAAGTTTGTCGTGCACCATCACCCCCCTTATTCTACGGAAGAAAATGATCACGGGGATACTTACATTGGTGCTTCAACTTATCAGACCAAAGCACGAGATCTAACTCCATTATACGATGCTTACGATGTAGATTTTTGTCTCTTTGGTCATACGCATGTATATGAACGTACATGGCCACTTTTTAACAATAAAGTTAACCTGAAAGATGGGGTGATTTATATTAATTCTGGCGGTGCGGGGGGAGGTCTGGAAGACTTCGATCCAACCCGATCTTGGTTCACACAAGAGTTACAAACAGGACATCACTACACCACTTTCGCAGTTTTTGACAATAGATTGGTTTTCAAAGCAGTGGATCATGAGGGGCGTTTGTTTGATACTTTCGAAATGGAAAAAGAGATGAAAAATGGTTCCACTGATCGAAGTCTATTGCAACCTCCTGCTCCACACATCAAAATTGAACAATTCGTATTCCAAGAATCCAGTAAAGTGGAACTGGAAGGACTAAGTCCAGAGCATGACATCTACTACACATTAGATGGCTCAGATCCAAACCAACAATCCAGCCGGTATGAAAAGCCATTTGAAATAAAGAAGAGTGCTACTATAAAAGCACGAGCTTACAACCAAGCCCAGCAAGCCAGTAGAGTAATCTCCAGGAGTTTGACCCAAATGGCCCCCAAACCCGCCTTGTCAACCAAATCTACAGCAAGAGGATTAAGCTATCGCTATTATGAAGGAACGTGGAACCAATTGCCAGACTTTTCAAGGCTGGAGCCTACCAAGGAAGGCGTGGTAAAACAGGTCAATGAAAGTTTAATCGATCATCGTGGTAGCAATTTCGGATTGGTGCTGGAGGGATACGTCAATATTACTCGGACGAATACTCAAACTTTCTACCTCCGGTCTGATGACGGATCTAAACTGTACATTGATGATGAATTACTAATTGATCATGATGGCCGCCACGGGGCCTTTTGGGCATATGGGACTACTATACTGCAAGAAGGAAAACATAAGATTCGAATCGAGTATTTTCAAGCTACCGGTACTCAAATGTTACGTGCGGGCTTAGTGGATGATACATTAGGTAAAGTTCCATTTACCATGATGCAGTTATCACACTAGTCCTGTCCTGCAATTTGATAGGATCTAGATGCTTTTCTGCCTTGATGGGCTCGCAGCTAGAATTACGAGCCTAGATACTGATGCGTAAATAGGCTAGGATTAGTTTTTCCATTTTCATCTGAGCGCTTTTCTTGACTTTGATAAGGACAGTAAAACTTGCCTGACATCCCGTTCTGCAAGTTCTAAGTCTTTCTTCTAATCATAACAATAGAAATTATCACGATCAAAACGCTACCCATTCCCAATAGGCTTAAGACAAAGGGAATATTGCGCTGCATCACTACATAATCTGCAATTCCTGCCTTCCAAAACATCCATTCATCCGCCAAGCTGGAAGCCATGTTGTAGTGCCCCGTTTCTAAAATAATAATCCCACTTTTTGATACTAAATCGATTCTCGCGGCGGTATTAATAGCATTATTTCCACTGCCATCGTGTCCGACTATGTTAGAGTTTTTATCATTTTGACTGTACAAACTTGGCCCAAGTCCGTAGTAGCCAATCTTATTGATAAAAGTTTGTGCGCTGGTCATGGTGGCGATAGTTTCCTCAGATACAACAGCATTCTCAGTGATATTTGCCAATAGAAATTTGGATAGATCAGCGGTAGAGGTAAATAAGGCAGCAGCAGCAAGGGCTGTGAATCGATTGGGCTGCCGAATGGTTCCTTCGGTTGTAAAGATTTGCGCGGTTTCTACTTCCCGCTTTTCTGGCAAGCCGAAAACTGAATTTTGCATTCCTAAAGGGATCAGTACTTCCTCTTGCATGTAATTTTGAAAGGACCGTCCCGTTACTTCTTCAATCAACAACTGCAAAATGGTATAGCCTGCTCCAGAATACATATACTGGCTGCCAGGTTCATAGCCAACTTTAGCCACCCCATCTGAATAAGGTGCATCGGCAGCTTTAGTCAAAGACGCTGCAATCGTCTGTACCTTTTCACCTGGCTTGAACCCACCATATCCAAGGCCATCCACTAAGCCGGCCGAATGAGAAAGTAGTCTTCTAGTCGTCACCTTCCGGTTATCAAATTCGCTTTCGGGTAATTTCCACCTACTTAGGTAGTCATCAATGGGCTTGTCCAAGTCCAGTTTACCCTTTTCTACCAACTTCATTACCCCAAATGATGTGACCCACTTGCTGATAGAGGCCACCGGAAACATAGTATTCTGATCCACAGGCTGATCGATGGTGTGAAAATGCTCACCAGCTATTTCCCCATTTTCAATCAAGATCATGGCAAAATTACCAACGTACTCGCCTTTTAGGTGCTCTTCTGCCGCCCGAACAAAGGCCTCCGGTGTGCTTTTTGAACTGATCGACCGTAATAGAAAACCATCTATAAACCCATAGCCAATAAAGGCTGACCAAAGCAGAATCGGTAAAGTTACCAGCGCGATCTTTTTAATCGTGGACATGAGATTTTACGTATTAGCATTATCACCTCTCTTTATGCCAGAAAAGTTTAAAATCAGCCATAGCAGTGGCGTTCAACTATGGCCAATTGGATAGCTGTTCTTAGTAAGAGAAGACTTAATTGATTATGATTTATTGTTCCCTATGAACTCACCTCCTTTAGATGAGCTTCCCTGCATAGATTGGTGTGTAAACGCTATAATTTCTATTCTTTCCTTTACCGTGATCCGGGTTATTTGAGCATGTCCTTTGTAAAATTGTGGCCCTCTAGAAGACTATCTTGGCGAGTATCGTCAATCAATTTGGAAAGTTTTACATCTTGAACTTCGATACGCTTTTTCCATTCCTCAAAAGAGATTTTCTCCTTCGTATTCCAGATTCTTTCCACGAAGGCTGGCAGCCGCTGGCGGAGACTAGGTATTTCCACCTCCTCTTTCTGCTCCCAGGCACACATCTGAGCACCGATCACCAGGTCAGACTTATCCACTTGAATCGGCTCGAAGGAAGGCGCTTGATCCCACCAATTTTCCCATCTCCACATATTCCATTGGTAGATGGTTTGGGGCTCCCATTTCTTCTGATTGACCACATACAGCGGCTTCCAGGAGGTGTTAACGACGGTGTATCCATCCTTAACTAGCTCATGTGGCAAATAGCGATTGGTTTCAAATTCAAAAACAAGGATATCCTTTGGTATCTCAATTTTCCCTTCTGGCCCGAAGCCCTCCCAAACGCACATCTGTTTCCCATGCTTTTTTACAATCTCATTCATGCGAACTAAGAAATGCCGATACAGCTCGTGCACATCTTTGTCCAAGCCTTGGTTTTCCATGTAAGCCTGAACCTTGGGATCTTCCATTACCTTATTGAAAATGGCTTCATCGCCACCAATATGGAAATAGGGGGAATTTTTAAATACTTCTAGGGCCTCTCCAATAATCTGATCCAACGCTTGATAAGCCGCCTCGTTGCCCATATTGATGATCCAGGGGTTGCTAGCAGTATCTTGAATAGCAAAAATCTCGGGATACATTTTAACAAAGGGACTAGAGTGTCCAGGTACATCAATTTCAGGAATGATCGTCACGCCTCGCAGCTCCGCGTAGTAATTTAGGTCCTTCAATTCATCTACACTATAATGGCGATCTGGCGTTGACAATTTCGGGAAGGCTGCGGAAGGCAGCGTGTAGGATTGGTAATCCGTGAAGTGTAATTGGAGATAGTTTATTTTATAAAAGGCTGCGAGGTCCACTAGCTTTTTGACCGTCTCAATACTGTGCCATTGCCGAGCAAGATCTACAAGCAGTCCACGATATCCGACATCCGAATGATCTGTAATTGACACCATGGGCAATTTCAGCTGCTCGCCATCTCTGGTCAAAAGTTGAAGCAAAGTGGTCTTTGCCATCACCAGGGCTTGATGTGATCCTCCTTTTACTTGGGTCGGATGACCTACCTCAATCGAATAAGCTCCAATGGCCATACTTGAATCAATAGCAAAAATCAAGTCTGCCTGATCATTCGCTCTTACTGTACTCTTCAGCTCCAGGCCGGTCAGCTTTTTCACTTCTGCACTAAACAAGCCGAACAATAAATACAGTTCACCATTTTCTGAATAGAGTCTACTGTCTTCGGTTAGTACCACGGTCTTCCCATGATTCATTACGCTTTTAGGTTCAGGTAAAATGGTAGAGGTCATTTCTATATCTTCCACCTGCATCGAGTTATCACAGGCACCGAATAGAAGAAGGATAGCAAGGAGTAAAAAGTTGGTTTTCATACGTAGGATCAAATTAGAAGAAAAGCAAGATTACCGTATTTCTCCCAAGATAAGAAAAGCCATGTGTTAGCACACAACTGGATGAATCTAGACTCCATCCTACCCTACTGCAAGGCCCCTCTCCTACCCATTTCAATGACCTCCAGATCCTTAATTTGTTTCCCATCAATCGTAAAGCGAATCAAGGTCTTAACCTGATGAAAGCCATGCACACCAGCAGCTCCTGGATTAATATGTAGCAGATTGTGTTTCGGGTCTGGCATGACCTTAAGAATATGGGAATGTCCACAAATAAAGAGGTCTGGATTGAGCTCGGAAAGTTGGTCTTTGACGCGTTTTTTGTATCGGCCAGGATATCCTCCAATGTGTGTCAGCCAGATTTTCACCTCCTCACAGGTAAAGTGAAGATCTAAAGGATAGGTTCGACGTACGACAGCATCATCGATATTGCCATAAACTGCTCGGAAGGGTTTGAAGGCAGCGAGACGATCCGCCACTTCTATCGCCCCAATATCTCCTGCATGCCAAATCTCGTCGCATTCCGCAAAGTGATCAAATACCTTTTCTTCTAGATGGGAATGTGTGTCTGAGATCAAGCCAATTCGCGTCATGTAGTCGTATAGATTAGAGCCGGTACATTGCGAGTACTAAAGGTCGCAGCATACCGGCAATATTGCTTAATAATATTCTTCCGGTACCATCACATACCCACCTTTCGCCAATTGACCAAAAGTATCGTAGGAGATGTGAATATAGCCGTTGTTAGCCCAGTCGCTACCGAAGTTACTCCGCAACTCAAAGGTTTTAGCCGCTTCATCGAAGCCGACCACAATAAAGGAGTAGCGATAGTCCCCTGACTTGGCGGGCCCCCATTCGTGCTCTCGAAAGGAGGTTACCTTCTCATCTGCTTGCAATTCTACCACCACTGGATTCCCTCTAATCAAGGCCTTTTTGGTTTCAAAGGTCTTTTGCATAGACCGAGAAGCACCATTAAAGAGGAAGAGGTAGTTGTTGATTTTGTATTTGGCGGTGGCAAAAACTGCATTGGTGATTTCTCCCGCATCGTAGGGTAAGATCGCCGCATTAACCGTACCATCATCTACCAGGAAGGTTAGTACATCCTTGGCACTGGGGGACCGGCCTGTAGCTGCCAGATTAAGGGAGATGTAATCTGGACTTAGATTAATCTTGTAATTCTTTTTAAGGTTGAGATAGTATTCTAAACAGCTCGTTAAAGTATAGCACATATCATCCCCTCGAAAGCCTAGTTTTCTTACCGGCATCATGAAGGGTTTGAGGTTTTGTCGTTCCAGGACGTTTCGGGAATGGCTCCCGATTTCGGGGACCATGACCATTAGGTCATCGAACATCTTGGAATCGGACACCCCGATCTTAGTGACTCGTTGCGCAGACTTAAATCGAATTTTTTGGGCTAGGCTTGTTTGGACAAATACTAAGGTTAGCAATAAACTGAAGCCAAAGGATCTCATGGAGTATAAGCTTTAATTGATTCAATACAGGATTAACGTGAGAAATCCATGTTTTCGTTTCTGAGTCCTGTATTTGGCTCTAAAATCCCCCTAAAGAGGGATATTTCCATGCTTTTTCTTAGGCAACTTCACCACCTTGTTCTGCAACATCGTAAATGCCTTGATCAGTTTTCGGCGTGTATGAACCGGATCAATTACCTCATCTATAAAGCCTCGACTTGCCGCACGGTAAGGATGGGCAAATTTTTCTTTATACGCTGCTTCTTTTTCCGCTAGCTTAGCCACCGGGTCTTCCGCTTCCGCAATTTCTCTCCGAAAAATGATCTCTGATGCTCCCTTGGCGCCCATAACGGCGATCTCTGCCGTTGGCC
>JAHQWA010000556.1 GCA_019634045.1 Saprospiraceae bacterium
AGTGTGGCGGCGATGATCATGGGGACACTGGGTGGAATGATCGGGCCCACCGTGGATGAAGCTGCCGTGACGGCCGCCGAAAAACCCTCTCCATATCCTTCCTTCTTCATCGCGGGAATCATCACCGACCCAATGCTGGCCGTATCCGAGACAGCCGTGCCTGAAATGCCCGCAAATAGCATGGAGGCACCGATATTGGCCAGTGCTAACCCGCCTCTAATGTGCCCCATCAAATGATTGCAAAAAGAAATAATTTTTTCTGTTAACCCGCCGTGATTCATCAAGTTACCGGCTAGGATAAAGCCCGGTACACTCAGCAAGACGAAAACATCAATGCCCGAATACATTTTCATGGGTAAGATGATCAGTGGGATGCCCGAACCTAAAATATAGACCAGACAAGACAACCCTAAAGAAAAAGCAATCGGGAACCGGAAAATGAGACAAAGAATGAAAACAATGAACAATAGACTGATCATAATCGGCTATTTTTGATAGCCTTCTTTA
The DNA here is from genome assembly GCA_019634045.1 of Saprospiraceae bacterium. Classification (GTDB taxonomy): domain Bacteria; phylum Bacteroidota; class Bacteroidia; order Chitinophagales; family Saprospiraceae; genus DT-111. The sequence goes on from JAHQWA010000556.1 coordinate 508, forward strand.
GATCCAAAAAGGCAAAGTAACTAATGGAGGCGCCCATGATAAACATGCTGCAAAATGCCAGTGACATTCTGGTTTTCATACTGGGCGAGAATTCCTGATGCCCCAACAAAATGAATTGAATCGAAAAAATCGAAAGCAACACAAAAAGCGATAGAATCAGCACGGGAATCAGCACTAAGATGATTTTCTTCGCACGCTCTGAAAGCCGATCAAAAAACAAATCTAGATGTACATAGTATTTGTTCTTCAAAGCCAATCCAGCAGCAAAGGATGTGGCATAAATGAAAAATAAGCGAGAGGCTTCTTCGGTCCAGGAAGGGGTGTTCGCTAGGAAGAATCTGGCAAAGATTTGTAGCAGTACGCTGCCAATTAAGGCATAGGTACTTAGCAAGGTGCCGTACTTTAAGAAACGGGATATATATTTTTCCACGATGATAGGGTGTATGTGTTCCTTCGGTGTATCACAATTATCAAATATAATATTAGTTTTAACAAACCAGACTAAACCAAAGCGGATCGATGGTAGAGACGCTTTTACGGACACAGGTTCCCGGTTGAAATTTTATTTGAGCAAATGCTGGATTAGTAAGCTCAGCAGGGATTGCTGAGTCTATAAAATTCCGCTTTCCAATCCCAATCTTGCTGAGCAATCGAAATTTTATTCTGAACCGAACATAACTGTCTTTCGGACATCGTCACTAGAGCGCATGACTATCTATTTTTCTGACAGGATATGCCCATGTAAAGCCTAATCCAACTATGAAATCGATACCTATTTCCCTGATTTTTATTGCTATCCTGTCGCTACTCATTGGGGTAGGGGAGCTCCATGCACAAATATCAGATCGATCCCATTACTTGGCCACGTTGAAAGAGCAATTGGCGTTAAGATGGCCTAAGAACCAAACGATTAATCTCGTCTTCCACGGGCATTCGGTTCCGGCGGGGTACTTTATTACTCCTGATGTGCAAACCCTATCTGCCTATCCCTATCAAAGCTTGAAAAAAATAAAAGACGCTTACCCTCGGGCGGTCGTTAACTCCATCGTTACAGCCATTGGTGGAGAACATTCAGTATCGGGTGCCAAGCGCTTTAGTAAAGAAGTTTTGACCCATCGGCCTGATGTTGTCTTTATCGATTATGGACTTAATGACCGGAGTATCGGACTCGAACGGGCAAAAAAGGCCTGGGAAAAAATGATCAAAAAGGCATTGAAGAAAGGAGTCAAAATTATCCTTTTAACGCCTACGCCAGACCTGAAAGAAGACATCCTAGCCGAGGATGTCGAATTGAGTAAGCACGCCGCACAGATCAGAGCACTCGCCACTAGTTATCAAGTTGGGTTGGTTGACAGCTATCGGATTTTCCAGGAAATTGCGAAAAAGGAAGATTTGAAAAATTATATGGCACAAGGCAATCACATTAATGCACTTGGCCATGAGTTGGTCGCTCGTGAAATTAAAGCCTGGTTTCAAAACGAAATTGAAAGTCCATTACCAGGATACCAGCTAGCCTGGTTTGACGAATTCGATGGTCATCAACTCGACCGTAGTAAATGGGGCTACCGCACGGATAATAAGCACCGTAGTATTCAACGAAAAAGTAATGTTTCGCTACAAAATGGCGCGTTGGTTTTAGCGCTGAACACACATCAAGAGGCCATTGATGGTCAGTTCGCCTCTGGCGCCGGGATTGTGTCTAAAGCGCCCTTTCAATACGGTTATTACGAAGTGCGCGCCAAAATAGGAGATGGGATTGATGATGATCAGGATGGCAAAACGGATGAAGGCTGGTATCATATTTTTGGGGCCATGATTGCTGCTTTTGATGATCAGGGTGAAGTGGAAAGCACACCTTCTGGAACCCGTCGTATGGAGATTAATGGTTTCGAAAATTTCAGTGAACACCTAGAGGACTACGAACAAAATGGACTAGGCCGGTTTACCCAGCAGGTGACCCTCTGGGGCGAAAACGGAAAAGAACCGAATCGACTACCTACGCCGCCAGACAACCTTACCATGCCCAAGCATTTTAATTCATCCGATTGGCACATCTATGGATTTGAATGGACTGAGCAGGAAGTAAAATTTTATGTAGATTACAACTTGACCGTTACCGCAGAATACCCTTCGAATCAATTTAGCCATGATCAACTCCATGTATGGCTCACCGCTATTGCAACCCATTGGGATTCGTCCGACCAGGAACCAAGTCGGGCCGAATATGATTATTTCCGATTCTTCAAAAAAAGATGAATTACAATGACTCGAATCAGAACGCTACTTTTTGGCCTGGTTTTCTTGCTTTCCTTCTCTGCTTTTGAGAAACGGCACCAAGCAGTCTTCATCGAAGCAGAGCGTTTCACCAATCGAGGAGGATGGGTAGTCGATCAACAGTCGATGGATGTCATGGGCTCTGCTTATATGCTAGCGCACGGACTAGGTGCTGCAGTTGCGGATGCCGAGGCCACGATTGATATACCGTCCAGGGGAAACTATCGGATTTGGGTACGTACCCGAGATTGGGTGGCTCCATGGCAAGTTGGCGGCTCTTCCGGCAAATTCCAAGATTTCCTCAATGGGGAAGCATTAGCTACCACCTTTGGCATGGAGCAAGGGCAATGGCACTGGCAGGATGGTGGCACTCGCCGACTTAAAGCTGGTGAAACCCAAATTGCCTTGCATGATCTGACGGGATTCAAATTGAATGCTCTTCGGCTGCTCTTGAATGCTTAATGGCGCTGGGGAGTCAGCATCGCTCCCTAAAAACGAGGGTGCGACGACTCAGCCGCCGCAATAAGTAAGCCATTAATGAGCAATGACCCTTTAGCCGATAATTATGCAAAACGTATGAAAACCAACTATACTATATTTCAATCTTTGTGCTGCGTACTGTTGCTGGTCGGCAGTTGTACCACTCCAGAAGAAGTTGCTGATCCTCCTCCCAATATACTTTGGATCATAGCCGAAGATCTCTCTCCAGATTTGGCCTGCTATGGACATTCTTTGGTTAAAACCCCAAATATTGATGGATTAGCCAGACGGGGGGTGCGTTATACACAAGCTTTTACCGCCGCTCCGGTTTGCGCACCAAGTCGTACGGCCCTGGCTGTTGGGATGTATCAAACGGCTATTAACGCCCACCATATGCGTTATCCGGATAGCTTGAAAAATGAATTGCCCGCTGACATCATTCCACTCAATGAACTATTGCGTAGGCAAGGTTATCGAACGGCTAATATCAAGGATGCTCCTGGCCGAGGCAAGGGCGACTGGTCTTTTCGCTCAGATTTAGTGCACTACGATACCGACCGTTGGGATGAACTTCAAGCGGACAAACCATTTTTTGCGGTGGTCAATTTACGTCTGACCCATCGCCCTTTTGAAAGAGATACGATCAACCCAATTGATCCCGCCAATGTCGATCTGCCGCCTTATTACCCAGATGATCCCGTAGTACGTAGAGATTGGGCCCAATATCTGGAAACCGTTCAAGTAATGGATCAATTGGTGGGGGAGGTGCTTCGTGAAGTAGAGCTGCGGGGCTGGGCCGACAATACAATTGTTTTTTATTTCTCCGACCATGGTCGGCCAATGACGCGGGGTAAAAACTACCATTATGATTCGGGTTATCATATCCCTTTAGTCATTTCGAGTCCAGAAACCCTGGATTGGCATAGGTATTTACCTGTTGGTACAACCGATGATCGCCTAGTTAGTGCGATAGATTTGAGTGCCACGACTTTGGCCATGAGTGTAGCAGACAAACCCACCTGGATGCAGGGGCGCATTCTATTGGGTAAGCAGGCCGAACCAGAAAGGCAATACGTTTTTTGCGCTTCCGACCGCATTGGAGGTACCTTCTTCAAAACGCGATCAGTGCGAAGTAAGCGATATAAATACATCCGCAATTTCAATCACGATTTTTCTGTCAACTCTTCCGCTACGGCTTATCGAAAGCAAATGCACCCTATTTATCATGTTCTCAATATCTATAATGAAATGGGTAAATTGACACCCGCTCAAAAAGCGCTGGTTGATCCAATGCCAGAAGAACTTTTATTTGACTTAGCAGCAGATCCATTTGAGGTAAATAATCTAATTGCTGATTCTAGCTTAGTTGTAGTTGCCGAAGAAATGCGAGCGGCATTGAAAAATTGGCAGACTAGTACTTACGATTATGGAATGGAGCCCGATTCGGAGGGTATTATTCAGTCTTTTGCCGACTACAGAGTGACAGGGCATCGTGATCGATTCGAAAAAATTAATACTTTGGAAAAAACGATACGAGCGGAGATAATTAAGCGCTATTCAGCCTCCCCAAAAGACGTATCAAATTGACAGGAGGCTGCATAGTCATAAGATTAGCGCGCTTCATCAAAGAGCTTGTTGGATGTAACGCTTTGCTCAGGAATCATACTTCAAAAGAAATATGGCTCCCTAAGCTCTCTTGTGGATAAAAATGGATTACCATCCACCTTCTCCAGGCCACCACCAAGGGCGCTCCGGGCCATCATCATCTGGATCATCCCAGGGTGTAGGATCTGCCGAGCCTCCTTTTACTTCCTTTTGTTGTTCCAGGTCGAGCGCATCAACCTCAAAGAATTCCTTGAAATCTTCGATAGTACTCATGTTAGAACATGAGCTTTATCGGTTTATTAAAAAAGTTATGAAAATACAAGATATGATAAAGGCCTTCAATATACTCCTCATTGTACGGCCGGACAAG
>JAHQWA010000557.1 GCA_019634045.1 Saprospiraceae bacterium
CATTAAACCGGGGACACTTATAATCATTTCTTACTCAGGCTCCTTTGCCTGATCAATTGCTTTAAACTATTCGCGCTTGTGAAAAATAAATTTAAGCTGTATTTTTGAAAAATATTTTTTGAAAAATAGCTCCAATTCATCCCTCCAAGGCTTGCGGCTAAGATAAGAAAAAATCCCAAAAATGCGTAGCAGTAAAATCTATTCCATTCTGGAACATTTTGACAAGTATGAACAAAATCGGTTTAGAAAATACATATGCTCCCCGTACTTCAACAAGGACGAAAAATTAGTGCTGCTTTTTGAACTCATGATCACGGATACTCAGGGTAAAAAACGTAAACCCTTTGAAAAGCAGGACCTTTGGAAGAAGTTACAACCTGACAAATCATACGATGACGTGCGGTTTAGGAAGTACTGTTCTGACCTGCTGAAATTGGTTGAAAGCTTCCTCTCTCAACAAATCTATGAAAGTAACCCATTACACAAGGTTAACTTTCTTATGCAGTCCATCGACGAAAGAAAAATGGAAGGCTTATTCAGAGGCACTATTCGAAGCGCCAGAAGAATTTCGGAGCAGCGCATCCATAAACCAGCTAGTCACTATTATTACCAATATGAAATTGAAAAGAACCTGTATTATTTAACAGGCTTTGAATTGAAAAGGTCTATGGTTAGCAATGTAGAAGCCATTGCTAACAATTTGGACGTATTCTACATCGCTGAGAAACTACGATATCTTTGTCTAGTCCTCAGTCGTCAATACCAGGTTTCACACGAATATCAATTACTTTTTATAGAGGAGATAATCAATCATATCAAAAAATACGACTATGAATCCATTAGCCCAGTAGCAGTCTACTATCAAGTATATTTGGCCCTCAGCGAAGATGATAAGCTGGAACATTATTTTAAACTAAAAAAACTATTGGAAAAGCACGGTCGGGATTTTCCAACACGAGAAGCCTCTAGCATTTATACCTATGCTCTCAATTACTGTACAAGAAAGATCAATAAAGGACATCAGAATTTTCTGGAAGAAATTTTTGATCTATACTTAGACCTCTTAGACAAAAAGATCATCTTGCCGAAAGGGGAAATGGTTCCTGGGCACTTTCAGAACATAGTTACGGTAGCCCTGCGTTTAGGAAAATTTAGCTGGACAGAGGAATTCATATTCAATTATGCAAAAGTCCTTCCGGAGGAATCAAGAGAAAATATGACTACCTATAATTTGGCCCAACTTTATTTCTACGAAAAGAAATACCATAAGGTAATTGAACAACTGCAGAACGTCGAATATACTGATGTAACCTATAGTCTTAGATCTAAGTCGATGCTATTAGCAACCTACTATGAATTGGATGAGATTGACCCTTTATATCACCTTTTAGACAGCTTCAAAGTTTATCTAAATAGACATAAGGAGATTGCCGAGCACATCAGAGTACAGCACCAAAACTTGATTAGATACACCAAAAGATTAATCAAGATTCTGCCCAGTGATCGGAAAGCAGTAGACAAACTATCCGAGGAAATCCACAACAAGAAGGATATAGCTAACGCTCAATGGCTACGGCAGAAAGTAGCAGAATTGGTGTAAGTTAGCATAACTTTGACAAGGCCTTTCTTTCGATAGCAATGCTTGAGCAATGAATCTCAGTAGGTACTTAAATCTTAATCTACTCCAAGCGCACCCGCATCTTCACCGGCTGGTGATCTGAAAAGTCAAACTCCTGATCAATACCTTTTACCTCCACTACCTCTACATTCGGAGAAACTAGGAAGAAGTCAATCAAAGCCACAAAGGTCTTACCATGATGGTATGGGCTATGGGTCTTTCGATTGGTCGGTGTGTTCGGATCATAGGCCCAGGTCCAGTCCGTGGGAAGGTAATCCGCCGGGATATTCATTTGAGTATAGCCTTCCGTTTGACCGGGCATGAATTGATCAAAGTCAAAATGAGGCGGGCATTGGTTCCAATCTCCTCCGACAATGACGTAATTGCCATTGGCATATTCCGCGATGAGAAGATCTTTGAGGAAGGCCATTTGCTGTTTTTTCAGCACGCCTCCCTCATCATAAGCTGAGTGATGTATATTCATGACGACCAGGTCGCCCTCTCGATCCGTTGGATATCGATGAATCGCAATACAACGGTCTAACTGAAATATGCGGGTAGGCCAGTCAAAACTACCCGGCAATTGATATCTTTCTACTTGGCTAGCCTGAAAACGGCTTAGGGTAGCCAAACCACTAAAGGTCTTGCCATAGACGTGCCAGGGCTCCATGATTGGTATCGGAACGCGCCCTACCTTGTAATTGGTAGCGAAGTGCGCATCGTAATTGGGCACGGCTTCAGCCAAGGCACGAAATTGATCGAAATAGTAACTTCGTTTGGAAGACTTATCCACTTCCTGCAACAAGAAAAAATCGGCATTCTGCTCCTGGACGAAGGTTAGAATCCCTTCATTGTTCTTTTGTACCATATCTTCCGTCGCATGTACCATTTTTCCTCCCGAGAAGAACTGTGACCCGCTGGCATCAAAGAAGAATTCACTTTCCTTTCCAAGTCCTCCAAAGCCGAGATTCCAAATGACTAAATCGAGTTCTTCTTTCTCTACCAGCACTTTATTTGAGCGTTGATAGGGCGTAATCTTTTCAACCTTATCGGGCTGATAATCAGTGAAAGTCCCATGGAGTAATACCAGGACGACGTAAAGTGCAGACACGAGTGTAAATCCGCCGATGGCGCGGAATGCGGTTTTCAGGTTTGACAAGGTCATCAAGAAGTAGTTTTTGTTTGTTATTAGCTAAATTCTTGAGGCTTTTCGGGGAAGGTTGAGTGAGTCTGGGGTTTGATTGGAAAAGTGTATAACAAAGATAAGGATAAGAAGGAAACGAAGCCACCGCTACACGCCTATTCTAGCCTATATTATGGCTAGAAAATCCCAATTAAACGGAATTAATGTGACAAGGTTAAGCCTTATAATTGAGGCTTTTTTACATTTTACTATGGTACAAATTAGCTCAAGATAACATATCTTCCATCCCGTAAAAGCCCTGTTTACCGACCATCCATTCGGCAGCAGCCAAGGCTCCACGAGCAAAGCCTTCTCTAGAGTGAGCGGTATGTGTGATGGTGATGTTATCGATCGGAGAGTTGTATCTAATGGTATGAGTACCAGGCACTTTGTCAATTCGTTTAGAAATGATGGGTAATTCCTCATCCTGTTGGCTGGGCTCGTTCACCCAGGATTTTTTATAGGATAATTCCCCTAAAATGCCTTCGGCTAAAGTAATAGCCGTACCACTTGGAGCATCTAGTTTTTGCGTGTGATGGATTTCTTCCATGCTAATACCATATTGATCATAGCGCTTCATCAGTTTTGCCAATTGTTTGTTTATGGCAAAAAAGATGTTCACTCCAATACTATAGTTTGAGGCATAGAAAAGGCCCCCTTGGTATTTTTCCACCAGTTGCTTGGCCTCCTCTAGACGGTCTAGCCAACCTGTGGTACCGCTTACCACCGGCACGCCATTTTCCAGGCATGTAACAATGTTGTTAAAAGCGCTCTCCGGGCGTGTGAATTCAATCGCGACATCGGCACTGGTCAAACTTTCCGCACTCAAATCCCCTTGGTTCCCAACATCGATTCGCGCTACTACTTGGTGACCAGCTGCCTGGGCCAGTTGATCAATAGTCTTCCCCATTTTTCCATATCCAATCAATGCTATTTTCATCTTCTTTGAACTTTTATGTGACTTTTCGTTTTCTCCTCCGTCAGAAGGTTGAATAAAATGAAGTAAACGCCGTTAAATGAATAGTATCAGGGATGTCCAATGGGCATCCCTGTTTTTTTTGCCCGCTCCTAGCCTTCCTCCAGCATCCGTATCAACTCATTCAATTTCATCATACACTCTATCGGCGTCATATTGTTGATATTGAGGTCAACGAGGCTTTCCTTGAGCTTCCCTGCTACTGGATCTACCGTTTCAAAAATGCTCAATTGGTAATTTTCGGGAGAGATTTGCGCCGTATCGGCTTTATTAGCCTTTACTTCTCCACCGACTTCATGGTCGATAGATTTTTGCTCTAATTGCTTGAGAATGTGGGTAGCACGCTCTACGATACTGCGCGGCATACCCGCCATATGTGCCACATGAATCCCAAAACTATGGTGGCTACCCCCTGGAACCAATTTTCTCAAGAAAATCACTTTCTGACCAATCTCCTTGGTCGCAATGTTGAAGTTCTTGATTCGATTGAACTTGTTGGCTAGCTCATTTAACTCGTGATAATGGGTAGCAAATAGAGTTTTCGGTCGGGTCCCATTATTGTGCAAAAACTCCGCAATCGACCAGGCTATAGAAATGCCATCGTAGGTACTCGTCCCTCTTCCAATCTCATCCAGTAAGATTAAACTTCGGTTGGAGATATTATTCATGATGCTGGCGGTTTCGTTCATTTCCACCATAAAAGTGGATTCGCCAGAAGAAATATTATCAGAAGCCCCTACCCTTGTGAAGACCTTATCGATCAAACCGAGGCGGGCATTGGCCGCCGGTACATAGGATCCCATTTGTGCCATCAGGGAAATCAAGGCCGTTTGCCGTAGCAAGGCAGATTTACCGGCCATGTTGGGCCCTGTAATCATTAGTACTTGCTGAGATTCATTGTCCAGAAAAACATCATTAGGTACATAACTTTCTCCCAAGGGCAGCTGCTGCTCAATAACGGGGTGCCGCCCCTCCTTGATATCGATGACGTAGGAATCATCCATTTCTGGGCGGCAGTAGTTATTACGTTGAGCTACTTTGGAGAAAGACAAAAGGCAATCCACTCTCGCAATCAAACCGGCATTGGATTGGACGACAGAGATGTAATCATTGATACCCAAGACCAATTGTTCGAAGAGCTTTGCTTCCAGTTCCAAGATCTTTTCTTGGGCGCCCAGAATTTTCCCTTCCAGCACCTTTAATTCTTCCGTGATATATCGCTCCCCATTCGTCAAGGTTTGCTTGCGGGTCCATTCCGGAGGGACCTGGTTTTTATACTTATTGGTCACTTCTAAGTAATACCCAAACACATTATTAAAACCAATCTTCAAGCTATTAATGCCAGTTCTAACCGCCTCACTTTGTTGGATTTGCAACAAAAGTTCCTTACTGTTATTGACAATGGTACGGAGTTCATCTAAAGGAGTTGAAAAGCCATCCGCAATCACCCCACCTTTGTTCAAATTCACTGGTGGTTCGTCTACCAATTGTGTAGCAATCGTTTCAATGAGCTCTTTGCACGGATGCAGTGCCCCTGCAATTTGAACCAAGGCTTCTTTGTCGCTACTGGCCAGCAAGTTCTTGACCGGTTCAATGACAGACAGAGCCCTTTTGAGTTGAACGACTTCTCTGGGGTTGATTTTCCTCAACGGGACTTTGGAGATTAGGCGCTCCAGGTCACCAATTTGCTGCAGGTTTCCTGCTAAATCCAAACTGGTATCATGATCCCGAATAAAGTACTCCACTACATCTTGCCGGGATTCTATTTCCGCAATTTTCTTTAAGGGCAGAACGATCCACTTTTTCAATAACCTCGCTCCCATTGGGGAAAGCGTTTGATCCAACACCTGAATCAACGGAACGCCGCTTTCATTGGGAGAAAAGATCAATTCCAGATTGCGAATCGTAAATCTATCTAACCAAACATATCGATCCGCCTGGATACGCGAAATCCGATTGATATGCTTGAGGTTCTTGTTCTCGGTGGTGGCTAAGTAGTGCAGGACAGCCCCGGCAGAGATTTGCGCCAACTCCATTTCTTCCACCCCAAAGCCCTTCAAACTGGCTACTTCAAAATGCTCCAGCAGTTTTTCTCGGCCATAATCATGTGTAAAAACCCACTCATCCAGCAAAAATAGGTTGAATCGATCACCTAACTTTTCAACAAAGAACTTCTTTTTGTCTTTAGACACGAGGACTTCAGAGGGTCGGAAACTTTGCAGTAATTTATCAACGTAGGGAAGATCCCCTTCACAACTCAGGAATTCTCCGGTGGAGATATCGAGAAAAGATAGGCCCGCCATTCCTTTTTTACCAAATGATAGCGCCGCCAAAAAGTTATTGGTTTTGTGGTCTAGCAACTTATCATCTACCGCCACGCCCGGTGTCACCACCTCCGTCACTCCTCGTTTTACGATCTTCTTCTTGGGAGAAGGCTTTTCCAACTGTTCACAAATTGCCACACGAAATCCCGCCTTTACCAAGCGAGGCAAATACATATCCATGCTGTGATGCGGGAAGCCAGCCAATTCAATGTCACTCCCCCCATTATTTCGGCTGGTGAGAATGATCCCTAGGGCCTGAGAAGCTTTGACGGCATCCTCCCCAAAGGTCTCGTAAAAATCTCCTACTCGAAACAACAGAATTGCATCCGGGTATTTAGCTTTCACCTGGAAGTACTGCTGCATCAAAGGGGTAACCTTTTTCGGCTTGTTTTTTTTTGTTGTTGATTTCCTGGCCAATTGCTTAGACGTTTTAGACGAATGGATGATCGTTGGTTTTCGCAAAGATAGACAGGCTAGATTATTATAAAAGAAGTTGCCTAAAAATATCTCGCTGGCAGCAATGAAGCCTCCTTTGATTCACTGATCGACTTCTTATCGTCACAGGCCAGTGCTACTAGCATCTTCCACAATTTCCAAATCGATCCCGCATAGCTATCACTTTCAGAAAAAATTTTAACTTACAGCACGTTCTACTTGCGGTAGCGTATAAAACAAAGCCAACTTATGAATCTTTCCAATTTAGACTGGACCATTATCGGCCTATATTTTCTTTTCACCTTAGCCGTCGGTATTGCCGTGTCCAGAAAAGCAGGTAATAGCACACAAGAGTTTTTTCTCTCCGGACGAAACATGCCCTGGTGGCTACTGGGGGTATCCATGGTTGCCACTACTTTTTCCGCTGATACGCCAAATTTAGTGACAGGACTTGTGCGCGATAACGGTGTGGCTGGTAATTGGGGTTGGTGGTGTCTTTTGTTCTCCGGGATGCTTACGGTTTTTGTCTATGCTAAACTCTGGCGTCGATCCGAAGTAATGACTGATATTGAGTTTTATGAACTGCGATACAGCGGCAAAGCCGCCGCTTTCCTACGTGGTTTTCGAGCTTTATACCTGGGTTTGATATTCAATGTTCTAGTTACTGGAGCCGTTTCTCTAGCCGCCATTAAATTTGGAGAGATCATATTGGGGATGCCCGGTTGGCAAACCTTATTGATAGCGGGCGGAGTGACGCTGGCATATAGTGCTATCGGTGGCCTAAAAGCGGTTATTGTCACAGATTTTGTTCAGTTCTTTTTGGCCATGATTGGTTCTATTTGGGCCTGTATCTATCTGGTTAATATGGACGAGGTAGGTGGCTTATCCAAGCTATTGTCTAACCCGAATGTGGCAGAGAAGATGGATCTAATTCCTGACCTGAGCAACCCAAACGTTTGGGTCCCGGTGCTTCTTGTTCCGCTGGCGGTACAGTGGTGGGCCTCTTACTATCCCGGTGCGGAGCCAGGTGGCGGTGGATATATTGCCCAGCGTATGTTCTCTGCGAAGTCAGAAAAGGGAGCCGTCAGCGCTACGCTATTGTACAATCTAGCCCACTATGCACTACGCCCCTGGCCATGGATCTTGATTGCCCTGGCCTCTATCGTAGTATTTCCTGAACTATCCGATATAGAAGAAGCCTTCCCTGCTTTGTCCGCAGATAAATTAGGGCATGATGTAGCTTATCCGGCTATGTTGAGTTATTTGCCTTCGGGGCTTATGGGCTTGGTAGCCGCTTCGCTCATTGCCGCCTTCATGTCTACGATGTCTACCCAACTCAATCTTGGGGCTTCCTATCTGGTAAATGACTTCTATCAGCGATTCATTAAGCCGGAGGCTAGCGAGAAAGAATTGGTCAGTGCAGCTCGTTGGTTTACTGTACTTTCTATGATACTGGGAATCGGTTTGGGTTTACTCTTAACAGACGCCACCCAAGCTTTCAATCTCCTACTTCTCCTAGGCGCAGGTACCGGTTTAATCTATATCCTGCGCTGGTTCTGGTGGCGTATCAATGCCATGACGGAAATTGTGGCGATGGTATCCTCCTTGGTCATAGCAGGATATTTGACCTTTGTACATGATAGTACGGGGCTTGCTCCGCTGGAAGATTGGCAAAAAACCGTAGCAGGTGCCATACTTACTACCATCGTTTGGGTCGCTGCTACCTATCTTACTCCACCGACTTCTGATGAGAAACTGATAGAATTTTATCAAAAAATCAAGCCAGGAGGGCCAGGCTGGGGTTTGGTTAAGGAGAAAGCTAAGAATCGAGGTATATCTATAGATGAGGGCCAAGGTCAACAATTACCCTTGGAATTACTGTGCTTCCTAATCGGTACATTCACTGTTTATGCCGCACTATTTGGCACGGGCTACTGGATTTATGGCGAGACAACAGCCGCTTTAATTGCCACTGGCGTGACCGTTGTCGGTATATTATTCCTGTTTAGAAGCTGGGGGAAATTGAAGACTGAATGATGCGATAAGCCAGTTCGCTTTGCCGATCCTGTCAAGTACTTACATTTTACCTGCTCCCAATACTTTGATTTTATGGGAATAGCCCCTATTTTTGCGCCTCGTTAAGAGAGGGAGTCTTGCTAATCAGGGTAAAACTATCGCCCTTTCTTGGTGTTTAAATAATGATGACTAAGGATAAGTCAACTTAAATCCTTGAAAAGCTGTTTTTACAGCAGTCTTATTTAGGAATGAGGACTTAGCACATGGATCATCAGGTAAAAGAAAAACTTGGCTTATGGCAATCATAATCACTGACGAATGCATCAATTGTGGGGCTTGCGAACCTGAATGCCCTAACAATGCGATATATGAAGGAGGCGTTGAATGGGCAATTTCGGATGGTACTGCTGTATCTGGGACTTACGTCCTGGAAGGTGGTGAGGAAGTAGCCGCGGATGCTCAGCAAGAACCTGTAGATGATGATATCTACTTCATTGTTCCCGATAAATGCACAGAATGTGTAGGATTTCATGAGGAGCCCCAGTGTGCTGCGGTTTGCCCAGTTGACTGTTGTGTTCCTGATCCGGACCGAGAGGAGGAAGAAGCGGTGCTGTTGGAACGCAAGGATCGACTACACCTCTAGATGCTTTGATATTAGTTAAAAAACAAAAGCCTTGTCTTGATTGAGACAGGGCTTTTGTTTTTTAGTACTTATAATCCTCCTTCCGTATTGCTTTCCGAAAGAGTTCATTCAAGCAACCTACACTTAGAAGAACTTCGGCTGCAAACATTGCTCAAAACATTGCAGGAATTTTTGCATATCCCCTTCATCATTATACACATGAGGAGCAACGCGAATGGCATTGCCTCGCAAGGAAACGAATACTTGATAGGATTCAAATAATTGTTGCAATTTGGTTTGATCCATCTGCTTGGGGAGGCGGACGCCAAACAAATGTCCGGCCCGGTGGGCCTCGGCTTCCACTGTACAGCCCATCTCTGCCAATTGCGCTACTATAGGTGCGGAAAGCGCCCTACAGTAGGTCTGTATCTCCTCCACCTTCCAATCCAATAATTGCCTAATGGCCTTAGTTAGCATGGGTACCAGAATAAAATTGCTTTGCTCCCCCACCCCGAAACGGTTAGCATGAGGCTTATAGTTAGGTTGGTAGTTTACAAGATTTTGGAAGTTCTCGCTTTCTTCCCTATTGTACCAGCTTTCCTCGATGGGTATCCCGCCATCAAAGACCGGACCATAGTAAGCTACGCCTAGGGAATAGGGCCCCAGCAGCCATTTGTATCCCGCAGCGATCAACGCATCGGGCTGAATTTCCTCCACATCAAAAGGTAAGGCTCCAATGGATTGAGTGCCGTCTAGCACCATCCAAGCCCCATGCGCTCGTGTTTTTTCCCTGAGGCTCAATAGATCAAAAGGGGTCCCATCCGCCCAGTGAACATGGCTTAGGGCTAATAAAATAGTTTGCTCATCAATAGCATCCAGGATAGCTTCTGACCAGGCTTCGCTCCGACTTCGATTCGTCTCTGGTAACTTAACCGTGCGAATACTCCCACCCTTTTCTTGAGCCACTCTTTCCCAGATGTAGTAGTTGCTGGGGAATTGCTCTTCCACCATCACGATATTGAAATTCTCCTTAAAAGGTAAGTTACGAGCTATGGTAGCCAAGCCATAGGAAGCAGATGGAATGGGCGCTATACGATCTGGATTGGAAACATTGATTAGCTCAGCAAAGGCCTTTTTTAATTCAAGCACGGGTTCATAAAAATCAGGAATACCAATCGTATAGGGAATACTCTTACGCCGGACTTGGAACTCGCCTTCTTGCACTACCTCATTCAGCAAGGGTGACATGTAGGCACAATTTAGATAGCTCACTTCTGGCGGTAGGCTAAACTTTGAAGACTGGCAATCAAGCATTCCTTCCATAGTTTTAGTTCTTAGCTGGACTTTAGCCATTTTAAAAGCTTTAATTTTTCATTGTAGGGGCGAATAGGTTTCATGTATAATTATAATTACCTGGTAATTAGATACTTATACATTTAGATAAAGAAGCCTGTAGAGGCTGATTACTATTAACCTAAATTTTGCACATTGGTTTTGAAACCTGATGTTCAAAATTAATACTGCCAGTCCCAGAGCGGGCTGCCGTCCCGTACTGTCTGAGCATGAGAGTGCTTGAGCCGTTGGCTCAAAGAGCTGTGCCCGAGTTTACAGAACACATTTTCGTTTTTTCGGTATTTACAAACGCTTTTTGAGCCACTGGCTCAAGCCAACCCAGAAAAATGAACAAAAGCCATTATACAAG
>JAHQWA010000558.1 GCA_019634045.1 Saprospiraceae bacterium
AAATCTGGGTAGAGCAATTGCACTATGCTAGGGATACCGAAAGTCCTACTTTGATCTTTTTACACGAAGCCCTCGGTTCGGTAGCGCTTTGGAAAGGGTATCCCGCCTTGCTCTGTGAAGCAATGCAATGCAATGGGATCGTTTACGATCGGATGGGACATGGCCTTTCCGATCCGTTTAACCAGGAAAGAGACAATGATTATCTTGAAGTGGAAGCCTTGCTTTACTTGCGTCAATTAATTACAGCCTTCGGTTTGAAAAAGCCCATATTGGTAGGACATAGTGACGGGGGGACCATCGCCCTGCTTTATGCGGCACACTATTCAGCACAGTTATCAGGAATCATTACGGAAGCAGCGCACATTTATGTAGAAGATACGGGAGCCGGAGGTATGCAAAGGGCCATCCATCAATTTGAGCATACGGTTTTCAAGGAAAAACTAGCCAAATATCATGGGGAGAAAACCGAGGCCCTATTTTACGCCTGGGCACACACTTGGACCTCAGCCGCTTTCTCTTCCTGGAATATAGAACAACAACTAGCTCAGATCCATTGTCCAGCACTTATTCTTCAGGGCACGCAGGATGAATATGCCAGCCCACAGCATATGTGGGATATAGCGGAAGGTATTGGAGATAATGCACTGGGAATTTTGATAGAAAACTGCGGACATATTCCGCACTTACAGGCGCGGGAAAAAACCTTGGCCTTGAGCAAGGACTTTATAAAGGGATTAATCCAAGTCTAAAAACGCGCTGAAGTAAGCTCACTTAGCAGGATCAGCTGTAGCAATCCGACTGACTTCTGAATACGTACTTAACCTTCGACCGCTGGGACTGACCGCTATCATCTCAGATTTAAGTACACCATTTTCCGTAAGAGAGAGTTCAATAGTTTGTAGCAGTTGATTTGTCTGCGCCTCGAATGTCCAGCTTGTAGGACCTACTTTTGTCAATTGGAGGATAAATTGTTCGCCTTTGGCATTTAGCTTGTAAATGATCTGATCGTCTTCACGGATCAGCTGACCTAAAATGCGTTGTTCATCGGCCGTATGAAGGACTTTTTGTAAGTTCCGGGGATCTTCGGGTTTCCACTTGACCAGTTGTTCGCCTTTAGCTTTCCAGTATCCCGTCAAGGACTGTAAGGATTCCCAGGCATCTGCTAGATCGAGTTCTGGATTGTGGCGCGAGAGGGCGGAGGCAGTTGCCACAAGTGTATTTCCGTAGCTCAACTGAAAAAGCATTACCCAAAAGAAGGCTTTGATGGTAAAATGTGGTGCTTTCATATGCCTTAGATTTTCTGTCTACAATTTCCGTTAAGGACAACTTTAGTGGAATCAGATGTTAAATCCACCTTTTGTCTAGTCCAAAAATAGACGATAGAAACGGCCCTCACTCTAGGTAAAAGTGACAAATCCCCTTGTAAACTGGATCATATCTACGCTGCACCAGGATAAATAGGTTCGACTTTATACATCGGAACCGATTCCGAAAATCTCTCTTCCATTTTACCCGTATTTTGCATTAACTCAATCAATTTTGCACTTATGATCCGACTAATAAAACGCCTAATCTGGGGCAGTGCAATGCTAGCTATAAGTTGGCAATGTAGCCCTGATGAGTCCTCCACAAATACTCCCAACTCTAGCTACGAAGAAGCCGTACGCGAGACTGCTACAGCCTTTTTTTCGACCTTTTCAGAACGAAAGGATTGGGAAAAGCTCCTATCCTTCTATCGAGCGGACCTACAATTCCACGATATCGCCTTACAACTAGAATTGGATAGCCTGTGGCAATTCGAACGCTTCTATAATTGGCCCGATACCGGCTTCCATAAGCTAAGTCCAGAGCAAGAGCATCTAGCCATTGAGAGTCTGGTCGTGGAAAATAGTACAGCTGTAGTTCGGGGTCACCTCAATCCCTTCTTCTATTACGGACAAAGGGTTGATACTGATTGGGGAATGGAATTTACCATTTGGCTGTATTTTGATCAGGACCTTAAGATTAAAAGACAAGTAGATTGGTTTGAGTACGATCCGTCGGTGGTGGAAAGTGTTTTAACACGCTATAAAACGCAAGGTGTTGAAAAGACTCCGGATTGGTTAGATCTTTCCCGGTAAGATGGAAAAACAAGAGGTTCCCTGTATTATCTCCAGGAAACCTCTCATAAGAAAGCTTAGTATCTAATAGATCTATTTATTACCCTTTGGTAGGGCTTGCCCTTCGATCCAAGGAGCGCCAGTTTTCGCTAGCTCTTGTTCCAGAGCTGGAATTTTGACTCCACTGATCTCTTCTAGGTCTGCGTTCATCTTATCTAATTCTGACATCGCAATCTTTACACTTTCCTTGTGGGTCGGTGTGGGACCATAAGTGGTATTCATCCCGCGGAAGCCGACGAACATACGGCTGCGAATGGTCGGAGCGTTACGCTCTCCTATCTCATTTTTAGCTGCATTGCCGTTCATCATTTCTTCCATATCATACAAGCTGCTCTTAAGGTCATGCAACTGTTGCGTTAATGAGGCTGATTCCGTACGGCTTCTTTCCAATGCCAATTGCATAGCATTTACCTTCTTCATACTATTATCCAATAAGTAGGATGTAGCAGACATTGCCCCTTGTAGTTTCTCCATTTCTCCCCGGAAGGCTGCCAGCTCGCCCGCAGAAGCACCAGGAAGCGCACCTTTTCTGAGTGGAACTACCTCAAAGCTCTTAGGCTCCGCCAACTGCGTTATCACCCCATCAATCTCTTTAGCCAAGGATACGGTGTAGGTACCAGGAGTAGCCATGAAGCCACCTCCGCGAAAGCCACCTCCTCTGCTATTCAAGCGTACGGCGCCCTGCGAAGAATAACGAAGGTCCCAAGCCACTCTATGAATTCCTTTACGGGCTGGTCCTGTGATACGCTTAACTACCGCACCAGTGGCATCCTTGACGGTCAGCCATATCTTAGGCGCAGCCTCTTGCATTTCATCTTGCAAAGCATCCCAACCGGGGAACGGAATATCCTTATCCCCTTTAGCTAACTTGCGTTCGGCCTTTTTACGTTCAGACTCTTTAGTGCTGTATCCGTCTGAGAGATAGTACGTGAAAACAGCACCAAAATCGGGATTAGGAGCCGTATAGAAAGATGCGCCTTGATTCCCTACCACGGAACGAGGTCGATACCACCAAGCTTTTCGCGTAGCGAATAAAGTGGCCTCTGATCTCAATTGTTGGCTGGAAATCTCACGCAATGGGCTGTAATCATCCAACACAAAAAATCCACGTCCAAAGGAGGCTCCCACTAAGTCATTTTCTCTTTTTTGGATGGCTAAATCACGGAAAGAGATATTCGCATCACTAGATAGTTTAATCCATTTTCCACCAGCATTAATAGAAAAGAAAATACCTTTCTCGGTAGCAGCAAATAGTAATTCAGGCTTAACATGATCTTGCACCATTCGCCAAACCAAGTTTCTGTCCTTAAGGTTACTACTGATAGACTTCCAGCTTTTGCCCTTATTGGTACTCTTCAACAAATAAGGTTTAAAATCTCCATATTTGTGATTGTCTAGAGCTACGTATACGGTATTGACATCATGGAGGTCGGCCTTGATATCATTGACAAAAGCGGTAGCAGGTACGCCTGGAAGTGATCCTACTTCAACTTTCTTCCAATTCTGACCACCATCTTCCGTAACCTGAATGATTCCATCATCGGTTCCTGCATACAAAAGTCCCGCCTGTAATGGAGATTCCGATAAAGAAGTGATCGTATTATAGTTGGACATGGCATTCACATCCCAAGGGGAATCCCAACTCTGCACTTTACCCATGATCGGCAAGCTGATCCGCTCCTCGTTTCGGCTAAGATCACCTGAGATCGGTGTCCAACTATCACCCCGATCCTCAGATCGCCAAACGCGATAGGAGGCAAAGTACAAGCGAGAGGGTTTATGTGGACTCACCACAATTGGTGCATCCCAGTTGAAGCGCTCAAAACCTTCGCCTGCTCGAGCTTGTGGTTGGATATAGACTTGTTCGCCAGTAATTCGATCTATTCGATGCAGGCCTCCTTGTTGGGTCTCCGCATAGGTGATATTTGGATTCCCGGGTTCTGTAGCAGATTGGTGACCATCTGCACCCAGCGTTTTGTACCATTCTCGATTGCTAATGCCTTCGGCAAGATCCGTACGAGATGGGCCACCGTGCGAGCCATTATCCTGTGTACCACCGAAGATGTTGTAGAAAGGCTCCGCATCATCTAGGGCTACTTTATAATACTGTGTCAAAGGAAGATTAGCCAAGAACCGCCAATTTTGCGCGAGATCAAAACTCTCGTAGATACCGGCATCTGTTCCTATCAATAAATAATCAGGATCATCCGCTCGGAAGGCAATGGCATGGTTATCGGAATGCTTATCCCTTTCGCTTAGTCTTCTAAAGTTTTTGCCGCCATCATCAGACACCTGGATGCGAACATCCATCAAATACAAGCGATCAAAAGCATGTGGTGAGGCATATAGTTCTTGGTAGTAATGAGGCCCTGTTGCCCCTGAAACTGCATTGGATCTCTTCTCCCAGGAGGAACCTCGATCAGTGGAGCGATAAATCGCCCCTTTCTTACGGTTCAATTCAATGGCTGCATATAAGACATCTGGATTTTGTGGAGAAATGGCTAAGCCAATCTTCCCCATATTTCCACCAGGAAGTCCTGTTTTCAGTTTCACCCATGTTTCACCTCCATCGGTACTTCGGTGTAAGCCCGACTTTGGCCCACCCCCCATATAAGCTGCAACGGTACGGTGGCGCTGCCAAGTAGCTGCATAGAGTTGATTCGGATTGCGAGGATCCATCACAATATCTGTTACGCCGGTCCATTCTTCATCCCCCAACACTTTTTTCCAGTTCTTGCCGCCGTCTGTACTTTTGTACAAACCTCTTTCATCTCCTTTGCTCCAAAGCGGCCCTTGAGCTGCGACCCAAATCACATCGGGGTTTTCGGGGTGGATAATGATCTTGGAAATGTGCTCAGATTTCTTCAGCCCCATATTTTTCCAAGTTCTTCCGCCGTCCATACTCTTATAAACTCCGTCTCCAAAACCAACGTGTCGTCCGCCAACATTCTCTCCCGTTCCGACCCAAATGGTATGCGGGTTATTGGGATCAATGGTCAAACAACCAATAGAGTAGGTGTCTTGTCGGTCAAAAATCGACTTCCAGGTGACACCAGCATTGGTAGTTTTCCAGACGCCGCCAGAACCAACCGCCGCATACCAGACATTGTCGTCATCTGGGTGAATAGCCAAATCAGCGATTCTACCGGAGGCAAAGGCCGGGCCAATGTTTCTCAGTTTCATTCCGGAGAATATTCCTTCTTTTAATAAGGAATCTCCTTTTTCTTGTGCCTGAAGTCCAGGCAACAATAAGGCAATACATAAGAAAGGCAAAAGGATGTTTTTCATAGGTTCAATTTTGATTAGATAAGTCTAGGTGCTTCTTCTTTCATCCCTAGTAATGGTCAAAAAAACAATCTTTCCATGTTGATAGGCTTATTTTTTTACCATTACTAAATTACGAAGCGAATGGCAATAGGCCAAAGGACCGACCTAAGATGGATGAAGTGCCAAACACCAAATGTACCTAATGAAGAAAAGAAAGTCAGGCGGCGAGCTAAAAAAGCAAGATTTTCAGACAGTCTTCAAAATTGCTTCAGAATTATTGGGTCTGTTTCCTGATTATCTCGAGAAAAGATGCCGGCTCCGGTCGGAATCGGTAATTATCTGTCAAATCCGCAAAAATGATTTGGCCCTGCTCGTCGGTAACTAGCACGGTAGGAAGCACGGTATCACTATCGTATCCCAAGACCTGCAAGCCCATTGGCAAACCGTTTTCAGCAAAGATTTTAAAACGTTTGGCCATCCCATTACCCTTGTCTACCAAGTAGTTGAAGTTGACCTGATGTTTCTTGGCTAGGGAAATGGAGTGGCTGGGCGGTTGTGGACTAATCAGGTAAGTCTTTACCCCAAGTGTCTCTAATTCTTGATATTCTGCTGCTACTTCTTTGATTTGTGCCATGCACAAAGGGCACCAGTTCCCGCGGAAAAAGAGTAGCAGATTTTTTTGGCCTAGAAGCGTCTGATCAGTAATCTTATTTTGATGAATATCCTCTACCTCAAAAGAAGGTAAGGTTTGCCCCACTCTTAGCAGTTCCTTTTCTCGTGTTGGAAAGGTAGAATACCAACGGATGTAGCCAGTCCAAGCGCAGAGGATGGCAAGTACTCCCAGCAAATTGGTCGTGCTTCCTGTGCCTCGGAAATATCCAACTAGAAATAAGATTAGGCCAATGAGTAGAAATAACTCATAAGCTCTAAGGTTGGCATATCCTCGCGCCATTTTCTTCAAAAAGACCATAGCAAATAAAGATACCACGGTCATAGCCATGATGAAGAGGCCTAAGGTGGACAGTTCGAACTTATCTACCAGCCTGATTCCAGCGCGAATACTGAGAAACAATGCTAGCATAGGAAATAAACCAATGAAAGTCGATTTGAGGAGGTTGTTTAAGGCCATGGTGCGTTCAGCGTTTGGATCCACATTTAGTTCATGTTTGACCAAACCTATATTGTCTTTAAGCGGCAAATTTTCTTTTATGCAGCGTTAGATTTTTCACCGAATTGCCCGCATTCGGTTGCAAAATCTGCCTTGCTTAAAACATAATTTGCTCGCTTCCGGCTAATCAGCCCTGGTCAACCATGAACTAAGGTAGGTAAACGCTCCAAGTAGCTTCGTTTTTTTCCCCGTAGTTATCCTTTGGGCGACAACTAGCGTGCTTCATTGTCCATTCTACCTCTTGCTCAAAATTTCTCCAGTACAGATCGTTTAGGACTACCAAAGGCTCATGTCTTTTTGCAATTCCCTCATCCACACTGCAATTTGAAGGCGTAAGCCCTACCTCGCCTGACCACTATAACAGAAAACCTAAAACCTTTACCTAACTACATAATCATTAACCAAATGAAAACGTATTTTCTATGCTTACTCTTCTTTACCTTAAGTGCTATTTCCGTTTACAGTCAAAAGGTTGTCCAAGGTCAAATCCAGGACCAGGATGGGAATCCATTGATTGGAGCCACTATCAAAGATCAAATTAGTAGTTCCGGAACAGTGACCGACTTGGAGGGCAACTTTAGTCTGGAAGTCGAAGCCTACCCAGCTCAATTATTGGTTTCCTATCTTGGCTACCAAGAGCTGGAGGTGGCCATATCCAGTGGACTTTGGTCCATTATCCAAATGAAAGCCAAATTGAGTCACCTGGATGAAATAGTGGTCGTTGGCAATCGCTCCAAGGCTAGAAGTATTTTACAATCACCCGTTCCGATCGACAATATCAATGCCAGTGAGTTTCGATCCGTTGGACAATACGCGGTGGACCAATTGATCAACTTTAAGATTCCCTCCTACAATGCTACCCAGCAAACCGTTTCGGATGCTACCGCACACTTTGACCCCTCCGAATTACGCAACCTCGGTCCTTCTAGAACGCTAGTATTAGTCAATGGCAAACGCCGACATCAAAGTGCTTTGGTCTATGTCAATGACACGCCAGGAAAAGGCGAAGTGGGGGTGGATATGAAAAGTATACCCGCATCCGCGATCGAGCGAATCGAAGTGTTGCGGGACGGAGCCAGCGCTCAGTATGGCTCAGATGCAATTGCAGGTGTTATAAATATTATCTTGAAAAAACGCCCCAGCTCTTGGCAACTCAACCTGGAATCGGGTGTAACAGCTGCGGGTGATGGATTTACCTACAGCGCAGACTTCAATAATGGACTTCAAATAGGGAAAAGTGGCTTCCTAAATTTTACGGGAAGCCTTTACCATCAAGATGATACGGATAGAGCCGGCGAACCAGGGGGGGACGGATTATTTGGCGTCATTTTCGGAGATGATGACATCCTCAACGGCAAACACCCTTTTATCCAAAAACATCCAGACCTTGGTATGAACATTGGACAGCCTAGTTATGATCGGTATGCCAGCCAAATTAACCTAGAATTACCTTACCATGGACGGCGTGGCACCTTCTATGCTTTTGGCGGTTTCACTTACCGAGAAGGTAAGTCATTCGCTGCATATCGGACACCATACTGGATTCCAAGTGATTTTGGCTTGTTGACCCCAGATGATGAGGAATATGAAGGCTTCCTACCTACTTTTGAGGCCAGTATCAAAGACTATAACGCTACCGTCGGCAATCGATTCGAGAATAAGGGCTGGAAAACGGACATTAGTCTTTCGGCAGGCGGCAATGGTGTAGATTATTTGATCGGAAATACCATCAACGTGGCCTTGGGGGAAACGAGTCCCACTTCTTTTGATCCCGGCGGGTACGCGTTCAGTCATATCCTTGGAAATCTAGATGTCAGCAAAAACTGGGGATCCCTTTCGGTTGCCTGGGGATTGGAAGCTCGACAAGAGACTTTTGAGGTGAGAGCCGGGCAGGAAGAGTCGTACCTAGAAGGCGGAGCCCAATCTTTTCCCGGACTACGACCAGAAAATGCCTTGAATGAAAACCGTGCCAACTTCGGCTCCTATCTAAGCCTGGATTGGGATGCCTCCAAGTCTTTTCTATTAGGGGGTGCGATTCGATATGAAAATTATTCCGACTTCGGGGATAATCTTTCGTGGAAGCTAAACGCCCGCCAATTGATTGGAAAAGACAAAGGAGCTATCAGAGCCTCCGTTAGCACGGGTTTCAGAGCGCCTTCTTTACACCAAATCTACCTCAGCAACATCCAGACCTTAATCTCCGGCGGAACCATTTCAAACCAAGGTACCTTCAATAATGTAAGCCCGGTCATCCAGGGATTAGGGGTCCCCAGTCTGGATGCGGAAACCGCCTTCAATATCTCTGCGGGTGTCACTTACAAATTCAACACCCAATTCTCAATGGCACTGGATTTTTACCAAGTAGACCTGAACGACAGGGTGCTTTTCACCGGTGAGATCGGCTTTGATGGAGATGATACACAAGATAATCCCGTAGAAGAAGTGTTGAAAGACTTTGAGGTAACCAGCATAAAGTTTTTCGTCAATGCGATGGATACCCGAACTCAAGGAATAGATTTGGTCGCGAATTACGAGGACATCCCCCTTAGTCCAAAGGCTAAATTGGGGCTCAGTTGGGCCCTGAATTACAACGAAACAAAGATCGACGGACAAATCCAGGCCCCTCCTGTTTTTGCAGGAGCAGGCTATGATATCTTCAATAGAAAAGAACAAGCTAGAGTCACTACCGCCCGCCCCAACCTAAAGTCAACCTTCGGAATGCAGCTAGAATGGGGCGCCTTTCAGGCTACCTTAAATAACACTTACTTTGGCGAGGTTACCTGGCAACATGCGAGTGATCCAGGCAAGGATCAAACTTTCGGGGCCAAGGTCATTACGGATTTAATCCTGGGCTATGAGCTGTCGCAGCAACTTGGCTTTTACCTCACCATCAATAATTTACTGGATATCTACCCAGACCCAATAGATCCTAAAGGAGACTTCATCACGGATTTGGGGGGTCGTTTTAAATACCCTTGGGAAGTAAATCAGTTTGGCTTTAATGGCCTGATGGGTAAAGTTGGTTTACAACTGTCCTTATAAGTAGTGTGACTAAAGAACCTATGTTTCCCTACACTAGTGAGTAGGTTAATCCTGTATAAAATAGCAGACCTGAGCTGAGCCGCTTTGGTCTGCATTTTTTATTGGTCCTTCAAAAGACTTCCCTAGAAGCCATCTCAAATAAAAGAGGTTCATGCAATAAGGCCCAAAACATTCGCGTTTCTACTACTCATTTGCACAATCGTTGCAATAACCAAAATAGTATTATGAAAAAGTTCTCAATTTATCTGATGTACACACTAATGGCAGGTGCGCTGCTATTGAACACAAGCTGTCAAAAAAATGAAGACGATGCACCGCCAGAAGAAAATGAGGAGGAAATCATTACGGACGTTCTTTTAACCTTCACGCCGGAGGGCGGCGGGACGGCCATCACTGCTACTGCCGAAGATCCAGATGGGGAAGGTGTTCAAGATTTAGAAGTGACCAAGGACATTGAGTTGGTTCCGAACACCACTTACACCCTCACGCTCACCTTGGAAAATTCCATTGAGATGGAAGACATCACAGAAGAGGTAGAAACGGAGGGAGCTGAACACATGCTCTTCTTTGCTTTTACGGATGGGGCATTTGGCGACCCAAGCGGAGATGGAAACATTGACAATAGAGTCGATGCGATCAATTATGGCGATACCGACAAGAACGGCCTTCCGATCGGACTCACCACTACCTGGACAACTGGAAATGCTGTTAGCGATGCGGATTTCCGTATTGTGTTGAAACACCAACCGGATGTCAAAACAGCTAGTTCTGGAAGTACGGATGGAAGTACGGATCTTGATTTGAGCTGGAAGTTGACGGTGCAGTAATTGGAATGAATCCCTCAGTCGCGCCTGAGGGTAGGTCTTTCAGTCAATAATTCTCTGGACCATTGACTATGGACCGATTATCTACTTGCTATCCTTTATCCCACCAACATTCCGGCAATGGCAGCTGTCAAGAAACAGGCTACCGTACCACCAATCAAAGCCTTAATGCCTAGCTCTGTCAAGTTTTTACGCTGGCCTGGAGCAATAGCACCAATTCCTCCAATTTGAATACCAATAGAAGCAAAGTTGGCAAATCCACACAAAGCATAGGTAGTGATCAACATGGATTTGGTTGAAATCTGATCCTTCACCCCTTCCAAAGCGGCATAGGCAAAGAATTCATTGAGTGTGGTTTTGAGTCCGAGCAATTGTCCGACAATCATAATATCTGCAGTACTGGAACCTAACAACCAGGCAATCGGGGCAAAAATCAAGCCCAGCAGATATTCGAGGTTAAACCCTTTAAAGCGACCATTGGTCGTTTCCACCACATAGTCATTCAAGCCGGTCCAGCTACCTACTCCATTTAAAAGGATATAGTTAAACATGGCCACGAAGGCAGTGAACACCAACAACATGGCTCCGACATTGATGGCCAATTTAATACCGTCAGTGGTACCACGAGAAATGGCATCCAAGACGTTATTACCCACCTCTTGACGAGGGATATTCAGTTTCTGTTTTTCGAGATCAACCTCTCGGCTTTCTGGGAACAGCATCTTGGCCGCCACGATAGCTGCTGGCGCAGATATGATCGATGCCGTAAGTAAATGCGTAGCAAATACCCGTTGCATCTCCGGATCACTCCCACCGAGGAATCCCACGTAGGCTGCAAAAACACCGCCCGCAATGGTTGCCATACCGCCAGTCATGAGACACAACATTTCCGATTTCGACATTCCTTCTAGATAAGGCTTCACCACCAAAGGAGCTTCCGTCTGGCCAATAAATACGTTGGCTGCAGCCGCTAAACTCTCCGCTCCGGTCAATTGCATGGTCTTGCTCATCACCCAGGCAAATCCTTTGATGATAAACTGTAGTATTCCGAGGTAATAGAGTAGAGAAGACAAGGCGGAAAAGAAGATGATAGTCGGTAATACCTTAAACGCAAATACATACCCAACGGTAAATACATCGCCCGTCATACCATCGTTGATCTGGGCTACCTCCGGCCATTTACCCAAAACAAAATCGGCCCCAGCCTCAGTAAAATCCAAGACTACCACAAAAAAGGAAGCGATAAAGTCAAAGATAGAGCGTATAAAGGGAACACGTAAGATGAGTATCGCCAAAACCAACTGTAGGAGAGTCCCAATAATTACCAAACGCCAATTGATAGCCTTACGGTCA
Organism: Saprospiraceae bacterium; assembly: GCA_019634045.1. GTDB lineage: Bacteria > Bacteroidota > Bacteroidia > Chitinophagales > Saprospiraceae > DT-111. The sequence continues at coordinate 11,814 of JAHQWA010000558.1, forward strand.
CTACTCAACAAATAACAAATACCTAATAGCACCACTATCCCTAGTGACCCTCTTGCTATGCTAGTTAACCATTCCATAAACGTCAGTGTAGATTTGCTTGAGAAAGTACAAAACTTTCCAAATGTAAAGAAAATCTACTGAACCGCTGAGAATCCCTTCCAAAGTGATTTTTTTCAAGGGATCTTACCGCTCATAGCTAGGCTGTTTACTCATTTGGCGTATGAACTGATTTAAAATCCATTCCCTTTTTCATTTTACAAACTTTTTGTTTATATTTGAAAATAAATAAAACAATTCAAACATAATGGTAGAACCGAGTTTCCGAAAAGGTCGTGGTGCACAGTTCAATCCAGCCAATCGCTTTCATCAACATAATTATGAATTAGATCCGGCTCTGCTGGCAGCGGAGAACCCTTCTACCGAATATATTACGGTACAACCCAAAACCATTATTACCAAAGTAAACAGTCCAGATATTCCCTTTGAGTATTCGATAAACCCCTACCAAGGCTGCGAGCATGGATGTGTATACTGCTATGCTAGAGAATCGCATAACTACTGGGGCTATAGTGCTGGGTTGGAATTTGAGCAAAAGATATTAGTTAAGAAAGATGCTCCCTCCCTACTAGAAAAACAGCTCAAACGGAAGCAGTACATCGCTAAACCCATTATGCTCTCCGGCAATACCGATCCCTATCAACCGGCTGAGCAGAAATATGGAATTACTCGAGCCCTATTACAAGTGCTTTGGAAATATCGCCATCCCGTGAGTATCATCACTAAAAACAGTTATATTTTAAAAGACCTAGATATCCTGGCCAAGCTAGCAGCGCATAATTTGGTTAAGGTATGTCTGTCAATCACGACCCTACAGGAGGATCTTAGAAGGTTTTTGGAGCCGCGTACTAGTAGTATCCAACAACGCTTTCAAGCTGTACAACAATTGACCGATCATGGCGTCCCCGTCAGTGTCATGGCAGCTCCGATGATTCCAGGCCTCAATGAGCATGAGCTTATGGGTATTGCCAGAAAGGCATCTGAATCAGGGGCTTATAGCTTGGGGTATACGATGGTTCGTTTGAATGGCGATATCGGTCCCATCTTCGAAGATTGGCTTCGAAGGACCTATCCGGATCGGGCAGATAAAGTTTTGAATAAAATCAAAGAATGCCACAATGGGCAGTTGAGTGATACTCGATCTGGGATTAGGATGCGGGGACAAGGTCAAATTGCGCAAATGATTAAGCAACAGTTTGATTTAGCTAAGAAGCTATACTTCCAGGATAAATCGGCACCTCCATTCGATATGGATTTATTCGAAAAGTTCCGGACGCCACAGCTCAGTCTATTCTAATGGCCAAGCATCTTCAAGTCCATAGATCCCCTTGATGCCCTGCTCAAAGGCGGGTCCTCCCCCTCTGCTGGGATGGCGTACATATATACTTTTGACGCCCAAGTAGTCGAGGGCATATTCCGCTTTTCGTCCAATGGCAATAATTCTTTGCGGTTGAAAGATTTCTAGTAAGCGCTCCAGAATGTGTGCGGTGTCTTGCAACTCACTTCTGGAGGGTGAACGGTTGACAAAAGGTGGATTATTGCGGAAAGCATGTAAGGGAAAAGCATCATAAGTTAAAGGCACAGCAGCTAGTGTTTGGATGAGTTTCCATACCGCCTTAGAGCTTCGCGTAGCTTGATCCGGCGTTCGCGTGGCTTTCTGAAATTGAATCCCGCCCAAGCGCCGCCCCAATTCCTCAAATTGTGGCTCAGATACTAGATACATCCCACTTCGTCTTACCCCATTGTAGCCCGGAGCCTCTCCTACCCATAGGCTATCCGCCTGAAGTTGGTGTTGGGCCAGTAAATAGCGTCGGAGATTCGCCTTGCGAATGGTGATCGCCTCTGGCAAATCATGCGTTGGACAATGATCCGCAAAGGGGTTGAAGCAAGAATTGTGCTTGCCAGAAAGCTTTGCCAGTTCCTCGATTAAATGATCAATGGCTTCCATGGGTAGCTAAATGCAAGGTCATTTTACCAAACTTTTTCTTCGATCAAGTACTGCTGAACGTAATCCTTAATCCCGGTTTCCAGACTGTGAAATTCCCGTTCGTACCCAATCGATTTCAACTTGGTCATGTCGGCCTCCGTGAAATATTGATAGGTATCTCTAATGTCTTCCGGCGTATCAATGAAGGATATATTGGGATCTAACTCCATGGCTAAGAAGGTGTTGGTAGCCAAATCCAGGAAGGTTCGAGCTTTTCCAGTCCCTAAATTGTATAAGCCGTTCGGAAAGTTTTGCTGAAACAAAAAGTAGCACACCTCCACCACATCTTTCACATATACAAAGTCCCTGCTTTGATGGCCATTTGCAATTCCTTCCTTGTGGGAACGGAACAATTTCATGCCTCCCGTTTTCTTGATCTGCCGAACGGTATGGAAAATAACGGAGGCCATACGGCCTTTGTGGTATTCATTGGGGCCATAGACATTGAAGAATTTCAAGCCTGCCCATTGGGGTGGGTTAAAGTCTTGTGCAAGGGCCCACTTATCAAAGTCATTTTTAGATCGACCATAGGGATTCAGTGGGACCAATTCATCGACAAGCTCATGTTCATCTTTATAACCATTATCTCCTATCCCATAGGTAGCGGCACTAGAAGCATACACTAATGGAATTTCATGTGTGGTGCAGCTGAGCCAAATCGCCTTAGTATAGTTTAGGTTGAGGCGGTCAAAGATCTCGGTGTCTTGCTCCGTCGTATCGGTCCGAGCGCCCATATGGAAGATAAAGTCAACATCCGCTCCGTTGATGGCCAACCAATCTGGAAAGGCCTGTCGGTCCATATCCTCAATTCTTTCCTTGCCGCGGAGGTTTTCTGCTTTATCAGATCGGGAGAAGTCATCCACCAAAAGCAGGTTTTTATGCCCTGCATCATTTAACTTACGGACAAGACAACTACCAATAAAGCCTGCGGCTCCCGTTACGACTATCATATTTTTTTGCCGCAAAAGTAAGCCCTTCTCTGCTATTATCACATTCTAAGCTAAAGTATCTTACAGGGGTATAAAGCAGAAAGGCCGCAGAAAACCACGGCCTTTGCTTCATTATGGATTTTATGGGGATGCAAAACTGATTATAAGCTGAGTTACAGTTGTCTAGACTGATAATTCCTAACCAGCATGATGTTCATGGGAATATGAATGCCTCAATTCAAAAGCATCTTTCAAGTGACATTCCTTTTACTCACTTCCAAGGGCTGGTTGGTTTTACAAATTGCTCCCCGTCGATCTGCTGGAGAGGGAAACGGTTTTCATAGCTTTCGACATGTTCTTTCATGTCTGTAGTTTTCATTTCTTCAATGGGGAATTTATCTATCTAGACTGCACCGGTACTCTAAAAGGTTGGGTGATTTCTTCTTTTTTCTGGTTTTTTCTGGTTTTTTATCTTAGCAATAGAACATCGCCAACCAGCAACTGTATTTCTCCTCGAAAATCCCGCCAGTGGATCGTATAGACATATACTCCCAGTGCTGCTTCCTTTCCTTTCACAAATCCATCCCAGCTAGGATACTTACCTTGATTTTGGCCATCTACTTCAAACAGTAGATCTCCCCATCGACTAAATATCTTCATTCCTTCAATTCGATCCATGGCTTCTATGCTGCCCCCTATCTGGAAGACATCATTGATACCATCCTCATTGGGGGAAAAGGCATTAGGTATATAATACTGAGGAGGAGGAATCACTTCTACCCAGATGTCATCTATAGCGCTGCAACCCCATTCGTCTATGGCCTCAAGTTGGTATAATGTACTTTCGATTGGGGTAATCGATAAGACCGGACAAGCTTGGCAAACGCTGCCTTGATCGCTCGACCATACAAGTTCAGCAGATGCGAAATTAAGGGATACCGGTTCTAAATCAATCTGTTCGCCTAAAAACACGCTGGTATCAGGCCCCACATCCACTTGCAAGAAATTATCCAAGAAGGATACCTCTACGGTAGTGGATGTCGTACAGCCAAAACTATCTTCCACAGCAAGAATATAGCTACCGGGGAAAAGCCCCGCAAAAGCCGGAGAATCCTGCGCAAACTGATTATCCAACACATAGGTATAGGGGGGGAATGCTCCTTCTACTATGGCTTCAATTTGACCATTCCCTGCCTCATCACAAGATGCAGCGGTACTCGCCGCATTGAGCATTAAAGGAAGAGTACAAGGATCGTAAAAAGTTAAGGCTAGATAACTTGTACTATCACAACCGTTAGCAGCGGTTAAAACTGCTTCGTATAGACCTGCGCTTGAGTAAAGATTTCCCATAAAATTGTACTCCGTTCCCAAGGGCTGACTGACAAAAAGGGTATCTCCCAGGGAATGGTCCAGTACCGCAAGTTGGATACTAATGATACTATCGCAGCCCTCCGCACTTTGCAAAGTATCTCGATAGACACCTTCTGTAGTAAGTACCTGACTTCCAAAGCTATATTGCGACCCTTCGCAGATAGTATCTGATACATATAACTGGATCTCTTCCATCACCATCAGATCCAAATGGATGACACTATCACATCCGAGCGCATTGATCAGGGTATCTTGATACTCCCCCGTTGCGGACAGCAGCGCTCCCGCGAAGGCATAATTTTCCCCAGCACAAATAGATTGGGTGAGGGTTTGCACAGAACTACTGCTTACTTCCAGCTGGAGTTGAACTATACTGTCGCATCCCCAAACGGAACTTAATGTATCCCAATAGATACCATCCGAATCAATCAATGTGCCTCCAAAGTTGAAAACCTCTCCTGCACAGATATTTTCGAGAATCTGGGTTTGCAATTCGGGCAAAATTAGCTCAAAGGGTTCGGTGAGATCACAATTACCTTCCAAATCCCTGATCAGTACATGATATATGCCGGAGTGAGGACCAAAGTCATCTGTTAATTGAAGTATAGTATCATTCGCGGCTTGAATGGGGATGGAATCCCGATACCATTGATAAGTACTCCCTGGCTGGAAAGGTACGCTCAAACTGAGTGTTTCTAGGCAAGGCTGACCGTTCAGTACAATGTCGGGTAGTAAGGGCGGCTCTAGCTGCTCCCTGATCGATACTGCATCCATCACCATATATAAGGTAGCCTGAGGGGTACTGGGGTTGAATCCACATTCCACGGTATAGAGAATAGCTTCTACCTTCTCTTCTGGAACCACTTCAAAGGTCAAGGTATTCCATCCTTGGTTCAGGTCCATAGCATTCACTGCTCCCAATTGGGTCACCGGCAATTGACGCTCGCAGAAGGAATTGTCCCCTCTGGTATCATAGGCAGGCAATCGGCTGCATAAGTCAATGCCTACTAAGGAAAAAAGTAGATCGGGAGAATCATTTCTCAAATTGGCTAGCTGAAAAGAGACCTCATAGGTTTTGCCGGCCTCCATAGGACTATCTAGACATACCCCCATGGATTCCGTGAACTGCCTTCCATCTATCACTTGCGCTACACCAAAGATGTAGCCATCATTTTCTCTTCCTTGATTTAAGGCGTTCGCAAGGAAGCGAACATCGGGGCGTAGATTGTTATCGGAACAATTGTCGCTAATGTAATCCGGGCTCGGCCCTAAAACAACCCAGTCAGTAAGACAATTGACTTGCCCAAGATCAGTACAGCAACCCGTAGTTTCGTTAAACTGTCCATTGGGCACTAAATTCGGGCTGAGTCGACCACTACATTGACAATCAGGATCAAAGGCGTCAATTTGCCCATCTCCATCATCATCTAGTCCGTTATCACAAACTTCCATCATACTTGCTGGAGAGATGGACGGAGTTGGTGCCTCTTCCTGCTGAATTGGCAGGGCCAATCCAATCAGGATCAACCAGCAACTAAGCTCGCTGAATAGGTTCATGGGATATCCTTTTCATGGTTCTTATACAAATTTCATGCTCCGAGATACTCAAAAATGAAATGCAAGGCTTCACTGACAGCAATCGTCAGCATCATTTATTCATCCCATTTTGGGATTGTCCACAAGATTAGTATAAGAAGACTTTTCATCAAAAAGGAAGTCGGAAGAGAGAAGTCCCGTCTAAAAGCAACATTTGCCAACTTCTCTTTCCGACCTCTACGTGAGGGGGCCTTGTCAACTTAAACAAACCTTGTTAAGTAAATCCCTCACTAAAGATTGCTAGTGTTAGTTTTCAAATGGCTCTGGCGCCATAGTTTACACCTGATTCATTTAAGTAGTGCGTCAATACATTCTTTCCTTTATTGGATGATCAAGCGACCTTCACTCAATAGGCCTTTTCTACCTTGAATGGTGAAAAAATAGATACCAGGAGCTAAGCCCTCACGGTGCAGGACATGATGATCCGACTGCCAACTTTCGGTACGAACTTTCCGTCCTAAATGGTCAAATAAGGCTATTTGCAAAGCTTGATTTTCCGTGTTTTCTAAGTAAAGGGTAGTCGATTCCGTGAACGGATTAGGTGTCACGGTGGCTGTAATTAATACCCGCCCAGGCTCATCATTAGAAGAAACCAAAGGCTCTCCAATCAGATGCTGAACGGTATTAGTGATCACCGGTTCATTAAAATCAAAATAGATAGCTGCTGTATTCTCTATCAAACTGCCGATTGGATTGTCTGCTAGCTGTTGCACACTGAACTTCACAAAGCCGTTGGAGGCTTCCAGATTCGTGGTACTATCTGGAAGAAGTATATTATCAAAACGGAATACCATCATGCGATCATCTTTGATGGAGAAACTATACGGATGACTGGAAGCCCCTGGTTTGACAGTAGTGAGGTCTAGTAATTCCGAGAGTTGGTCTTCGATACGAACATTAAAAGCAGTGTCAGTCCCCGTGTTTTGGAAGCGGATCATGTACTCTAGCTCAGTATTCGCTTTGGTGATTTTGTCAACACCAACCCCTTTCGGAAAAGCTTGCTTGTCGTTGGGATCAAAAGCACCAATATTTTCCTGACAATCGATAGAAATATCGGGGCGCCAATCGGATTCGGCAAATTGGGTCACAAAACCACGGCTGAAATCTCCACTCTCATTCTCGCCGCAACCTTCGAGCGAAATGCCGCTCACCTTTGTCCAAGGATAGGTAGCTACCTGGTCTACTTCCAGGCGGAAAGTAGAACCATTGGCTGGTAGTGTAAACTCTTGTTGCTCACCGTTCAATAAAATATCTGTGTCCCCATCCTGTAACATTAAGATGTCTTCGATGACGATATAGTGATGACTCTGAGTCATATCTTCGCCAATGTTGCGGACTTGGAATTTCACCTCGCCGCCCTCGCATTTTGCCTTGAGTTCTAATTCTGGTCCTTCAAATACACTCTCCCCATTACAATCATTACTGTTGGTAATCTTAGCCTCTGTACAATGTGTTTGTCCAAGCTCCGAATCACAAGAGATCTTAACCTTAATATAGAACCGTCCACAGTCCCCCGGCGGGATATCTCCCACATCAAAAGTATAGGTCTGTCCATCAACACTACTCCAGGGGTAAGCGCTTTCCAATACTTCTAGATAATCATCAAATACGATCTGCACTTCTGAGTCTTTTGCGCTAACGCCCCCATAATTGCAATAGTTTACCCAATAGATCGTCTCAAAGCATCGTCGGAGGAATGGAGCGCTGACATCCAGGTATAATTCAGGGCAAGGGCTCTCCGTACTAATTCCAAAGTCTTTTTCTAAATTCGTATTGTTACTTCCAGCCGTAATATTCTCAAAGAGTGTGCTATTTGGACAAGAGGTATTGATGTTCTCCCAAAGCACCACTTCAACATCAATCTTGTCCTCCTCTTGATACTCAATAGAAGTACCTGCGAAAGCTATACGAGTGGGTGTAAACTCAGTAATATAAGCACTATATCTAGGGGTAAAGGAACCGGAGGTTGTACTTATGAGACTAGCTGCGGTTACTCCGTTGACCAGCAGAGAAACACGGACATCTACCCCAGCAATTTTCTCTTGATCAAATGCCGCTTCACAATCTCCGTCATCAATAAAAACTTCACCAGCGACAATGTGACGAGTAAAATCACTTGAGATGTTGATTTCTGCTAGACAAGTATTTTGATTTCCTTGCTCATCCGTAACCCAGACAGTGACCAGCTTGATTCCCACCTGGGTCTCATCAAAATATAGAAACTCATCGCTTGGTGGCTCGCCACTGCCTACACCTTCTTCTATAGCAAAACTGAGATCTGAACTACAATTATCAAAGCTCTGTGCTGCCAAGAAGGAAGCGCTCAGCACAAACGGGTTAGCCACTGTAGTAATCCTAAACACCTGATCTTGAGAGCACAAGGCCAAGGGAGGAATTTCATCTATACTGCAATCCGGAGGGTTTCCTTCACTATCCGAAACCTGTATATAGGTCTGACACTGATCCCGATTATTGGCATTATCGATAGCGGTCAATGTAACTAAATAAGTTCCTTTTTCATCGAATTCGAGAAGACTCTGCGGAGCTGAAACGCCATCTAGGGCAATGGTGAAATTAAGCTCATCCGTGCAATTATCCGTACTACTGCGATCCAAGGAAGCTGCCTCTACGGTAACGGTACCCGTTTCCGCACTAAGCGAAACATTCACCTCAGATTGGCATACCGCAGAAGGAGGTACCAGATCTCCCGCACAATTCGAGGAATCATTAACTAAGACGTAAGTTTCACAGAAATCCCAGTTGCCCGTATTGTCACCCGCCCAAATTCTAAGTAAGCTAATACCGATATTCTCTTGAGTGAATAACAAAGCGGCGTCTTGCGGAACAGTGACTCCATCACCATCATCCAAAAACTCCATCCGTAGAAACGGTTCATTCGTACAATTATCCGTAAGGGCCTCAATAAAATCTTGTGCCCAAACCGTTTCCGCCAAAGTATCCAATATTCCATCTTGATTTAGGTCTGTGGGTGGATCTTGCGGTTCCAAGGTAACGGCTAAGCCATTGATGCAAAGCAATGAAGGAGGGCTTGTGTCCGGGTTACAATTCTGAGCCTTCATTAGGTTTCCCAAAGAGAGAAAGAGCACAAATAGAAGTAGGGTCTTATTCATTTTCCTGAGATTTTGAGTGTGGGATTATTGTTATTTTGTTTTCAATTTCTTTTTTGAGGTGCCTAGCAGGTCATTTGCTAATTGGCAATTAACTTACCTGTTCCTATTTTACCCTTCCTATCTGTAAGGGTGTAGAGATAAATACCAGCAGGAAGGCCGGTCCGATCGATTTGATGTTTATTTGATCGAATCAAGTCTTCATGTACTAGCTGCCCAATTGGATCATAGACTCGAAGCTGTAGAGGGAAAGAGATTTCTCCTGCTAGGTGCAGAACCGTCATTTCGCGGAATGGATTAGGAACAAGTGTGGATAGTAGTTCTTGATTAACAGCTTCCTGGTCGTGGGTCAAGGTAATCTCCCCGATTAAGTGTGTGACAGTATTCGTTCTGACTGCTTCATTAAAATCAAAGTAGATATCAGCCGTATTGTTGATGTAAACACCCAATGGGTTATCAGCTTTTTGCTGGACATTAAATCTTACAAAGCCGTTGGATGCTTCGAGATTGGTTGTACTATCCGGAAGCAATATGTTGTCGAAACGGAACTCCATCAGACGGTTTTCCTTGATGGAGAATGCGTAAGGATGACTAGAGGCACCGGGCTTTACCGTATTGATATCCAACCACTCTGAAAGTTGATCTTCGATTCTAACGGTGAAGGCCGTATCGGTCCCGGTATTTTGAAATCGGATCATGTACTCTAGTGGAGCATTGGGAAGAATCAACTTGTCATCTCCCAAGCCGGCGGGAAATCCTTGTTTATCATTTGGATCATAAGAACCAATATTTTCTTGGCAATCCATGGATTGATCGGGTCTGCCATTCCCGATCGGGAACTGCATAACATAACCTTGGCTTGTTTCTCCCTGCTCGTTCTCACCGCAGCCTTCCAACGCAATGCTGCTAATCTTTCCCCAAGGATAATCATCAGCCTGCTCTACTTCCAATCGAAAAGTCGAACCATTGGCAGGGAGGCTGAGGGTTTGTCCTTCGCCATTTCTAAATACTCCAGTAGTTCCTTCTTGTACCATCAAGATATCTTCGATGACGATGTATTTATGTCCCTCGGTCATATCACCGCCGATATTTCGAATGGTAAACTTTACTTGTTCATCTAAACATTTAGCACCAAGTTCTAGCTCTGGGCCATCATAGTCCCCAAATCCTTGACAAGTATTATCAAAGTAAATCTTAGCAGAGGAGCAATGGGTAGCGCCAAAATCAGATTCACAGCTTACTCGAACATGAATCGGAAATCGCCCGCAAGTTCCTCCGGCAAGGGTTCCCAATTCAAAATTAAATTTCCCATCAGCTGTAACCATCCAAGGAAGTGGACTATTCAAAAGGGTCAAACTGGGATCCAGGTCTATCTGCACCGTCACTCCTCCAGCGATAGCACCTCCATAGTTGCAATAGTTTACCCAGTAGGTGGAAGAAAAACACCTGCGCAGGAAGGGAGCAGTGAGATCTACCGAAAGGGCTGCACAATTACTTTCAACGGCAATACCAAAATCATTCGTAAAAGAAGAAGCACCTTGGCCAATGGGAATATCCGTGACTAAATAACTATTTTGACAAGATGAGTTGAGGTTTTCCCATAGGAGCAGTTCGACATCAACTTGATCAGTTGGATTCACCTCCACGGTCTCTCCAGCGCTGAAACCAATCTGTCCATTCTTATATTCTTGAAGATCAACTGTATAGAAGGAAGCCTCGGTACCTGTAGTTTCAACTATGATACTCGGGCCAGGAATACCATTGACCAATATCTGAGCTTGAATTTCCACACCTCCCATTAATGCTTCCTGGGGATCTCTGGTACAGTTGCCGTTATCTGCAAATACACTACCAGTCAGTTCGTGTTTCACGAAATCAGTCTCTATTCTTACATCCGCCCGGCAATGACTAACATTACCCGCTTGGTCAATGGCCCAAACCCAGATTAGCTCATGGAAGAACTCTACTTCTGAAATCCGCAAGACACTGGCCTCTGGCGGTGTAAAGGCAGGAAGTGGTCCTCCAATTCGAAATTCCAGGTCGCCGCAATTATCAAAACTTCTAAAGCCTAAAGTAGATCCATAAATTTCTACGACCGGATTCTCTGGACTTAATTGATAAGTAACGGTATTAAGACATTGAACAATTGGTGGTATGCTATCGGCTTCGCAGTCCAAATCATTTCCTGCTTGATCCAACACATTCACATAACTCAAACAAGAAGGCTGATAGCCGTTTTCATTCAGAACAGTAAGCTTAACTATGTGTGTTCCGGGTGAAGTGAACACTATTTCTTCTTCCGGACTAGTGGTTTCCGTGTGCAGTGAGATCCCAATATCTACGTTGTCCGAGCAAGGATCATAGCTCCCCTCATTAACATCAGCAGCTGTAAGCACGGCAGAACTTGGGTCAAGTCTCACCTCAACTTCTGCCTTGCAATACGCCCTAGGAATTGGAGCCTGATCTGCACAACCAGCTCCTCCTCGAATGGATCCCCAAGTTTCACAGTAAGTCCAGTTACCTGCCTCATCCCCTGCCCATACCCTGATATTAATGGTGGCATCTGTAGATTCAGTAAAAACAATGGAGGAAGAAGTTGGAACCTCCCCTACCTCTTCTTCGGTCATCAACTCTATTCTATAGTCTAATACAGACGAACAGTTATCCTCCGTAGCACCTAGTCCCTCCAAGATGCAGTCACTCGCTTTAATAGTAGATGCAAAATCATCTAATATGCCATCGCCATCAATATCCGCGGAAGGGGTAACTGGCTGTAGGTACGAGCCTACTCCGAAAAAACAGACTATAGTAGGAGCCTCAGTATCCATGGTGCAATCCTGAGCTCCTGCATAAAAGCAGCTAAATAAAAAAGATAAGATAATAAGGTTCTTCATTTCCTATACAATTAAAGACATGCAGGGCAAACGTTTTTCAATACTTCAAAAATGCGAACTTGACCGTACTTGAACAAAATCATTTTCCGTAAATTGTACACTCATTATGATCACGAAGTCAATTAAAATGCTTATAATCAATTATTTGAAAAATTAATTGTACACAATAAAATCATCCTAAGTATTTCTAGCATGACTAATTCTCGCTTTGGCAGTCTATTTATACAGCTTTCTGCCTCCGAACGGCGCTCCTTTAGTAAATTTATTGCCTCCCCTTTCTTTAACCAGCAAGGCCTACTTGAACAGTTGTGGGACTGCATCTTGTCTTACTTTGAAAAACAAGGGGTACTTGCTGACAAGGAGTATTTGTTTGAACAACTCTATCCGAAAAAGACATACAAGGATCAACAGATGCGGCTTTTGATCAGTAGATTATACCAGAAGCTCCTAGAATACCTGGCCTATGAGGAAGCGATATCCAGCGAAGCTCAGATGAAGTTATATGAAGCCCAGGCCCTAAGAAAGAAGCAGTTAGATAAACATTTTGAGCGAAGCTTGAGTCAAGCCCGCGCCAAGGTGGAAGAGCAAGGCTATCGAAACGCAGAGTATTGGCAATTTAATTTTCAATTACAATTGGAAGGATCTAGGCGGGTTTCCAAGACTCAATATAGTGGACAAGAAGCCCTGCAAAACCTATCCAACACGATTGATCTCACCTATTTCACTGCCAAACTCCGTCATATTTGCCTGCTGCTTACACATCAAAAAGTCTATCAATCACAGTTTGAGATTGGAATGTTGGAGGAGATGTTGAGCTATATTACCGAAAGGAAGTTATTGCGCGAGCCAGCAATTGCTTGTTATTATTACTACTACTACACCTTAATCGAACCCAATAATAACGAACACTTTCAGCATTTCAAGGTGAGCCTATTTGAGCACTCCCAACAATTTCCCGCTGAAGAAATCCGAGATTTATTTCTGCTAGCCATCAATTATTGTGTAAAGAAAGGAAACAGTGGCGACCAAGCTTTCATTTACGAAATGCTTGAGCTGTACAAGGCAGGCCTAGCTACAGATGTCTTCTTGGATCAAGGCGAGTTATCGCACTTTACCTTTCACAATATTGCTACGGCGGGACTCAAAACCAAAGACTATGAATGGGTGGGTCGATTCATTGAGGACTACAAGAATCAGCTAGCCAGGCAGCACAGGGAGAGTTCCTACAGCTTTAATCAAGCTCGACTGGCCTACGCACAGGGTCAGTACCAGACTGCTCTTCCCTTATTACAAAAGGCAAATTATCGCGACCTACTGCTGAACCTCGCTGCCAAGACCTTACTACTAAAGATCTACTATGAGCTGGATGAATTCGATTTACTCAATGCACACCTTGATGCTATGAAGAATTTCATTCGAAGAAAAGCAGTGATAGGCTATCATCGCACCAATTATCTAAACATCATTCGATTCAGCAAAAAATTGGCGAACAGTAACTTATACGATAGGGAAAGACGGAAATCTTTACGAGATCAAATTCAGGCGGCGGAAGTCTTGACAGAAAAAGAATGGCTGTTAGAACAGCTGTAGAGAAGTAGGGACATAAAAAAAGCCCGGCATTGTCGTACCGGGCCTCTCGCTAATAACAAATCATAATCTCATGAAATAATAAGACGACCTAATTCTTAGAAAAAACGAAACTTATTAATTAAAATGACGACTTCAATGTGTGGGTTCCCTGCTCGATGAGCAAGGAACCGATTGTTAATGGGATTATGATTATCGTATAACGACCTTGCCAGTGGCAATAATCTTACCCTCACTTTCCATCCTGTACATGTACAAGCCTCCTGGTAAGGATCTACGATAAAAATCATAATTGTTCCCTCTGAAACGATCGGTACGGATGAGCCTTCCGGCTACATCAAACAATCTAAACTCTACAGCATCAAAAACCGTGCCTATAATTTCAAAGGATGTTGATTCAAAAAACGGATTTGGAGAAACTTTTATTGTTGCGCCATGCGGATTTCCTGGCTCTGGATTCACATCACTAATGATGCAGCCAGTGTTTACGATATCCGAGCATCCTACGATATGTCTCACGTTGTTCGTAGGTTGCGGGGCGTGATAATCAAAATAGACGGTAGCACCATTATCGATTACGATTCCCACGTCGTTAATCGGTTTTTGGGCAATTCGGAATTGAACGAAGCCGCGGGAATTAGCCTCCTCTGCGCTACCGTCTGGTTGAAGTTGGATTTCATCGAAGGTGATTTTCAGGATACCATCATTGTAAATTTCGAACTCATAGGGATGACTGCTAGCGCCTAGAACAATACTCGATACGTCTAGGGCTGAAGACATGGTATCCCGAATCACCACTCGATCTATGATTTCGGATCCAGTGTTTTCAAAAATAATTGTGTATTCAATCTCAGTGTTCTGGTCTATTATAGAATCTTGATAGCCTTTGGGATAGCCTCTCATAAGCACCCCGGATCCGATTGATAATGCTTCTTGTACGTCAACTGCTTGGAATATATCTCCTTCATCTTCAGGAAATTGTGACACCATTCCTACATTGAATGGTTCACCATCAGCCACACAGCCTTCCACCGCTACGGTGGGATAACTGTTCCCTGGATGACCTTCTTCTTGTTCAGCAATTAAGCGGTAAGTAGGTCCGTCAAGCACCTCTAACTCAATTACTTCTTCTTTTTGTGGCTCTAGCCTAAAGGGTTGAGTAAGGAACATAAGATCATCTTCTACAACAAAGTAGTTTCGTTCCCTTACCATAATGGCATCGCCGACGTTCTTGATCCGAAAATTTAATGTCCCGGTTTCAGTGTCGCAATCACCAGTTACTTCTATACTTGCTCCACTCCATTCATCATTACCCTCACAGATT
>JAHQWA010000559.1 GCA_019634045.1 Saprospiraceae bacterium
CCGACAAAGCTCAAAACCATCCTTCTTCGGCATCATCACATCACTGATGATGATATCTGGGATTAATTCAAAGGCTTTATCAGCCCCCTCTTGCCCATCCTTAGCAATAAAAACTTGATACTGCCCCTGCAATAGCGTAACTAAATAATGCCGTACATCGCGATTGTCTTCCACTACAAGCACCTGCAATCCCACACCATTCAATGCGGTGGATGGAGTGGCTTCGATTTCCGCTAAAGATTCCATCTCAGCTTGTGATAAATCCGGAATCGGAATATTCAATTCTTCTACCTCCTCCTTTACAGCCGTTTGCTTGACGGGAAGCCATACTGTGAAAGTAGTTCCCTTGCCTTCTTCACTTTCTAATTCAATTCGCCCATCCATAAAATGAACGAGATCTTTGGTTAAGGCCAGTCCGATTCCATTCCCACCTCCTGGACCACGATAGCGGTATTTCTCTTTCTGTTCACCCTTACTCCGGAGTTCATCCGTTTCTACTTGATAGAATCGGTCAAAAATAAAAGCCTGATCCTCCATCGGAATTCCCACTCCAGTATCTTTCACAGCGAATTTTAACCAGGGCACAACCTCCTTCTCTGCTTGCTGAAGACGAACTTCTTCTAGACTTAAGTAGACATTGCCGCCTGCCGGCGTAAATTTGATGGCATTCGAAAGCAGATTACTCAAAATCCGTAGCAATTTTTCCTTATCAATGTCCATAAGCATGCCTCTTTGGCGAGGGATAAAATGCAAGCTTACCCCTTTTATATCCGCCAGCGCTTCATAAGACTCCAAGACATACTGACAATAGAGGACAACATCTGCCTGCACCCAGTCCAATCTCACTTTCCCCAATTCCAGCTTGCGCAAATCCAAGATTTGATTGACGAGATCCAGTAGGTTTTTACTATTGCGCCTCACTACACGCTTCACTTTGTCATGTCCACTGACCTGCTCGATCATCCCACTGATCACCGTCAGGGGTGTCTTAAATTCGTGGGTAATATTGGTGTAGAGTTGGTTCTTGAAGCGATCGAGGGCGCGCAGGTTTTCCGTCTCTTGTCTTTTCAATTCTTGCTGCCATTGAAACTGATAAAAGCCATAGACCCCGGCAAGGATTGCGATGAGGTACAGGCTGTAGGCCCAAATGGTCTGCCGCCAAGGTGGAGACATCCGAATTTGTAACAATTGGACTTCTGCATGACTTGCTGGATCATCCGATAACAATCGTGCGAATAAGGTATATTTACCCGCTTCCAGGTTAGTGTAGGTCAATTCCATATTCTCCGGCAACTCCAGCCAATTGTCATCAAAGCCCTTCAGCAGATATTCGTAGCGTCGATTCTTATCCCAGTTAAAATCTGAAAGCTTGATACTGATGATTCGATCCCGGTGATTCAAATTCCAAACTTCCTTTATATTGATAAAGGGGTTGGACCACTTCTTCCCTCCCCTGCTATCCATGGTTTGCTTCGACACTGTACTCACCAACAACTGACTGGGAAGTACTTTCCTATCATTTTGCTGATTTGGAAGTACCAACAATCCTTGCCTGGATCCAAAGTAGAACTCCTCCCGTTTTTTGCTGTAATAATGTGCCTTGTTAAGAAATTGGGCATATTCCAAGCCATCGTGATTATTGATCACCACAAATCGACTTTCAGCCCCAGATTCAATAAGTTTAGCCACACCATTATCCGTACTAATCCATAGTTTTCCTTGGCCATCCCCTTGTATCCCTAGAATAGAATTACTCGGAAGGCCGCTGGATTCATAGATACGCTCAATGTGCGGCGTGGATCTCTTCTCCTGACCAATCACAGCGGTCAATTTATTAAGTCCCAAGGTGGTACCGACCCACAAGTTTTGGGAAGCATCTTCATAAATGCTAAATATCACATTACCGGATAAGGTTGTACTGTCCACTGTGGAGTGTAGATAGCGTGCAAACTGTTCAGTTTCTACATCTAGTCGATTGAGGCCTCCATTCGTACCGATCCAAAGGTTTCCCTCGGAATCCATAAACATCGACTTAATTCGGTTGTGCGAAAGAGAATTGGGATTATCCGATTGATGTTGAAAGCGCTTGACGACTCCTGTAGTCGGATCTAGTCTATTCAATCCAGTTGTAAACTCTCCTACCCAAATGTAGCCGTTGCGGTCTTCACTTAGGCCCCATATCCGATTCCCCGAAAGACTGGTTGGATTATCAGGATCGTGTAAATAGGTTTCCATTTTTCCCGTGACTGGATCTAACTTATTCAATCCGTCCCCATTGGTAGCTATCCACAAAAAACCTTTACTATCCGGAAATATTTCAATAATAGCATTGCTCGCCAGTCCTCCAATTTGGTTGGGCTTATGCCGTATGCGCTGCAAATTAATGAACTCCTGTTTTCTCTCGTCCCAACTAAACTGATCCAATCCCTCATACAAATACCCCACCCACAAGTTGCCTTGTCGGTCTTCAGTCATGGTACGGACTTGACCAGGTGAAACCGAATTGGGATTCTGAGGATCATGCTGATAATACCGATACGGATCCATCATTCTATCTTCCCTGCCAATCCCCGCTCTCCCAAATCCCGCCCACATGATTCCGTCTTGTCCTTCCAGGAAGCATCTCACGAGGTGGGCCTGGTCTATTGACCTGTACTTTTGCTTATCGGGATCTACCAGGAAAACACCTCTATCCGTCCCGACCCAAAGTTGTCCCTTGCGATCTTGAATCGCAGACAGATACATTTCAGCTTGTCCCGAAGCCCCCAGCAGATCAAATTCCAAATAGGGTCTAGGAATGAGCGGTATCTCACTGGGGTCTATGTGGTAAATGCCAACATCAGCCAAGGGGAAAACGATATGTCCATTCTCATCTGCCGTCAAGCTCCTAATTCCCTGATCTACCTTTAGTAATGCTGTATCCACCCTGGGTGTAAAGATTCCACTTTCTACATGTAAACGACAGATCCCACCCGAAGTGCTAATCCATAAATGATCCGTGTCTTGCTGAAACAGATAGGTCACACTGGAATGCGCCAAACTATTGCTATCAGTCGGATCCGGGAGAAATTGCTGCTTATCATAGTCCGCTCCGCCGCCCTTAGGACTTAGCTTAAACAAGCCATTAGACAGTGTTCCTACCCAAATACTCCCATTTCGATCTACCAGGAGGGCTTTAATATCATAAGGCACAGGACCAACAGCCGATCCCGTAATCGCTACGCGTTTTATTACTCCTGACTTCAAATCAAGATAGCACAGTCCATTAGAGGTTCCTATCCACAATCGCTGCTGCGCGTCTAGGGATAGGCCATTTACTCTATTACTAGTCAGGCTATTGGGGTCCTCTGGGTCAAAACGAAAGTTTAAGAAACCCCGACCATCAAAGCGATCCAGTCCATTATCCGAACCAACCCACAAAAAACCTTGCTCGTCTTGCAATAAGGTTCTAACCGAAGCACTTGATAAACCTTCCTCTTGGCCGAAGAATTGGAAGGGATACCCATTTTGTCCTACCAATTGATGGCTGGGCCATCCCATGCAAACACTGCACAGAAAGACCAATAGTATAGAATGAATGAAGAGAGACCTCCAATTCGGGATAGTAGGAATTGATGATTCAATAAACATTCTTTTGATTTGAGTCAGCCTATCTGTTAATGGGTCCCCCAGTTGGTCCGGAATATGGGGAACTAAAGATGGAGTTTCTGGTAAATTCAGCTAAAATTATCTAAAAAAACAATACGAACTGAATGAATCGAACTTAATCTATACGCTTAGACTTCGGAAGGTAACTATAGCCTCTCCTAAGATAGACTTCCGCAGGTTAAGCGCAAGCCGTTCCTATACACCCGTCCGATAGCCACTAGGACTCAGCCCATACTCCTCGGTAAAACATTTGGAAAAGTAACTGATATCACTAAATCCTACCTCGTAAGCCACCTCCGTTACGTTGAGGTTTGGATCTTTGAGCAATTCCTTGGCCTTTTCCAGCCGAACTAGGCGAATAAAGTAGGAAGTCGATTTATTTGTGAGGGCCTTTAACTTTCGATGAAGCAATGATCTACTAACGCCCATCTCCCGGCATAATTCAGGAACGGAAAAGGAGCTACGATGCATATTGACTTCAATCACTTCTTTGAGTCTTGCGATAAACGCATCTTCCAAAGCAAATTGCTCTTCCCGGATAGGCTCAGCTAGCGGTAAGTCTGAAATACTCAGGTAGCGATCCTGCAGTTTTTTACGTACTTCTAATAACATCCGGACTCGCACAAAGAGCTCTTCATGGTTAAAGGGTTTTGACAGATAGGCATCAGCCCCTTCCCTTAGGCCCTGAATTCTAGACTCTACGCTATTCTTAGAAGTTAGTAGAATAATGGGGATGTGGCTAGTTCGAAAATCGCTCTTCAGTTCCCGACAAAGCTCAAAACCATCCTTCTTCGGCATCATCACATCACTGATGATGATATCTGGGATTAATTCAACGGCCTTATCAGCCCCCTCTTGCCCATCCTTAGCAATAAAAACCTGATACTGCCCCTGCAATAGCGTAACTAAATAGTGCCGTACATCACGATTGTCTTCCACTACTAGCACCTCCAGTCCCGTAGCATTCAATGCTGCGGGAGGAGTGGCTTCGATTTCCGCTAAGGATTCAATCTCACCATGTGATAAATCCGGAATCGGAATATTCAATTCTTCTACATTCTCCTTAACGGCCGTTTGTTTGATGGGAAGCCATATAGTGAAAGTAGTTCCCTTTCCTTCTTCACTTTCCAACTCAATCCGACCATCCATAAAATGGACAAGGTCTCTGGTCAAGGCCAATCCGATTCCACTCCCACTAGCATTCCATAAAGGACCTGGATACTCGCTTGCACCTTTTTGTTCCTGAAAAAAGCGATTGAAGATCATATCCTGTTGATCCTGTGCTATACCTACGCCTGTATCACTCACAAAAAACTTTAAGCTAGCATTAGTCCCAGCTGAAGCAAGCTGCTCTTGTGATTTTTCTAAGCCGAGATAGATGTTTCCTCCTTCAGGGGTAAACTTGATCGCATTAGACAAGAGATTAGATACAATACGCAGTAACTTTTCCTTGTCTACATCCATCCACAACTCCTTTTCTTGGAGAAGGAAATGTAGTTTGACCCCTTTGAGGTCTGCTAGTGCTTCATAGGACTCCAGCAGGTATTGAAAGTAGAGGACCACATCCGCCTGTACCCACTTAGCTTCTAATTTACCCACCTCCATCTTACGCAGATCCAGTATTTGGTTGATTAAATTCAAGAGGTTATTGCTATTGCGCTTGACAATCCTTTTAACCTGATCATGGCCTGACACCCCTTCTATCATCCCATTGATAACGGTCAATGGGGTTCGGAATTCATGGGAAATATTGGTAAAGAAGTGGGATTTAGCCTTATCTAACGTTAGGAGCTGTGCTGCTTGGTTCTGGATAAGCTCTTTGTCCTGGCGGATAGTTTGTGTGGCTCTTTTGACCTCAATCCGCAGTCGCTGTATCCACAAGGTAGCCAGTGAAGCAATTCCCAATAGCACAATGAAATAGAACCAGGTTTGTCGATAAAAGAACTCTCTTGCCCGAATTTGCACTTGAATAGGCTTCACTACCCCATTGCCTTTACGATCAGTGCCTCTGATCCAGAGATCATAGTTACCAGCTTGCAGTTTATCTAAATAGAGCGTATGTCGAGCACCTAAAGAGACCCAATCACTACCCTTATCTCCTAATTTATATTCGAACTGATTGGTATTAGGTCCGAAATAGTTGGATAGCGCAAAATCCAGGTAGAGGGAACGGTGGGAAGCAGGAAGAACGACCTGCTCCAACTCATCCAAAGCCGAAGTTTGGGTGATTTCCTCTTGATTGCCCGCCTCAAAATATCTCAATTCATTAAGATAAATCTTAAGGTTGTCCCTACTTCGAACCTGTTTTTTCACTTCATCTACATCAATTAGATGTAGCCCATTAATAGTACCGATTAATAGCTGTCCTCCCTCCAAATGCAGGGCCGAAAATCGATTGCATTCCCGTTCTCTCAGGCCATCTTCATGCGTAATATTGGCGATTAAGACTCCTTGCGGGCTGACAATAGATATGCCGTCGTAAGTGCCCAGCCAGCGATCTCCATCTTCATCTTCAGTAATACTGGCGATGGTGTTATTGCCCAGTCCATTTTGATCATTCAAGATTTGGATGCCCCCTGTCTTCGGGTCATAAATATGTAATCCTCCTGAGGCGGTACCTAACCACAAACGACCTTGATCATCGTCTGCAATCGATAAAAAGCGATGATCCAAAAAAGGGGCCTCATGGCCCAATACTTCCGATTCTCCCGTAGCCAAATCCACTTTCCATAAGCCGCCTGCAGTGGCCGCCCACAATAGACTATCCCCTGTATAGTGAAGACCATGCAGACGTGAACTGAATTCCACCGGCTGGCCACCTCTACCCAGAACCGGGGAAAGCCTCTTCCTATTTATATCGAAGAGATATAATTTCCGTCTCATGATCAAGGCAATCGTTTCCCCGCCAGCCCAGGTCATCACCACATGTCCACTTTTCAATCCTAAAGGATACTTTTCCACCTGCTGATTAGTAGGACCATATTTGACTAATCCTGAATGCTCGAATGACCATATGTATCCTTCTCGATCAGTCAACAAACTAAAAATCGTACCTCTGTCTGTCAAAGACCAGCCTGGGATCGAGAAATCAGATGTGACTCGGCTTGCTAAGTCTAATAAAAAACATCCTCCTCCGTGCGCGCAAACGAGCACCTGCTGAGCTGACAATTGGGTCATAGCCCGAAGTGAATTCCCTTTCAAAAAGTACTGAATACCAGCCTGTTGCTTGACCCGATGCAGTAAAACCCCTCTTCGGTCCGTAATAATGATTTGCTCTTTAAAATTGGTACTAACTAGACTGAACGGCACTCCATCGAATCGATCCTGGGGAAACATGGCAGAATAGTTAAATCGTTGTCCTTGCGTATCTACCAGTAAAGCCTTGCTTTCACCTTCTGGAGTGGCAAAAACAAAAAGTCGATTGCCAGCTTGATCGATTGCCGCTCTGCGGAACATCCAGTTAGGGGGTATTCCCCTCATGGGCTTAAAGTCCTGCAAGTAAGGATCGTATTGAAAAAGACGTCGGTCTAAGCTCCTTCCAGTAGAAGAAACAAAGATGTACAGCGAGTCCGCTTGTCCTCCATCCGAAGTAGAGATAGCTGGAATTATGTTGAGATACTTCTGTCCTCTTGGTATTCCAGTTTTGGACGGACTCAGGTCAAAGCGCCGAACTTGGTTGTTCTCTTTTTCAAGTCGAATCAAATACGGTTCTGGAGAAGGTTTCAGCCATACCTGCTTTTCATCCGTATTAAATCCTTGAGCTTGATAGAACCCGTTTTCTGCATCTCCCTTATTTAATGAATAGCTCGTCTCCTTAGTCCACTGCTCCCCTGTCCATCGATAAAAATGCAGTACACCATCCTTTTCTATGCAGATGAAAACCTGAGTGCCATGTCTTAGGTTGACAGACATGAGTCGCCCCTCCATTGGTAGTTCTGGGAATCGCAATTTTTGATTAGCGGGATCAAACAGGAATAACCGGAAAGCCACTGGGGTCTTAGACACAATGGCAGTGCCCAATAATTCTCGTTCTCCATATAAACCTATGAAACGAATACTACCAGACGTCTGATCCTTTAACTCCAATGGCACCTCTCTAAATTCATATCCATCAAACTGAATTAGTGTAAGGCCAGTATTAGTGCGAGCAGAAGTACAAGGCATCAACCAAAGTCTTCCTTGTTTATCTAAAAAGGAATCTTCAAAGCACATACTAGAATAACTGCGATAGTTGGCAAAATCTTCTGTATAGGAAGGGACCAGCTTGGGCAAGGAGGCGAACTCCTGCGCCTCGGCAACAGCAAAGGAGAAGAACAGCAAAAGGGATGTTATGTGGAACTGCCAGTACACAATCTTGATCGATATAGCTTTTCTAAAACAGCACGAGGATTCAATGCTTAAGTTAAGAAAGAAGGAAGTATGTATCGAAGAATAAATCTACACGCTTCCACACAAAAGACACAAAAACCTGTACATCAGCCACTTACAACTAAGCCCTGACACATAATTACAAAGAATTGACACATAATTATAAAGCCTAGAAACAATATTACAAAGATCCGGCACATAATTCATAAGGCCTTTGGGCGACTTCCCGCATCTTTGTCTTGTCAGCAAATTAAACCTATTCTTCCTATTCCTACTCTTCTGACCCAAACCTGCTTCATTATTGTAGGCCCGTCACTTGTCGTTCAAAAGTGTAAAGCCTAACTCAAAACATGAAGCCAAATGAACAACCTATTTCATAACACATAAAAACCTAAAATAGACAAATTAGGCAGCTCTTCCTTGGAGCCCCCTACTTTGCTCGACCACTAGGCAAGGTATACCCAAAATACCCCTTGCCTCCCCCCTCTTCCAATACCTTAATAATCACAAAAGAAGTCTTGATGTCTGAGGGCAGCCATTGTTCCATCCTTTTCTGGCAATTTCTGTCAAGAAATCCCGGATTCTGGCTCACTAGAACAAATAGCTTTCAAGCTAAAAGTTGTTAGGCGTCAATTTTTCAATTGTGCAGACGACACAATAGTATCCTAAGAAGAGTCTCAACAAACTGTTTACAGACTCCCTGGCGGTGCTATGTCTAGCCAACACTATTTGAATCAAAACTTATTTCAAATCTATCAACTACAGATCATGAACAGAGGCAAATCTGGAACTACACCCAATTACTAGCTGCCACTACATGGTCTATTTAAACCTTTTTACCAATGAAAAGTACTAATTTTCAACTCAACTTCAAATTATTTAAACAACCAGCTGGACTGATTTCCAGGGTAATCTCATCCAACCTAAAGGAGAGCCATAATGCCCCCATGTTTACCCCAAATAAACACCAGCGGTCCCGTTTTATACTTTTGATATTTTCATTTTGCTATATGTTCTCCCTATCCCTTACTGCACAAACAAGTATCCCAGAAATAGATGATGATGGAGAGTGGCATGAATATAATTATGATGATGGAATTGAGACCTTTAAGATTCCAGCAAATATGAACGGTAATATGATCAATTTTTTGATCAAAGGTGGAGATGGTGGCAAGGCGGAAGTGGGTTCTGGGGGAATCTGCACTGCTCAAGGCGGGCGAGGAGCCGAGGTATCCGGAAGGCTGATCGTTGGGGATGGTCCAGGTCAAATCCCCGTGGGTACTTATATACGGTTTGTACCTGGAGATGCTGGGGAATCTAAAATTACTGATGGCTTAGCTGGAGCTGGTGGGGGTGGCGGAGCCACTGGCCTGTTAGCTTACTGGAACGGCGAATGGAAAGTACTTGCAGTTGCCGGCGGCGGAGGTGGGGCCTATCAAGGTTTAGCCCTTCTCGTCTGCGTTGACCACCAAGCGGGTGGGGGGGGAAGAATTACAGAAGATGGTGGAAATGGAGGTGGGGCTACCGGATCAGTTGGCTTTACCAGAGGAGATGGAGGGGAAAATGGTTCTGGAGGAGGCTGCGGTAACTGCGATGCTAATGGTTCGGGTGGCGGTGCTGGACTCTATGGTGATGGAGAAAATACAGATGGTGGTAATCCTGCGGGTGGAACTGCGCCCGATATTGAAAATGGGGATTTTTGGGGATTAGGTGGTTACGGTGCTCAAGCTGGCGCCAATGGAGGCCCTGGTTTGACGGGTGGCGGCGGTGCCTTAAATGGTGGCGGCGGTGGTGGTGGATATTCGGGTGGCGGCGGCGGTGCTAAATATGAAAATGGAGGTGGTGGTGGTAGCTACTTTGACGCTCAATATGTCTACGGTGGCAAAAAGTACGGTGGCGCAACCACGAATGATCCTAAACAAGGTATAGGTTCTTATAGCGTTGAAGAACAATGCCTGGCAGTAGTCAATGGCTTTGACTTTATCAATCCGATCTGTGCTGAAAACGACCTAGGTAGAATTCAATTGGATTACACCCAATTCGGAGGATCTGTATGCAACAGCAGCTTGGACTTTGCCCTAGATCCAGTGAATGGCTGGCGTCATGAAGGTAATGGGGAAATTCGATCAGTAAGAGTCGGCGACTATACGGTGCAAGTTACAAACACTGATCTTGACCTAATTGTAAATACGAAGTCGATCTCTATTGAAGTGACAGATGAAGAACCCGTGGCAAGATGTAAACCTGCCATAGTCAATCTGGTCAATGGTTCCTATTCTAATGACGATTTCGCAGACCTCATAGACAATGGATCTTCTGGCGTCTGTGATCCAGTGATTTCTATTTCGCAAACCAGTTTTGATTGTAGCGATATTGGGCTAAGCCTGGTTACCTTGACTATCACAGGTTCACACGGACTCTCCAGCAGTTGTGCGACATCTGTAACGGTCCAAGAAGATCCTTCTGATCCCGTGACGGCTATTTGTCAGCCTGCTAAAACAATTGAGTTGCAGGGAGGGAATTCGGTTAGCCTCTCTCCAGCAGATATTGACAATGGGTCTTACACCGGATTCTGTTCCAATAGTATTGCCGTAACTCCCTCCTCTTTCGGTTGTGATGATATCGGAGAACAAACCGTAACGCTCACAGTTGGAAATGGAAATAATATGGCTAGTTGTACTACTACAGTAACTATTCAAGATAGTCAGCAGGGTCCGACAGCAGTCTGTCAAGAAGAGACCATCTTCAAATCGCTAGATGAGAATGGGAGCGTTGCTATCACTGCTGCAGAAGTTGATTTTGGCAGCTTCGCGAACAATTGTACTGACCTAACTTATAGCCTGGACCAAACTACTTTTGACTGCGATGATGCGGGACCAAATACGCTAACATTAACCGTAACCGACGGCAATGGAAAAACCAGCTCCTGTACATTTGCTATGACGATACAGGATAATAGCACTCCCGTCCCTTCATGCCAAGACATTACGATTGGTCTGGATGAAAATGGAACCTACACTTTAGATCCTAGTGAATTGGATAATGGCAGTTCCGATAATTGCGGCATCAGTTCATTTACTGCTTCTCGAACGGATTTCGATTGTGATGATTTAGGCACCACCACGACTGTGACACTGTACGTCAGGGACCCAGTCGGTCTTGAAGCCAATTGCACGGCGAATGTAACTGTTGCCGACAACATAGCCCCAGCAGCATACTGCACAGACCTGAACTTCAATATGACCGGAAATGGCTTTGGGATTGGCGTATACAAAAACTCATTCGCAGCCTCTTCATCTGATAATTGTGGCATTGTCAGCTCGAGCTTTAGCAAGTCGGGTTTTGACTGCTCTAACATTGGCGAAAACGAGGTGATCTTCCAGGTAACAGACGCAGCAGGTAATACTGGCGAATGCACCTTTACCGTAACCCTTACGGAAACCGGGGATCCTAATATCGTGTGTCAAGACATCAGTGTGGCCCTTGATGCAACAGGAAGCGCCACCATCACCCCCGATATGGTAGATGGCGGGACTACGGATGCTTGTTCTTCTTTTAGTTTATCCCTGGATGTTACTGCATTTGACTGTGATGATGTTGGGGAACAGGCCGTAACTTTGACAGCCACAGACATTTACAATAATCAAAGTAGCTGCGAAGCCAAAGTCACGGTAGAAGATAATACAGCGCCAACAGCCCTATGTAAAGGGGCCTCCATTTCAGATCAGAATCAGCTGGAAATAGGAGCCCAAAACCAAGGAGCTAGCAACTTTGGACAAAGTTTTACAGCCGGGCTAACCGGCTCTTTAAGCACAGTCAGAGTTTATATGTATGGGGTTGCCGGTTCAGGGCAAACAATAGCGCCAACTATTGAAATTCAGGAAGGAGAAACCATCACGGGTACAACCCTATCTTCCGTTGAAGCCATCCCACTGGCTACTACCGGAATCACTCCAGAACAATGGCTTGAAATTACCTTTTCAACCCCTGCCCAAATTACAGCCGGAAATCAGTATACGATTGTACTTAGAGCGAATCGTTCCCCAAATAATAATCCTGCCGGAATCGGAACGCGTCGGGCAAACAATCCATACTCTGATGGCTCGCTAGTCCTCCAATCCTCAGTGTCATCTCAATTCGACATGCCTTTTGAAACCTTCATCGGAGATAACGGTCTTACAGTTGTGCTGGATGAAAATACGGGAACTGCTAGTATTAGCCCTGCTGATGTAGATGGCGGGTCAAGCGATGAATGCGGCATTGCCTGGTCTTTAATTGATAAAAGTAATTTTACTACTGCTGATATAGGCGAAAACGAGGTAACCCTTACCGTAGTAGATAATGCTGACAATACAAGTACCTGTTCCACGATAGTGGTCGTCGAGAGCGGTCATACCAACGAAGCCCCAACTGCTAACTGTCAGGATATTACTGTATCAGTAGATGAAACCTGTGAAGCTAGCATCACTGCAGAGCAGATCAATGACGGTTCTTCAGATCCAAATGATGACCTTCTCAGCTTTAGCTTGGACAATACCGGCCCCTTTCCTCTTGGGGATTATTCCGTTACGCTAAGCGTTAGCGACGGGGAACTCAGTAGCAGCTGTACTGCAAGCGTTACGGTGGAAGATCAGATCGCTCCCATTGCCCGCTGTATTCCTAATAATAGCTTCACCTTAGAAGTTGGAGAACAAGGATTTAGTACTATTTCTGTACTAGACATAGATGATGGCTCTAGTGATGCCTGCTCCTCCATCAGCCTTCAGCTCTCTGGCGCTACACAAGGCTGCGATGTGATCAATATGGATAGAATCGTATCACTAGTGGCAACGGATGCCTACGGTAACCAGAACATTTGTGAAACGACTGTAAGAGTGGTTGCCCAAGCCCCTGAAGTGGTTTGCCAAGACATTGAGACCGTGATAGAACCAAATGGAGTAGCTGAGATTAGTCCTGAATGGGTCAAAAAGAAAGTAACGGTACCTTGTCCTGGCATTGAAGTTGACCTTAGCCTTGACCAAAGCAGCTTTTCCTGTGATAGCAAAGGTAGCAATACCGTAACGCTGACTGCAACGGATGAATTCGGGAGCTCTAGTTCTTGTCAGGCAATAGTATTGATAATACCTGGTCTTACTGCTGAATGCACAGATATCACGGTAGCCTTAGATCAAAATGGAGAGGCCAGTATCACCCCTGATCAAATCGGCAATGGGTCCTTTGCGGCTTGCAGCGAGGTCAATCTTTCTTTGGATATCAATAGCTTTGATTGTGATAATCTAGGGGACAATACGGTCACCCTTACGGTCTCTGATGAGGATGGGAGTGAGCGATCATGCACCGCATCGGTTACGGTGGAAGACAATACCGCTCCTATAGCTGTTTGTCAGGACCTTACGATTGATCTTACAGATGATCTGGATGTCATTCTTAGTGCAGCAGATCTGGATGGAGGAAGTTCGGACAATTGTGGTATTGCTTCTATTTCGATTTCAGGCGGCAGCATTTCCGTCGGCTGTAATACGGTTCCTTTAACCGTGGCACAAGTAGTAACCGTTACTGACGAATCTGGTAATTCCGCTACCTGCACCTCTAGCATCACCACTCGAGATGTGGTGCCTCCGAGCATGCAGTGTAAAGACATAACCGTAACCCTAGATGAAAATGGCCTAGGTAGCTATTTGAAATCTGACCTAGACGATGGAAGCACGGATAACTGTGGATTTGCCCTAGTTTCTTCCACCTTAGTAACAGTGGATTGTGAAGACATGGGTTCCTTTGAGGATACTTACACCTTAACTGATGTTGCTGGCAATAACGCTTCCTGCACCAGTACTGTAACTGTAAGCGATGAAACCGATCCGAGCTTAACTTGCCCACAGGACATGTTCGTCAATACCGCCCCAGGAGAATGTGGAGCATATGTCAGCCTTCCAAAAGCAGCACCAACAGATAATTGTGGCATTAAGAATCTAAAATCTCGTTACCGACTATTGGATGAAAACGGAGACCCTGCTGGTAGCTGGTCGTCCTGGGCCAATGATCACAATGGCTTCTTTGAATTAGGCTCCTATGAGATCCAATGGCGCGCCAAGGATGATTCCAATAATACAGGCTTCTGCAGCTATACCTTGACTGTGATCGATGAAGAAGCACCTACGGTCGTCTGCCAGGATATAAGCATCAACTTCAATGGGGAGGCAACCTTAGCCATCGATCCCACCGCCATTTTCGATGAAGTCGCTTCCTTTGACGCCTGCGGCACCGTAGTCTTTGTGAGTCAAAGCATCATCGAAGTCAGTTGCCAAGACATCGGACAAACCCTAATGGCGGAGGTTGTAGCCGCAGACCCGAGTGGCAACACTAGTACTTGCTCTGCAGCAGTAAGCGTGACCGGCCTACCATGTAGTTTTGAAGCCAGTGACATCGATTGTCCAACGGGTGCAGCAGCCACTTATGATTCGGAGGAAGAGAGCTTCACCTTGACAGCTGATGACTGTTCTGGCTACCCATACGGTGAATTATCTCTTGTAGCCACAGAATTATGTGGTGACGGAGAGATTATCGCAAATATTGCCTCCCTAAGCAGTAATGCCCGTGTGGGGGTCATCATGATGGAAGATAATATTCCTGGTGCACGTTTTGTGAGCAAAATCAAGGATTTGACCCCAAGAACGAGAACCGAATACCGTAGCTCAACCGGCGGCAGCATTTCTTTCAAAAGTAAGCATCGCTCCAATGTTGAATGGCTGAAAATTGTTCGAAAAGGGACCAAGTTCAAGACCTACACCTCCACCAATGGCACCTATTGGAGGCTTTCACATACGATCAACTTCCCCAACTTCGAAGATTGTATCTACGCAGGGCTGGTCTTATACAGTAAGAGTTCTGACGCTCCTGCCACTGCAGTAATTAAGCATGTGAAAGTAATGGGTGACGCTTATAGCTCATTGGCAGTATCCCCAGATGCCACTCCAGCAGCCATCGAAAACGTGGGAGAGACGGCACTTGGAAAAGGGTTACAGGCTGACCTAAAGCTAAGCGTAGCACCCAATCCATTCGCCGAGCAAACACAAATCGAGTTTACCCTACCTACAGCTTCTGACGTAACTCTGGAGATCTACAATCTCCATGGACAGCGTGTTCAAAGCGTGGAAAATGCCCGACTAGATGCCGGCAACCATCGCTATCAGTGGGATGGACAAAGCAGCAGAGGAGAAAACCTCCCAACGGGCATCTACCTGCTTCGATTACGAGTGGACAAAAAATGGATCACGACCAAAGTGTCGCTAATTAATAAATAATGTTCACCCTAAGCTAATAGGTTTATATAGCCTATCATGAGTTGAAATAGGTTTATATGTGAGGAGGAGTCCTGCTTTGGGCTCCTCTTTTTTTACGCCCTCAATAAAGAAGTGCCTCCATCTTCCGTCTCTCTTACTTAAGCCATCCCAATATTTGTACTTCCTTCAAGATGGCCCTGATCATTTCCTGGCATGCCTAAAACGGTAGTATTGGCTAAGATCAATAAAGAAAAATCCAAAACGCTCCTAAAATCAGCTAAAAGAGAATGCAAGTCAGATCAATGAACCCTAATCCGACCCAATACCTTAAACACCTGTAAATCAAAACATTAAAACCACCTCGTTTACAATAGTCCAAGTTCTGGCAACAATAGTGCAAGTATTCGGCACAAATATCCAAGTTTTAAAGACTACAGTCCAAGTTATTTATTGGGGCTTCCTACATCTTTGTAGGGTCAGAAAAACAATCTATTTCCTATTCTCGCCTTTACAACTATTGCACTGTTTCCTTCCTCGAGAAAAGACAGATAGCAAGTAGACGTACTTCATTCTGGCCTCCAAGATGAAGTGGTCATTAAAACACAATCATAACCAAATAGGCAGGCTGTAATAGGTCTTAACTATCCGTGATCCAGTGGGGTCAGGCCTAATCTCCTATTGCCTGTTTTTAAATTTCAACTGATGAAAAACACAAACACAAGAATTCTAGATCCTTTCAGCCTCTTTATGGGCGGGCAACCAAACAGGATATCAAATTTTATTGTTCACTGGAAATCCAGGGAATTTGTCCTACATAAAGCTCCCCGAAGGTTTGCTTTAAGTTTCGTGATCCTATATTTCTTTTCAATATCCTCATTCGCTCAAGATGGAGAGGTCGTATTCACACCATTATTCGGTACTGAAATGAATGACGATGGTAACAACCACACAACATATGCTTCTAATTCCTATAAAGATTTTTATATCCCCCCAAATACACCCTATAATGCCATTTTCTTTCGTGTAAGAGGGGCAGACGGCGGGTATGCACAAGCGGGTGATGATTGCAAATCCTGGGGAGGTGATGGAGCAACGGCCGAAGTCACGATCCTTATTGGTGATGGAGAAGGGCAACTTCCTCGGGGGAGTTATGTGCGTTTTATCGTTGGGGAGGTCGGTAGCAATGGGAAGACTGGAGGTACTAAATATACAGTAGGTGGCGGCGGCGGCGGTACTGCCGTACTATTCAATCGAGACGGCCAAGATGATAATTGGGATATCCTCGCTGTAGGAGGAGGAGGAGGAGGAGCCTTCCAGGGCAATGTCTTTGGCGAATGTACAGATAGCCAAGCTGGACAAGGAGGCCGAGCCACTACCCAAGGAGGTAATGGTGCAGGTGGTTCCGCTGGAAATGGTGGGTCAAATGGTAATGGTGGAGATGGGGGCGGAACGATCGGTAGTGGTGACCTCGCTGGTGGCGGCGGTGGCGCGTTTTCGCCGGGTAAGGGTCTCTATAATAAAGAAGGGCAAGCTGGCTTTCCAGCAGGTGGCACTGGTGGGGATGGAGAATACGGCTTACGTGGTGGATGGGGTTTTGGCGGTGGCGGACTAGGAGAGGATGCAGGCGGCGGTGGCGGTGGATATTCCGGTGGTGGCGGTGGTGGTAATGTCAACAACGGCGGCGGCGGCGGTAGTTATGCCAACCCAAACTATACTTATGGTACTAACATTACTGAAGGAAGCCGTAACTCCGGTACCAACGCTGGATATGTGTTATACAATTTTAAAAATCTTTGTTCAGCCGATATATCGGGCTTTACTTATATCAACCCACTTTGTGCCGCTGGCGACCAGGGGAGAATCCAATTGGAGTATGCCTTGAGAGGGGGCAATAATTGTGACTCACAACTAGAATGGTCACTTGAACCGATCAATGGCTGGAATCATCTGGGTAATGGTCTGTTCAGGTCCATGCGAGCAGGTACTTATACCGCTTTTGTAAAGAACACAAGTATTAATGCAGTAGTACAAACCTACACCTTTACCGTCGGAGTAACCAATGAAGCCCCCAAAGCTGTCTGTAAGAACATCACCGTAGATTTAACTAATGGAACCTATTCCAATACGGGTCTGGCCAACTTGATTGATGGTGGATCTACTGGCCCTTGCGATCCGGTGCTGACAGCTTCGAAAACGAGTTTTGATTGCAATGATCTTGGAAATAATACGGTCACCCTCACGTCAACCGGGTCTCACAACCTATCTTCTTCCTGCCAGGCCAATGTTCGGGTACAACTGTCATCCAGTGAACAAGCAGTAGCTAAATGTAAGGAGAGTCCGAGCTTCAATCTCGACGAGGGGACAGTAGTGCTCAGTGCCGATGACATCGATAATGGGTCATCTTTGGGAGGATGTCCAACTGGCATGAGTATTAGTCCGAGCACTTTCAATTGCACCATGCTGGGGGAAAATATTGTTACACTTACCGTAGGTAGTGGCCAAAATGTAGCGAGCTGCTCTAGCACCATCATTATCACGGATAACAACACACCTACGGCCAATTGCAAAAGCACGGCTTCTGCTATTCTTGTTGATGGAAGTGTTTCTATCGATTATACGGTAATAGACAATGGTAGCCTTTCCAACAATTGTACTCAATTATCTTACGATATTAGTCAATCTGATTTCGATTGTAGCCATGTAGGAACGAATGAGGTTACCCTGACGGTCACAGACGATCGGAATAATCAAAGTAACTGTACTACTACAGTCAATGTAATCGATAACACCAATCCAGTTGCAGTTTGCCAAGACGTAGAAGTTGCTCTAGATGAGAATGGCAGCTACATCCTCGACCCAACCGAGTTGGATGGCGGAAGTACCGATCATTGCAACTTAACGTTCACTGCTTCTCGAACGACATTTGATTGTGAAGATATAGGGGTTCAGGATATTACCTTAACCGCTACCGATCAAGAAGGGAATGAAAGTAGTTGTACCGGCCAGGTCACCGTAGTGGATAACATCGCTCCCGTAATAGCACAATGCCAAGATTTGACCGTACAGCTTAGGGGGGCGGCCGGCTCCTTCTCCATAGTAATATACAAATCTGTATACTTTCAACATGCCAGCGATAATTGTGAGCTAGCTAGCATTGCTTTCATAGGTGCTACAACATTGACCTGTGAAGATATAGGAGTCAACGAACGTGGATTAGAAGCCATTGATGGCTCGGGGAACAGGACGGTATGTAACTTCAATGTTACGGTGCAAGACGATACCGAACCCGAAGTCCTTTGTCAGGATATAACTGCTCAATTAGATGCAGACGGCAATGCATCTATTACGACTGCTGATATAGACAATGGTTCCAATGATGTCTGTGGAATCACTAGTCTCAATCTGGACAAAACGGACTTCTCTTGCGATGACTTGGGTAATAATACCGTAATGTTGACTGCAACAGATGAAAGTGGAAACACCAGCAGCTGTCAGGCCACTGTTACCGTAGTGGGTGAGCTAGCGCCAAACACCCTTTGCCAGGATATCACCGTACAGCTGGATGAAACAGGCCATGCTACTATTAGTACAGCGGCTATCGACAATGGTTCCAACGATGCCTGTGGAATCGCTAGTCTCAATCTGGACAAAACGGACTTCTCTTGCGATGACTTGGGTAATAATACCGTCACCCTCACTGCAACGGGTGGAAATGGAAACACCAGCAGCTGTCAGGCCACTGTTACCGTAGTGGATGAGCTAGCGCCAAACGTGCTTTGCCAGGATATCACCGTACAGCTAGACGAAGCAGGCGAGGTCACTATTACACCAGAACAAATTGCGGGCACTTCCACTGATAACTGTGGGCCCCTTAGTTTCAAGATTGAGGAAGGGCTAACCTCTTTTGACTGTGATAGGGTTGGGAATACCTACAGCCTTCGCTTGGAGATAACAGATGCTGCAAACAATTCTAAAAGATGTAATGCTTCAGTGACGGTAACGGACCCCAACAGCTATTGCAACCAAGCTCCTATTGCCGTCTGCCAGGATATTACAGTAGAGGTAGGAGAAGACTGCCAGGTGGCGATCAACGCGATTCAAATCGATGGTGGCTCTACTGACCCCGATGGTGATCAAATTAGCTTCAGCTTAGACCAGACTGGTCCCCTTGAACTGGGAACTCATGTTGTCACCCTTATCATTGATGATGGTGATCTAGCTAGTTCCTGTACCGCCACGGTCACGGTAAAAGATGTTACCACTCCTACAATCTCTTGTCCACAGGCTATGACTGTTAGTACAGATCAATCAGAGTGCGGCTCTTATGTTAATCTACCTAAATTGGTAGCTTCAGACAATTGCGGCATCCCGATTCTACTATCTCGTTATCGGCCGATAGCGGATAATGAGGAATGGGATCCCCTAGGAGACTTCTCTGCCTGGGCTAGTGATCACAGCGGTTTTTTCGAGCCAGGTTTCTACGAAATCCAATGGCGAGCCACAGACCAAAGTGATAATAACAGCTACTGTGTTTTCACTCTGCGA
>JAHQWA010000560.1 GCA_019634045.1 Saprospiraceae bacterium
ATGCAAAAGACTTTACTGACGAAGCAGCTTCTTTCGTTTGGAAAGGAGAAAAGGGCAAAAACCTGCTCGGGGCGATTAACTATCTCGCTTCTGAAAACCTGAATGTTTTTTCCTTCCTCACCTTCAATATAGATGGGGATGATAGAAATGTCTTTCCCTACCTGCTGAAGTCTGAGGAAGCGGCATACACGAAATATGCCAATAGCAAAAAGAATAAGGAAGCTTGGAGAACACATTTCCACACTGCCCGCTTTGATGTCAGTAAACTCGAACAATGGGAGCGGATCCTGCAGTACGCTGAGCAAAAGGGGATGTTTCTTCATTTCAAAACCCACGAAACCGAAACCGATCACTTGATGGATGATGGCGTATTCGGCACCGAAGGGAAGCTCTATTATCGGGAGTTGATCGCTCGCTTTGGGCATCACCTGGCCTTGAACTGGAACCTAGGTGAGGAAAACAACCAGCCCTTGGAGGAAGTCAAGAAAGTGGCTCGATATGTTGAGCGCTTAGATCCCTATCATCATCACCTAGTCATCCATACTTTTCCTAACAAGGATGACCGCTATGGAGGCCTAATTGGAAATCAATCTCCTCTTACCGGGGCTTCTTTGCAATTGCGACATGCTGAGTTTTACGACGTCCATCCGCGAGTTTTGAAGTGGAGAGCTAAGTCTGATTCAACCGGCAAAGCCTGGGCATTAGCCGTGGATGAACCCGGCAAAGCCAATATTGCCTTGCTACCGGATGAAGAGGACCCAACACACAACCTGGCTAGATCTAATGCATTATGGGGCACTTTGATGGCCAGTGGATTCGGCGTAGAATGGTATTTCGGCTATGACAGTCCCCATTCAGATCTTACCTGCCAGGATTTTCGGAGTCGAGATTTATTTTGGGATCAAAATCGCCATGCTCGTACCTTTTTTGAGGAGCATTTGCCCTATTGGGAGATGCTACCAGCTGATGAATTAACCCCAGATACTTCCTCCTATTGTTTGGCAGTAATAGATGAAGTATATGCCGTATATATGCGCCCCGGCAGTAGTAAAACAGCTTTGAATTTAGGTCAAACGAATAAAACCTTTTCGGTAAACTGGTATGACCCTAGAAATGGTGGGACACTTAGGACTGGTACTATACCATCCATCAGTGGCCCCGGGATTCAGTCATTAGGAAGTCCCCCCGAAGCGGTGACAGAAGACTGGGTGGCCTTGGTCAAAACAAAATAAAAACCACAACTGGTCGAAAGGCCATCAACACATTAAACAAGTTCGTATTTCAAAAAAATGGGAAAAATGAAGCATAAATTAAATGCCCTTCTATTGACACTCTTGACTTTCTTAGGGCCGTTAATGCTCCAGGGACAACAAAAACCAAACATCATTTTCATTCTTACCGATGATCAACGTTTTGACGCCCTTGGATATCAAGGAAATTCACTGATTCATACCCCAGAAATGGATAAGCTGGCAGAAAACGGGACCTACTTTAAGAATGCCATGGTCAGCACCCCCATTTGTGCCGCCAGCAGAGTGAGTATCTTCACCGGCCTTTACGAGCGAACTCATCGCTACACCTTCCAAACGGGAAATGTACGAGATTCCTATATGGAACAAGCCTACCCTAAATTGCTCAAAGACGCAGGTTATCACACCGGCTTTTATGGGAAATATGGCATCCGGTATAATCGACCAGATGAATTATTTGATCAATATGAATCCTATGATCGCAATGGCGCTTATAAGGATCGGCGAGGGTATTATTACAAAAAACTAGGTAAGGACACGGTACACCTGACTCGCTATACTGGCCAGAAAGCGCTAGACTTCATAGAGGGTGCCCAGTCCGGAAAGCCTTTCTGTCTTTCCCTTAGTTTTAGCGCACCACACGCCCATGACTCAGCCAAGGATCAATACTTTTGGCAAGAGACTACGGATGAGCTATTGCAAGACATAGAGATGCCGGGGCCAAACTTGGGCGAGGATAAGTATTTTGATGAACAACCAGACTTCGTGCGAGCAGGTTTCAATCGTGTACGCTGGAAGTGGAGATATGATACCCCAGAAAAATACCAGCACAGTGTCAAGGGTTACTATCGAATGATTTCCGGAATTGATCTGGAGATTGGCAAGATCCGAAAGAAACTAGCAGAGAAGGGCTTAGATAAGAATACCGTCATCATTGTTATGGGCGACAATGGCTATTTCTTAGGGGAAAGACAATTCGCCGGGAAATGGTTGTTATATGATAACTCCATCCGTGTTCCCTTGATTATTTTTGACCCCAGAGCTGATCAACATCAAGATATAGATGAGCTGGCGCAAAATGTAGATGTACCCTCCACCATCTTAGACCTAGCAGGGATGCCATCTCCCGCTTCTTGGCAGGGTACGAGTTTACTACCGATCGTGCAGGGAAAAAGCAAGACCATAAATAGAGATACCGTACTCATTGAGCATCTTTGGGAGTTTAAGAATATTCCCCCCAGTGAAGGCATCCGAACAAAGGACTGGAAATATTTCCGCTATGTCAATGATCAGTCTTTTGAGGAATTATACGACCTGAATAAGGACCCCAAAGAGATCAACAATCTGGCAAAAGATCCAGGACATCGGGCAGTTTTAGAGGAGCTGCGGCAAAAGTGCAATGAATTGATTCGCAAGCAGAGTGATGCTTATTCAAAACCGCCTTACGATCTATCCGTAGAATTCATTCGAGAACCCTCCACCATTGCTATTCAGGATAATACGCCTGAATTTAACTGGATTGTCCCGAAGGAATCCGTTTATCAATCTGCTTATCAACTATTGGTTGCTTCATCCCAACAGAAGATTGACGATAATATCGGAGATGTTTGGGATAGTGGCCAGGTGAGGGGAGATCAATCTACCGATATTGAATATCGAGGTGCTGCACTCCAAACTGGAGGTAAGTACTATTGGAAAGTCCGTATTTGGGATGAAGTCAACCGATTGACTCGCTATTCCGCCGCACAAGCCTTTCAGCTTGGTGAGCAGGGAACGATGATTACCACGCCCAATTTCTTTCAGGTAGATCGCATCAAGCCAAAGATTTTTGATCAATGGAAAGACAAAACTTACTTCATCGATTTTGGTAAGGCCGCCTTTGCCAACATGGAGATTCATTACGAAGCCAAACGTGCTCACACGCTCACCGTCCGGATCGGAGAACAGCGAATGAATGGGAAAATAAACCAAAAGCCAGGCGGGCATATCCGCTATGCCGAAGTAGAAATTCCAGTTACCCCTGATCAAAAAGTATATACGCTACCACTCATACCCGACGAACGAAATACAAAGTCCATAGCGGTTACCATGCCAGATTCCTTCCCCATTTTGCTTCCCTTTAGGTATGCTGAAATTGAAAATGCCCGAGGAAAGTTGGAAGAAAGTGACTTTACTCAATTGGCTTATCACAGTTATTGGGATGACACCCAGAGCAGTTTCAAAAGTTCCAACGAAATACTAAATGAAGTGTGGGATCTTTGTCGCTATTCCATCAAGGCCACCACCTTTGCCGGTTACTACGTAGATGGAGATAGAGAACGAATTCCCTACGAAGCAGATGCGTACCTAAATCAACTGAGTCACTATACTACTGATCGTGAGTATGCCATTGCGCGGCGAACCATTGAGTACTTTATGGAATACCCGACCTGGCCAACGGAATGGCAACAGCACGTGGCGTTAATGTTCTATGCCGATTATCAATACACCGGGAATACGGAATTGATCAAGAAGTATTATGAACCCCTCAAGCATAAAACGCTGCTGGAGTTGCGCCGGGACGATGGACTCATCAGTTCCTCCAAGGTCACGCCCGAATTCATGAAGAAACTCGGTTTTAAGGATCCAAAAATCAAATTGAGAGATATTGTGGATTGGCCCCCCGCAAAATGGGGAGGTGATCCGAATGTCACAGGGGAAAGAGATGGCTTCGTATTTAAACCCATCAGTACGGTAATCAACAGCCTCTTCTATCAAAATATGAAGATCATGGCTGAATTCGCGCAAGTATTGGAAAAAACGGAAGAGGCCACGGAATTTGAGCTGATGGCATTACAGGCCAAAAAATCCATCAATGAAAAGCTGTTTAACCCTGAAACGGGAGCTTACGTAGATGGCGAAGGAACCGATCACTCCTCCCTACACGCCAATATGATGGCCTTAGCTTTCAATATCGTACCAGAACAGCATAAAGCATCAGTCGTCGAATTTATTAAATCCAGAGGAATGGCCTGCAGCGTCTATGGATCCCAGTATCTCATGGAAGCGCTCTATAATGCCAATGAAGCGGATTATGCGCTCGAACTCATGACAGCTCAGCATGATCGCTCCTGGTATAATATGATCAAAATCGGTTCCACCATTACCCTGGAGGCTTGGGACATGAAGTACAAGCCCAATGCAGACTGGAACCACGCCTGGGGCGCCGCTCCTGCCAATATTATTCCTCGATACTTGTGGGGGATTCAACCCAAAACAGCAGGCTTCGGTGTCGCCAAGATCAAACCTCAAATGGGTCAGTTAAAAAATAGTCAAATTGAGGTGCCAACGATTAGAGGGACCATCAAGGGGGCTTATAAATTCATCAACAACCGACGGCAGTCCTATACCCTGGAAATTCCCGCCAATATGGTGGCGGAATTTGAACTAGTAGATACTAGGGGAAAAGAGGTGAAGGTAAATGGGGAAAAGGTCAGCACCGCATTTGGTAGTATCCGTTTGATGCCTGGCGTCAATCAAATTGAGCTGGTGGTGAACTCCTTCTGATCATCGGTATCCTAGCCTGGAAGTATAGGAAAAGTAAGCTATCATTCCTTCGTCTGATCAGGGAATCATAGCTTACTGTTTTCCCTTAATCGCATCGCGAATTTTGGAAGCACTTTCATAGTCCTCTTTGGCCAGTACCTGTTCCAGCAATTGCTCTAGTTCTTCTAAGGAATAATCTGAAAGCTTACCTCGTTTGTTGGAGAAGGCCTTGCTGGGACTGTCAAGTACGATTCCTGCCGCTGCCATGATTTCTTCGGTCGTGAAGATCGGGCAGCCATAGCGAACGGCCAGGGCAATGGCGTCTGAGGTTCGTGCGTCCACCTGCAAAGGCGAGCCGTCAGCAATGGTTCCGATCAACTTGGCGTGGAATATGCCATCCTTCAGGTCAGTGATGACTACTTCAGAAAGGTTAATGCCGGAAGCATCCAGGGTGTTTTTAAAAAGATCATGCGTTAAAGGACGGTTGGGTTGCATTTTCTCCAAGGATACGGCAATGGCTTGCGCCTCGAAGCCACCGATGATGATCGGCAGGCGTCGAAAGCCCTTCTGCTCTTCGAGAATAAGTGCGAAATTCCCTTTACTGGACTCACTATTGGCTAGTGCAATGATATTGAGTTCAACTTTCTTCATTGAGTTGCATATCCATTTTTATAAAAGTACATAACTCCTCTACATCTGAGAATGGTGCTACGACCTGCCCCTCTTGTAGTAATTTGAAAAGGTTCTTGCCTTCCACCTCAACGGCATACGCTTGTTTTAAGTAAACCATTTTACCTACTTGATCCTGTACTTCCAGACCAAAGTGATGCAAAGCAAACAATAGAAATTCTTTAGGGTCGAAGTCCTCCATCTATGCTAAATTTTCAATCAACACATAGCCACCGTAGCCGATGCATAGCAAAGAAGATAGCAAGACTAAGGCCAACTGTAGGCTTTGATTACTGGTAATTCGTTTGGAAAACGGCAAACTAAAAATACCCGCCGCGACCAGCATACCTACTACGGATCCAATTCCGAATATGAGCAAGTATACCATACTATTGAAGCTACTTTGAATCTCGGTCATCACCAAGAGAATCATAGCTCCACTCCCCGCCAATCCATGAACCAGACCAACTCCATAGGCTAAATTATGGTTACTGTCCGCATCCATCAAATCTGCTATTTTTTTCTCTGATCTGAAATATTGATAGAGTCTAAAGATGCCCAATATAATCAACATTAGGCCCACGCCTGCTTCAAAGTAGCTGAAGTAGCCATTGAGGAAGGTGGCCTTGCCAATAATCATGATCAAGCCAATCAGAAAGATGGTGGAGGTATGTCCTAAGCCCCAATAGATACCATCTTTGACTGCCAATCTCAATTTGTCTCGTTTCGTAACAATATTGCCTACCGCCACCAGATGATCAGCTTCGAATGCGTGACCAAAACCGATAACTGCTGCGAATAGTAAAGGAAATGATGCCTCCATAGTAGTATTAAAAAGTGCTCTAACTATTTACCGTTAAAGATGGATTAAAAGTTTAGGTGATTGATGACGATACGATGATTACCGGTATCCGCCGCGACCATGGTTTGACCTTCCACACAGATTTGGAAGGGCCAATACAAGCTTCCTTCGGTACTCCAGATCGTATTCTTATTTTCACTGCCCGTGGTAAAGTCATCTTGCCCGAGTAGGTTCTTTGCTTCTGTATTATGCTCAGCAGGAATTTCGTCAAACCAGAGGATTCTGCTGCTTCCGGTATCCGCCACCCAAAGCCCGTCTTGGTAAAAACAGGTATCATAGCACCAGTTCAGGGTATTGGCCTTTGGAAACCAGCCAAATTGGTTTTGGCCATTCGCTTCAAAGGAGGGCTGTCCAATGACCACATCCGCCTTTTGATCAAAAGCTGTTTTCCAATCCTGCCATAATAAGACCCGGTAGTATTGGGTGTCGGTAATCGTCATCTGACCATTCGGACTTACTTTAACAGAATACGGCCAAATGGGATCCTGATGGTCATAATCCCTTTCGGTAAAGGAAGGTTTGCCAATGACTTTATCCGCCGGCGCATTGTTGCTTGTTGGAATCTGCTCGTAGTAGAGTACTCTTCGGTTACCTGTATCAGCGATCCAAAGATGTGCACCATCTGAAAAGACGCCATACGGCCAATTCAAAGAGCTAGCGCTAGGAGCATGGCTAATTCCTTGAATATTGGGTTCATTGCTGACAAAATCAGGCTGGCCGATCACCACATCCGCCGCTTGCCCGTCTTCTGTAGGCATGGCTAACCAAACCAGCACCCGATGATTCCAAGCATCTGCCACAATGAGCTTTTTCCCATCCGACCAGATTCCCGAAGGATAGAACAGGCTGGACGCACTCACCTTCCCACTGGCATTTCTACCGGTTTTTGCCTTAGCTACTTGCCCCAGCACGATGTCCGGGCGCTGGAATTCTGAGTCCGGTAATTGGTTCCAAATAAATAGCCGGTTTTGTGCGGTATCCGCCACCAGTAGCTTGTTGTCAACCAAAAAAACACCTCTAGGGGCGAGCAAGGGGCTATCCTCGGCGCCCTTGAAGAGCCGTATCTTACTAACTAGCTTTTCTAGTTGTATCGTTTCCGTTTTATTCATGCTAATTATTGAGTTCCAATCTTCTCTGCTCGAGGTCATCGATTTTCAATCTGATAATGGTAGCCAAGGTTAAGGCCTTTTGCTTGGCCTGCTTAGCTATTTCGCCTGCAAAAAGGTCATTCACGGTCTGATTGAAAATTTCTAACCACCTGCTAAAATGAGTGGCATTTAATTTGAATGTATGATTTAGGTCTAAGTGGACCTCTACCGTGTCCCCTTTATATTTCCCAGCCTGAAACAAGGTACTTTCCCAAAAGTCAATCAACTTGTCAATATGATCGAGTACATCCACCTCCGCCACTTCCAAGAAGATATGCTTGAAGTCCTCTTCCCTCAGTAACTGTTCATAAAAAGAGGTTACCAACTTGCGAATGTCTGCTCTATCTCGAATATCATTTTTCATGACTAACAGATTCTCGGCAATTGTTCTCCTACTAGCATATTGACCACTCGCTTGCCTCCAATCCCACTCGTTAAAACAACCTGTCGGGGATGATCCTGTACCACTTCTCCAATGATCGAGGCATTCCGGCTGCCCGCTTGCCCTCGGAGTTGGTCTACGACGGCTTCGGCACATGCTGCATCCACGATGGCGAGAAAGATACCCTC
The DNA here is from genome assembly GCA_019634045.1 of Saprospiraceae bacterium. Classification (GTDB taxonomy): domain Bacteria; phylum Bacteroidota; class Bacteroidia; order Chitinophagales; family Saprospiraceae; genus DT-111. Next base: position 8,025 of record JAHQWA010000560.1, read on the forward strand.
ATTGGCTACGTAAAGTGGATCTAAGCCCAAAAGCGAACAGGCGCCATACACTTGTTGATCAACAGGAATATCTCTTTGCCGGATATCAATGCCCAATTTCGTATCTCGCGAAATCTCTGTTAATACCGTACCCACACCTCCACGCGTGGGGTCTCGCAGTAGATGAATTTGTTCGCCAAATTCATTCAGCAGATTTTGTACCGTATGATTGAGGTTACGTGTATCACTTTCAATCGTGGTTTCAAATTCCAAGCCTTCACGTATCGACATAATCGCAATCCCATGCGTAGCTAAGTTATCACTAACAATAATCTTATCGCCCACCTTCACTTGGCGAATATCGATATTCGCTTTGGGGTGGAGTTGCCCGACGCCTGTCGTATTAATAAATATCTGATCGCCCTTGCCTCGCTCTACCACCTTAGTATCCCCCGTAACTACCTGAACGCCCGCTTCCTCGCAGGCAAACTTGATGGCGACTAGCACATCCCAAAAGGCCTGCATGGCTAAGCCTTCTTCGAGGATAAAACTCAGGGAGAGATATTGAGGAATGGCTCCACACATCGCCAGGTCATTGACCGTACCATTGACCGCCAACTCTCCGATATTCCCCCCCGGGAAAAAGATTGGAGAGATCACAAAGCTGTCCGTGGTAAAAGCCGTTTTACCTTGCAGATCCAAGATGGCACCATCGTGCCGCTTATCCAAGAGGTCATTCTTCAGGAGGTCAAAGACTCCACTATCTAGCAACCTATTCGTAAGCAAGCCTCCACTACCATGTCCCAGTGTAATCACATCAAAATCCAGCTTGGGCATGGGGCAAGACAACTGCATTTTTATCTTCTTCTCTTTCTGTGTAAGTACGTTCATGAAAAGTCAATTGTATTTCTCCGGCAATGGTGGTGATCGGGTAGATCATTTGTATTCGATAGACTCCCACTTACGGCGCCGATAAATCTTTCTTCGACTGCTGTACCAGTCTCGATCCTTCACCATTTGGCCTTGTTCGGGGTCGTAGATTTTATGTACAAAGTGAAATCGTTTTTCTGCAAAACCTTGATCATTCTTATAGAAGTTGGACCACATTCGTTCTAGTTCCTCCTCCCGATATTGAGCTAGAGGTTTGACGCGTTCATCCTTTTTGCGTTGGAAAGTCTTGGCTAGGAGAAGCTTGTCGAAATAGGGTAGGGCGGCAATCTCCTGAGCGAGCTGGCGGACTTGTTTTCGGAAGCCCGTTGCTGTATCCTCAAAAGCATCATCAAGTAAGCCAATTTCCTTTGCCACCGTTGTTCCCCAAGGCAAGCACTGTTCTGTAAACTGCCTAGCCTTTTCAATGCCAATCCGCTTCGGGAGTAAATACGTCCAATATTCCGATCCGTATAGGCCCATGTTTTTAGTATGGGGATTCAGGACAATACCATTTCTGGCCACTACCTTATCTCCCGCTAAAGCGAAAGACACCCCACCGGCTCCCGCATTTCCCTGCAAAGCAGTGATCAGATAGTGTTTAGGAGATTCGATGATCTCTAGGATTAGGTCATCAATCGCCTGAATATTTGCCCAAGCCACATCATTGGGGTTTTCGGCATATTCGATCTGACTCAAATCTATACCGTTCGACCATACATCTACTCCGCCCATCAATACCAATATTTTAATGGGCCGGCTTTTCGCGGCAAAGATCGTTTCACGTAGGCGCGTGCATTGGTCAGTATCCATAGCTCCATTGTAGAAATCAAAATGGATGTAGCCAATTTCACCTTCTTCTTCGTATCGAATTTCCTGAAAGGTCGCTGTTCCAGTAGTCTCGAAGGGACTGAGCTCATGTTTGGGGATCGCCTTGGCCTGCGGTCCCAAGGCGATAGTTGCGGGTAATTTGATTGCCCCTTCCTGCTTGGCCTTTAAGTGGGTTAGCCAGATCGAATGCTCCCCCGCTGCTATGCAAACGGCTTTATTTCGCTGTGCCAATAGGGTTCCCGCTGCCCCCGCAAATTCTTCTTCTACATGCCCACCAAAAGCATAATACTCCGATCCAAAAAGTTCAATGAGAACCCCAGGAGCGCTATCGGCAGCCCGTACCTTTCGTAAGATATCGCTAGCCTTGTCTTCCCAGGAAAATTGAAAATCCGTTTGGCGAATACTTCGATTCCAACGACCCCGGATCTGCGGATCAGCATCCTTCAGTGGGGTAGGGCAGTAGCTTCTATCTTGGGTACGCTGAATAGCCTCCAGCAAACCTTTCATGGCGGCTTGCGTCACTTCATGGCGATAGAGATTCGCTTTGGTTGTTTCCCGCATGGGAAAGCTGTACGATGCCCAGATGTCTCCCGCATCCATCTTTTCGGCCGCCTGCAATATAGTCACGCCCCATTCTGCTGCTTGCTTCAAAATGGCCCAATCCAAAGAAGAAGCTCCTCGGTCTCCGATGATTCCGGGGTGAATGATCAAGCAAAGATGATTTCGCCAGATCGTTTCCGGTATTTTGGCCTTTAGAAATGGAGCTATGATGAGCTCCGGTTCGAATTCCTGAACAGCTCTCAACATGACTGCTTCGCTAGCTGCAATCTGGACCTTCACTTGATGATCCAATCGGTCTAGCTCTAGCCAAGCACGTTGTGCCATGCCATTAAAAGCCGTAGTCAGGAATAGGATTTTCATATGGCTTGACCTTCTAGCTGGTTGATCATACCAGAGAAGTGATAATAGGCAGCACAAGCTCCTTCCGAGCTGACCATGGGCGCTCCCAGCGGATTTTCAGGTTTGCATTTGGTACCGAAATTGGGACATTCGAAAGGCTTCTTGATCCCTTTCATGATTTCTCCAGCTATACACTCCTCATTTTCCGGCGCCTCGGGAATATTGACATTAAACTTCTTCTTAGCATCAAAGGCTTCGTACTTCTCCTTGACCTCATATCCGCTCATAGGAATTACTTCCATCCCTCTCCACAATCTATCCGTCACTTGAAAAACTTCATAGATGGTATCTTGGGCCATGGGGTTTCCAAATTCCTTGACCATCCGAGAATATTGATTCTCGACCTTTGCCTCTCCGTTTTCCAATTGCTTGACCGTCATCAATATTCCTTGCAATAGATCTACTGGCTCAAAGCCAGTGATCACAACGGGAACTTTGAAGCGTTCCACCAATGGATAATATTCCAGCGTTCCCATAATCGTACAAACATGACCGGCTGCCAGAAAGGCTTGGATATGGCTTTCTTCATCCTCCATCACCGCCTCAATGGCCGGAGGGACCAATACGTGGGAGGCCAGGATAGCATAATTCGTTAGTCCAAGACGATGCGCATGAACCACGGACAAAGCATTGGCTGGCGCGGTAGTTTCAAAGCCTACGGCAAAGAAAACAATCTGTCGATCCGGGTTTTGCTCCGCAATATTGACTGCTTCTAAGGGCGAGTATAGAATTCTAATATCTGCGCCATTAGCCTTGGCCTCCAGCAAACTCTTCTCCGACCCCGGTACGCGCAGCATATCCCCGTATGAGCATAAGATGACATCCTTTTCCTCAGCCAAGTAGACGGCCTTATCAATTAGGTGAAGGGGCGTCACGCAGACCGGACAACCAGGTCCGTGGACCATATTGATCTCCTTGGGCAGCATATTTAGAATGCCATTCTTCACTAGGCTATGGGTTTGCCCACCACAAACCTCCATGATCGTCCAGGGGCGTGTGACCGTGTTTTGTATTCCTTCCAAGTAGCGTTGGGCGAGATCTGGGTCTCTATATTCTGTTAGAAACTTCATGGCAATGTTTTTAAGCTAGGAACTAGTTGGATTAATCCGCGTACTCTTTTTTATCCGGGAGGAAATCGGAGATATTCAACTCCTCTTCGACTTCACCCATTTCTTCCAGGTACTGAAAGGTCTTTTTGGCTTCCTCCTCATCCACTATGCTAATGGCTACTCCAACATGTACCAGTACATAGTCCTCCACTTTGGCCTGAGGAACCATTTCCAAACTGGCTTCCTTGATGATGCCTCCAAAAGAGACTTTTGCCATTCGCACCAATCCATCAAATTTGGATTCAATGGATTTTATTTTACCAGGAATCGCTAAGCACATGATCGTTTGATTTATTGTTTGTAATTACTTGTCGATGTTTTCTTATCTGATAACAGACTACTTGACCAAAAGAGATATTCTCGTCATTGGGAGATAGTTCCCGATGGAAAAAGAGCTCAAATTCACCGCTCAAGTGATGATGTAGGAGATCAACTAGCAAGCTATTTTGAAAAACGCCTCCGCTAAAGGCGAGTTTTTTGATTTTTAGTTCGGTCGCTACTGATTGTATCAGGTGGACCAGAGAATAGTGGAATTTCGCCGCTATATATTCCTTGTTTTTGTCCGCTTGTAGATCCTTGATAATGCCTCCCATCAAGGAGCGAGTGGGAATAGGACTAGAAAGTTTTTTTGCTTCGAAGTAGGAGCTCGAAAAATTCAAACCCGATTGCTTGAAGTACCGGGTAGCCGCTGCTTCTAGCCGCATGGCTGCTTCTCCTTCATAAGTCTGACGATCTAAAATCCCTAGCATAGCAGCTACTGCATCAAATATCCGCCCCAAGCTAGAGGTTTGCAGTGGATTCTCTTTTGAAAGCAACTTGGAATAGAGTTTCCATTCCTGCTCATTAAATTTCTCCCGCAGCAAAGCCGTTGCCCCATCAATATCCCAGCACGCCGATAGCGCAGAGATGCGAGGTTCGCGGGGCATCTTATCTCCCAGTATAAAATCGAAATACTCAAAGTGATGACTACGGCGGAACTGGTAGTCTTCGTAGACAAAGAACTCGCCGCCCCAAATCTGCTGATCATCCCCGAGTCCTGTTCCGTCCCAGATCACGCCTAGTATAGGCTCATCTGTATGTATCTGATTACATTCTCCCAAAACCGCCCCAAAATGAGCTTGATGATGTTGTATCGCGTAGACCGAAGCACCATATTCAGCAGCTAATTCCTTACCCACCTGGAAAGAAGGATAGGACGGATGCTGATCTATCAATACAACTGCTGGCCGCGTACGAAACAGGTTCAAGAAATGTCGAATCGTATATTGGTAATTCAACTGCGCATCAAAATGCGCCAAATCCCCTAAATATTGACTCACATAAACATGGCCCTGATTGAGCAGCGTAAAGGTGCTTTTGAGCATGGCTCCCATCGCCAGTATCCTTTCCGTAGGAAGATCCAAATCCGGATTAATATAGGTCGGAGCCAGCCCTCTAGAGCGGCGTAGGATTATCTTATGTTGTTGAAAAAGGGTATGGGTTATGACGCTATCATCTTGCGGAAGCGCGATGTCCCGATTATGAAGTAGTACGAAGTCGGCGATTTCCACCAGCTCTTGCAGGGCCTTTTGATCTTGATAGATGATCGGCGAATGACTGACATTCCCGCTTGTGGCCACGATTGCACGCCCAAAGGAATGAAGTAGGCATTCAAATAGCGGGGCATAAGGCAATATAAGCCCGACTTTTTCCAATCCTGGCGCAACTCCTTCGGCCATGGAGGTTTGAACTCCTTTTTCCAGCAGAACAATGGGTGCAATCGGCCCCTCTAACAGCTCCCTGGCCGCTTTATCCAAGTTGAAGTCCTTCGACAACTGCTCTCTCGGGTACATTACAGCAAAAGGTTTGCTAGGGCGGTGCTTGCGCTTACGAAGCTCCGCTACTGCCGTCTCATTGGAAGCATCACAAGTCAACAAAAACCCGCCAATGCCCTTAATAGCCACAATCTTACCCACTTCCCAGAATTGTGAGATTCGCTCCAGGATTTCTTCCGCTTGCTGGCTTACTTCGTTTTGATCCGCATCGTATAGACTCAATGCAATACCACAATCAGGGCAAGAATTAGTTTGTGAGTAGTAGCGGCGATTCAGTGGGTTGTCATATTCATCTCGACAACTCGAACACATCTGGAATGCGTCCATGGCAGTATTCGTCCGATCGTAAGGTAGTCCCTGGACGATCGAGAAGCGAGGGCCACAATGCGTGCAAGTGATAAAAGGATACGAAAAACGGCGATTCTCCATCTGCCTCAACTCTTCCCTGCAGGCTGTGCAAAGGGCAAAATCCGGCGTCAATAAAAGCTTAGGAGCTGCCTCCGAATCACTATGCACAATCTCAAATTTCGTAAAGGCGGTAGCAGGCCATAAGTTAAGGTGCAAAGCCGTAATTTTGCTCAAAGCCGGCGCATCCGTCAATATTTTGTTTTTGAATGCATTGGCTTGGGTCTCCTCAGCGTTGAAAACAATATGCACCCCATCTGTGGTATTATTTACCCAGCCGTTGAGTCCATGCTCACGAGCTAAAACAAAGACAAAAGGACGAAATCCGACCCCTTGCACCTGACCTTCAATATGGATGTGCCAAGTATTCATTAAACGGCCGCTTCCTGCTTAGCCTCTTGCTTTTCCTTTACTTTATCCAATAACCAATCGCACCACTCCTCAATTCCCACATCCTTGGTACTTGATATTTCTAGCACATTGATATTTGGATTGACATCACGAGCGTCTGCCACCACGGCATCCACGGAGAAAGGTAAGTACTCCAACAGATCAACCTTCGAGACTAGCATCAACTCGCTAGTAAGAAACATCCTAGGGTACTTTTTAGGCTTGTCATCTCCCTCGGTTGTAGCAATTAGTGTAACCCGATAATCTTCCCCCAAATCAAAGGAAGCTGGGCAAACTAGGTTTCCTACATTTTCGATTATTAGCAATTCAACTCCCTCTAAATCCAGACTTTCCATAGCTTGCCAAACCATTTGGGCCTCCAAATGGCAAATACCCCCGGTGACAATTTGCAAGGCATCAACACCTACCTCTCGCAGGCGATCAGCATCTCGTTCCGTCTCCAAATCACCCACTAAAATCTTCATCTTCACCTTATCTCCAATCCGTCGAGCCGTTTCTTGCAATAGGGTAGTCTTGCCACTGCCAGCGGAGGAAGTAATGTTGATCAGCATAATATTTTTTTCCGCCATTTGCTTCCGGATGCTTTCCGCCACAAAATCATTGGCTTTGAGCAGGTGCATGGTGGTATTATCGCAGGTAACAGTGCCTCTGGCTGCTTTGGTTGATTTTTGAACTTTATCCATTTTGTCGAGAAGATTTTTGATCCAAAAAGAATTTGAGTACCAGCAAATAGTAAGGCTGCAACTAGCACAGAACTAACCATCCCTTTCAGGAAATTTGCAGTGATCGATTCGAGAAGAAGTAAGTTAGCGAGATGATTTGAATTAGAAAAGAAACTCAAGAGTTTAGAAAACATTTTCTAATTCTAAGACCCGGCTTTAATCGGGTTAGAACGCGTACTTTCTTTCAGAAAATAGTTAAAGGCAAAAGTCATGGCCAATAGAAATAGAGAAGCTACTATTCCCAGAGCCGCATTTAAGTAGGGAGGAGCGGTCAGGGATATTCGAATGAGTACGGTGGTTAGCACAAAGGCAGAATACCGGAATATCTTTGGGTACTCTAGGGTATATCTCATCGCAATTAGGACGATCAAAATGTCACTAAAAATCAAAACGGTATAAAAGGTATTGAAAGAACTGAGATAGCTCCCCTTTTCAAAAAAAGCCCAGGTATCAAATAAGCCAATGATGATAAAGACGATTAATAATAAGAGGGCGACAAACTTCTTGAAATCTTTGAATTGCTGATGCTCTTCCTCACTTTCGGTTAACCTAATGCGCTTTTGCGTCTTATAATAGACCCCGATCACCACAAAGATGGACAAGCTACCGAATGCATCTGCCACCATTTTCAAGACCGGCCCATCTAGATTATTCCAAATCACTGGCTCTTCAAAATGGCTAAACTCCTTAAAGGCAGATCGAATCAGAATCAAGGAAAGAATCTCCAATTGCTTCCCCACTGATACCCCGACAGAATTAGGCATGACAAAGATAAGTGCCAATAACTCGGTCAGTAGCAATAGCGTGAAAGCCAACTCCACGGCGAAAAAGTGATTATGGATATTGTGATCGAAAGGAAGCAGGTGTCGACCGGCCAACTCTGCGATGATGAGTCCCGCTATAAAAGCATAGACCAGCAAGCGGCTGATCATTTCATGGGTATGGTGCTGCTCCCAGTATTTCTCTAGGAGGTCGAACCATCGACTGGCTATGGGAAGAACAAGTTTAGAAAGCATATGAAGGAGAAAGCAAGGAGGTTAGCAATTTATCCAGTAGATACCTGTTCTGCTGAATCAAAATGCACCCGATGAATCAATAGCTCCGTCCCCTTTACCACATTGTTGTTGGGCTTACCACAAGTCTGGCAGGCAAACTTATATTGTTCTATCGTTGAATTTTGCTGACAGTCTTTACAATGGATTTCGATAGGAATCAGCTCGATATTCAGTTGGACAGTCTGATATTTTTCCTCGGCGGTAGTGACGGCATCAAAAGCATTTTGCATCAATATGGGCTCAACATTAGCCAGCAGTCCGATTTTCATATCAATCGCCGTCATCTTATCAAGATCTTCCTTGGAAAATTCTGCTTCTAAGGTGCTAAATATATTTCGGACTAAAGAAATCTCGTGCATGTACTCACTGCGATTTTACCCCTGTCTTTTCCGGCAGGGATGATTATACGGATGCTTTCAATTTTTCTAAGAGAGCCAGGTGCTTTTCCGCTTGTGCTACCATATCACTATCCTTAACTAGGGTTCTAACCTCTTCTGCTTTTACCAGCATATCCTGGTAGCGTTGCTCATTAAAGTATTCTGGATCATTACCTACGTCCCAGCTAGCTTCTAGAAAATTCAAAAGCGTGATGGCTCTTTCGTATGGATAGGCTCTAGTACGCACATCCAAGGCTTCTTGGTAATAGAATAAGGCCTTTTCGTGGTTATCTGTCAGTACCGCTTGTGGAAACTTGGTAAAGGCGTTTCCGTAATTATTGCAGATCATTCCATATTCATACGGATATCTCATTTTGGTATAGAACCGTAGGGCCTCATCAAAAGAAGCTACTGCAATTCCGGCCCAAATACTCTTCTTTTTCTGTTCGGCAGGCATATCACTATACAGTACAGCCAAGTTATGATGAATATCCGCAAAAGCATCTGGTGCCACCTCTTTCTTAAATACCTTCAAAGCTTCCTGGTAACTCTCAATGGCTGGTTTGAAGAACTGCGGATTACCCTGTTGGGCCCAGGTATACAATAGGGTCCCTTTGCGATACTGAGCATTCCCTGCTAGCTCAACCATTCCTTCCTCCTCAAAAATCTTGGTGGCTCGGGTAGCATAGCCCAAAGATTCCGAAAAGCTTTCCGAAATATTGGCAATATGAGCTGCATCCAGGAGCAAGAGCCCCGTTTCTATCTTTCTATTGGATTGCTCATAGGACTGCAGTACCTCCCAAAGAGTCGATTTTAACTTCGTTAATAGGTCTTGATCATAAGGAATGGTCAATTGCGGCAACCATGCCTGACATAGCGTATGTTTCACCTCAATCTGTGCGGCTTTAGACAAAGAATCGAGGCTTAAAGATTCCAGTAACTCAACGCCTTTTGTGCCTTGCTGCAAATCGACGAGTAATAGCGCCAGTTGTCTGGCGGTGAAAGCATGATGCTCTACGGAAGGGGCACTTTTGAGCGCTTCTTCATAAAAATAGATCGTCTTTTCTAAATCGAAATTATCGGGGGTGGCGGCGTAATGCCGCAAGATGGCCTGGTTGTGCATTAGCCGATATTCCTCGTAGGGAGAATACTGGGAGATCAACTCCGTTGGACTAATCGCAATACCTTGTTGTAGTCGATTAATGAAATCCAATTCCTTAAACAAGGAAGGGTGGGCCTCTTGCAGATAGGCATAGGCCTTCTCGTAGTTGTTGAGCTTGGCAAAAACAATTCCTAGAAGATTGGCTGCGTTGAGTTCAATTTCCTCCGGTAAGAGGAAGGGGGGGTGCACATTCAACCAATCTAGGGGGAAGGCAATTTCCCCCTTTTTAATCAAAATGGAATTTGCGCTTGGAATCGGCTGACGCTCCAAGAGGTCTGCGGTACTCACTAACTCGTGTAGCCGATCTTCCTGTTGAATAATCTCTTGAATCTGGGAGTGATATTCAGTTGTAGCAAATATGGATAGCATCTCGATTTGTTTTTAATGTTCCTCTGGCGTCTTTGCGAATACCCCGTTGCAGAATACTAGCAAAGGTCTTAGCCTTTTTTTCTGCATTATAAGTATCGATTTTTCTACAGATCAGTTTGAACGGATTGTCTACAGCGATGTAGATCATGGTCAGGTGCCAAAGGCCTTTTCTTTCCAATAATTGATATTGCACCTCTGTATTCATCAACCATTTATCCTCGATCAAAAGCTTAAAATCCTCCGGCTTACCCGGAAACTCCGTAGGCCTATGAAAGGGGATATCTGGAGATATAAACATGCGGCAGGCTTTATATTGTCACATTCAGGATATTCAATTCTTTTTGTTCACGGTAGGCTAATTCTCGATCCGAATCATTTATCTCATGGTCAATGAGTAACTCATGAATGGCGATGGTTTTATCTCCCTGAGCGTTTTTATCCTTCAACATGTGTGGTTTTGCTTTATGCAACTGCTTAAAGAGTTCATCACTTTCCGGAGCAATCATCAAGGTTTGACGATCTGGATAGTATATCATATTGACATTGGGGCTATTGTGGAATAGGGCCATCGCTAGTGTATGATCAATCAACAGATGGGCCGATTTCAATTGTACCTTTGCCTCTTTTGCGGCCTGAGACCTTAAATCACCCTGCATTTTTTGTGGTGGAATAAACATGGCTTACGGCTTTAATGCTTGTTGGAGAATATCAACGACCTTATCGCCACCCACTTTTGCCTCCTCGGTCATTCCTACATTGAAGGCCGTACTGTCAATGGCTATGAGGTAAACCTCAATGTCTTCCGGGTATTCATCTCCCAACATCTTCTTAGCATAGGAAAGGGCTTGACTCCACTTCAGACTATGTAAAAAAACCAAAGGATCATCTTCGATCTCTGCCTCAATTTCAGAAGCAGGCAATTTGTAAGTCGTTCCGACCGCCTCTCCCGTATTGATCACGGCATCTACCAGGATAATCTTATCATGCCCTTTGAGTTGAAACAACACCTCAAAGGCTGATGTCCCCATATCAAAAATGCTCACGTTCTCTACCTCCCCCAACTTTTTCTTCAGCTCCTCAATCACATAAATCCCCACACCATCATCGGCACGTACCGGATTCCCAAAACCCAAAACTGCAATCTTCTTAGTCATTGTATCATTTGCACTGGTCATTCATCTAATTTAGAAGGTTTACGCCAAAAAAGAAACCCGCCAAGCAAAAGTTGGCGGGTTATAGAATATAAGATTATTTGATTTTACAACTTGAATTTTGCCAATTCCTTCCCAGTCTTGTTATCGTGTGCATGCACGGTACAAACCAAGCAAGAATCGAAGGAGCGGGCTACCATGCCCACCTCCACGGGATCATGTGGATCCTCTATTTCTGTACCTTCCAAAGCTGACTCAATAGGCCCAGCCTTACCTTCGCTGTCATTTGGTCCGACATTCCAGGTAGTGGGAGCAATGATCTGATAGTTCTCAATCACACCATCCTTAATTTTGATCCAGTGTGCCAATGCACCACGAGCAGCTTCCGTTGCTCCCCAACCTATACCGTCTCTCTCCGTTGGCTTGATATAGAATTCGTCATCCAGTCGAACCTGGCTCAACCAATCATTGATCAGGGTATAAATTCGAGGGGCTTCGTGTACGCGCGCCAATACTCTGGTGAAAACGGAAGGTCCCATTTTCTCCATGATATCGCCAAACAACGGATCTTGGATTTGATGCGCAGCGTTAGCCGGATTAGCATTCATGATCACTCGGGCCAAAGGCCCAGTCTCCGCGGCATGGCCCATAAATCGAGGCGCCTTTGACCAGCTATACTTGTCATTAAAATCGGAATTTTCTAAAGTCCGAGAATCGGTAGATGCCATCGGAGCGGGTTCATCAAACGGATGCAGCGCATCGGCTTGATTCATATACCAAGCATGCTTCACATGCTCAGCCACCTGCATATGGTCAGCAGCATGATAATTTTTACCATCCCAGAATCCAGATGGACTGATAACCGCTGGATTTCTAGCCTCAATGGTCGGCTTGTTGTACATATCCTTATGCAAGTAAGTACCCCAGGCTAGGAATTTTCCAACTCCTTGGCCAAACTTATCCAAACCAAATTCAATTCCAGCGCGTAGTAGCAGTCCCAAATCGCTATTAAAATGAGATTCATTTTCATTCAACCACTCCATCATATCATCCCAAGACTTAATCTGCATATAGCGCTCGATCGAGCAGCCTAGCCAGACTGGCTCCAACCAATCGTTGCGGAACTGGTTCATGATCGCATGGGCACGAGTAATATCCTTCAGGGTAGGTGCACACATAACACCGCCTGGCACCATATAGCTAGAATGTGGCCATTGTCCTCCGAATAGAGCATACACTTCCACCGGACGACCCGATGCCGTCACTCCCGTTTGAAAAGATGTACCAACATAGGCAGCCCAGCGTTTTACCACCTCCTGATACAAGGGCTTATTGGCAAATTTCTTATTCGCCATATCTGTGGCAAAAATCGCATAGAACCAGCGCGGAATACTTTGGATGGTTTCTGCGGCTTGACCAATAGCTCTCAGTAGGAGAGCATTTGGCGAAAGGGTAGTCTGCCAAGCCACGTCCAAGGCCGAAGAAGCGCAGTACAAATGCGAACCTCCACAAATCCCACAGGCCCGTGGCGTCACAATTAAGCCCGATTGAGGATCTTTGCCTTGCAAAATCTTCTCAAACCCACGAAACATAGCTGCTTGCGTATGTGCTCTGGTCACTACTCCATTTTCCATATAGACCTTCACATCCAGGTCTCCTTCTACCCGGCCTACTGGAGATATATTTAATTCTTTTAAAGACATTTTATTTTGATTTAGAGTTCTGTAAAAAAAGTGTTGCTCCCTGCTTACTTAGAATTGCCGTAGTCATCGGCAGAAGCGGGTGAGCCTAGCACTTTTCCAACCCCAGCTTTGAAATAGTAGAATAATTTCGATTCGCCTGGAGGCGTTTCTTTTGGCAAGAAGCCAAGATATTTCATGGTCTTAAACACAGACCCTTTTTTTAGATCATGATGAGGGAAACCTGGCTCTGTGCACCCCAAGCAAGGATGATTGGCCCTGGTCTTACTACTTTGTCGATTCCACAGAATACGATTACAACTAGCGCGGGTCATAGGTCCTCTGCATCCTACTTCATAGAACAAACAACCACCGCGTTTTCCAAAATGACCATCTACCTTTTCACTAAAGGCTACGGCATTAGGACATCCATTCTGTACAAAATCGGTGAAAAAAGTTTTGGGGCGATGGTATTCATCAATCAATACATCCCCAATACGACCAGTAGAAATGGCTACCAATATCTGCGTAATCCAATCCGGGTGCGCGGGGCAGCCAGGAATGTTAATTACAGGCAAGCCTCCCTTAGAAACAAAGTCAGCACCCAAAAATCCTCCCTTTTGTTTTTTATGGAACTGAAATCCTGTGGATTCACTAGGATTCGGTGGTACTGCAGGAATGCCGCCCCAGGTAGCACAGTCACCTACTGCGACCACAAACTGAGCTACATCCGATAATTCTTTGATCCAGTCTTGCATAGGACGATCAGCGAAGTAATTCATTTTCCCGGTGCCATTAGGCCCTTGTACTACGGATCCTTCGAATACAAAAATGTCCAGTTGCGTCTTTCCGGATATACAATCGTTTAATAAATCGCTTACCTGATGCCCAATTTCTAAACCTACCGTTGGATGCCATAAAATATTGATCCCAAAATCAACGATTAACTCGACAACCGTAGGTTCTTCGGCGTTAAGAAAGGACATGGTATTTCCACTACATGCCCCACCTTGTAACCATAAAACATTAGCCATGATGAAAGGGAGTTTTTAGTTTGTCTATAAAGTTTTGACCCTGCTGAAGAAACAGAAATCTTCTTCTACAAAATAGTAGGATGTCCAAATATAATAATTCAAGTTCAATTAGAAAGTATTTTCTAATTTTTTTAACAACAAACCTAACTTATTGAAACCACATTCTAATCTAGACTGAATCTAGATAAAGCCGATAGGCGGGTATCCGGTCTATAATAACGTATTCCGATGTAAATAGGAGTGGGGAGGGGAACTACTTAGAAAGCTTGCGTTTAGCTGGATCTGAGAAGGGGCGATTCAGTGCGGTTTTGAAGTAATGCCGAAGTTTGCTTTCTCCTTCAGGAACTTCTTTGGCAAAATATCCGAGATACTTCATAGTCTTGAAAATACTTCCTTTTTTCAAGTCATGATGAGGGAAGCCTGGTTCAGTGCATCCTAGGCATGGGTGATTGGCTCTGGTTTTAGAAGAGGTTCGGTTCCACAGGATTCGATTACAGGAAGCCCTAGTCATCGGACCTCGGCATCCTACTTCATAGAACAAACAGCCACCGCGTTTTCCAAATTCTCCGGGCACCCGTTCTGAAAAAGAAGTAGCATTCGTGCAGCCCGTCTGCACAAAGTCTGTAAAATAGGTCTTGGGACGATGAAAATCATCTAATAGTACATCCCCCATGCGCCCCCTTGAAATAGCCACCAAAATTTGAGTCATCCAATCTGGATGCGCAGGGCAACCTGGAATATTAATGACGGGAAAGCCACTCTTTGTCTTAAAATCGCCGCCCAGGAATCCGCCTTTGTCTTTTTTGTGGAATTGCATTCCGGTTGACTCCGTAGGATTCGGAGGCACTGCCATGATGCCGCCCCAAGTGGCACAATCACCAATTGCGACTACGTACTGTGCCTCGCGGGCTAAGTCTTGCACCCAGTCCTTTGTTGGACGACCGGCAAAGAAATTCATATTTCCACTACCATCAGAACCTTGAATGATGGAGCCTTCAAAAACAAAAATATCCAATGGCACTTCACCACTTAATGCTTCATTCAGCACTTCATTTACCTGTTCTCCGATTTCCAAACCAATCGAGGGGTGATAGAGGATACGAATACCAAAATCTGTGACCAGTTCAATCACTGACGGTTGTTCAGCGTTGAGGAAAGACATAGTATTGCCGCTACATGCTCCTCCCTTTAACCAGATCAGGTTCGTCATTGGCATAAGTGTTTATGGTTCTCCGCTTATTGGGTGGTTTTGGAAGTCATTCGGAGAAAACAGTCTATTAAAGGTAATTTTTAATTGCTAAAAAAGGTATTGTGGCGGGTTATCGCCGTCAGAGCATAGAGGTCTGCTCTGGTAGAATTAGATCATTCAGTTGTATCACAAGTAGGCCAATAGTTAGTTTCCAGAGGATTTTTGCTTTAGTAAGGGACGGATCAATTGCTCAAACTCAGCCACGCCTTGTTCCGTAAAATAGGGGTGAATCTGATTCCAGATCATTTGCTTAAACTCTGATACATCCATAAAGGTCTCCGTCCCACGGATGAGGTGTTGCGGCACCCAGAAGGTAATCAGGACCCAAATCGCATCCGAAACACTCTTGTAAACACCGGGCTGAGGTTCGGCTTGAATGAGTCCCCGATTTTGGTTAAAGTCAAACCGCTTATGGATCTGGCTAATCATCTTACAAACCTGAGGCAGCCGCTTTGATTGAATTTCGGGGTAATGCCTTTGAATTTCGAGCATATCCAGGAAATAGAATGGATATTTCTGAATAAAGGAAAAGTACTTGCTGAGCTGATTGTCAAAGTCGATCAGGTTCGGGTAAATGCGATAGGTCGATAAGATTTCGGCCGCTTCCTGATGGAGGTCTTCATTCACTGCCTCAATGATCGCCTCTTTATTTCGAAAGTGGTAAGCCAAGTTGCCAGGGCTAATCCCTATTTCATTTGCAATTTGCTGCAGACGCACGTTTGCCAATCCATTCTCGTTGAATAGACGAATGGAAGCTTTTATGATTTTCTGCTTCGTGTTTAAGTCCGCCATCAGATAGGTGATATTTATTTAACTTTCTAAGCCTGTGGAAAACTTACAAGGGGAATTACCTTTTAGTCTTTCCTGGCCTTCTCATCGGTAGCTTATCAAAAGATCCGCTTAGCTGTAACAAAACCCAAAATCGTCTAAATTGACTTTTAAGGTTCCGCGTTGATCTTTTGCTGCCAGTCGTCTCATGTACCAAGCACTCATTTCTGCTTTATCTTTACAAGAATACCTAGCAATTACCCGCTTAATCAGCTTTTGTGGCTGTAAGTAATGGGCAAAGACCAGGTGAATTTCCCACATTCCATCTCTCTTGACCACATTTTCAATGACTGCCGTGTCTCTCAACCACCAATCATCTGATAGGAAGTCCATATCTGTCTGATAACCCGCCTTCTCGACAAAGTGCTGGTTGTTCAAGAGGTTGAGGAGTGCATCGTAGCTGCTGTCATCTAGGTAAAATCCATTCATCAATTCACTGGATTAGAAAGTAGTACCTAATTTTTTGAATTGCAAATCTACTGAATTTGATACAGGTCTAAAAGTAAAAGTCATAAGGCATTTGCAGCATTTGTCCATATTCAAGCCTGCCCATGTCCGTAAAATAGGGGATAAAAAGGGTCCAAACGGCTTTTCTATAGGCCTGCGCTTCCGGAGTTGCATTACTTCTAATGGCATACTGGATCAACCATAAATCGATCGTCATCCAGATTTGCTCTGCCAGTTGTTCGAATACTCCTGGCCGTGGTTCCTCCATCAAGGCTCCCCTAGATACATTGAAATCAATGATTACCTTCAGCTGAGCAATCTGTGAATCGATCCGTTTTTGGTGGGTCTCGCCAATAGAAGGATAGGCTCTTACAATTTCCAGGGTATCCAGGTAAAAAAATATGTACGCTTGCTGTAGTTGGAAAGTATGGTGAATCAGTCGATCTATATTATCAAAGAGCGGAACGATTCGGTATTCAGCCAAGAGTTGATCCTGTTTTTTAGCCAACTCCTCATACAAGGCTAATAAGATGGCTTCCTTGTTTTTGTAATGATAAGCCAAATTCCCCACACTGATGAAAGCCTCATCCGCAATATGCTGCAGACGGACATTGACGATGCCGTCTTCATTGAACAACTTAAGCGCTGCGGTTAATATTTTTTGTTTCGTACTACTCATATGGCTGCTACTATCTCAGCTGCTCTGCTGCAGAATCGGCTAACTCATTTTTTCAAAGGAAAAAGTCAAGCCGGCATTCGCTTCCAAGCGGGTCAAGAGGGGATCTCCGATAGCCACGGCTGGGGTGAGTACACCAGCCACAGCTGGGGTCTTGTCCTTGGCTAGGGAAATCGCCGCCTCCGCCAACATCTTACTGGTGGAGCCATAGCCAGGGTCCCGATCTCCGGTCACCTTGCCAACTGCCATGGAATCATCATGTAAGGTCACGAAAAAGCGTAGGTTGTAGAAGCCCGCCTCTCGCTTGGCCGCGTCCGGCCCTTCGCCAGGGCTGGGGAGTACGCGGTCCACCACACTCTTCAACATGGATCCAGGTTTAGCCATCATCAGGACGCCAAGGGTAGCCGCGTTTCCATAGGCCTTCAATCGTCCGCCCACACCATCGCCACTCATCACGGCTTCATCATAGCGAAAATCTTTGCCATAGGGGAAGCCCGCCAAAGCATTACTTCTCCGCACCACCTTGGTATTGATCCCGGCCATAATGAAGGGATAAATCCAGGATTTAGCGGTCTTATCATAAATCACACTTTGCAAATCCGGTTTATCGGATCCTTCCTGCATTCCGCTTGGATTTAAACTATAGGGATTCATCAAGACCCCATATAATTTCTTATTGGCCTGTGCTTTTTCTAAGGTATCATTCAAGGAAGCGTAGGTACCTCCGCTCATCTCACCTTTGAAGGCTCTCACGCGCATCTTAATTCGCTTGGCGGGTTGCCCCGTCTGAGCCATCGCTTCTTTCTGCATATAGAAAACGCCCATATCGGATGGGATGGAATCGAAACCACAGGTGTGTACAATCTTAGTGCCATTGGCCTTGGCCGCTTCGTGATGTTCATCGATCATTTCGCGCATCCAGAGCACCTCTCCCGCTAGATCACAGTAGTGAGTCTGGTGAGCTACGCAGGCAGCGACTAACTTCGAGCCATATTTTCCATACGGCCCCACGGTAGTAGCTATTACTTTGCCACGCTTAACCATCGCCACTAAACTATCTTCATCCTGACTATCTGCGGTGATCAAAGGAACTGTATCGTCGGCCACTTCAGCTCGCACTTTTTCCAGTTTGGCTTGATTCCGTCCGGCCATCGCCCAACGGACAATATCTTGACTCCCATACTGATTAAAAATATATTCGGCTACCAATCTCCCGGTAAAACCAGTGGCTCCCCATACGATTACGTCAAATTCTCTTTGCTCACTCATAAAAGTTCAATTTGTTGAAGGCTTGGATTGTTTCTCTATTCAGAAAGATAGCCTTTTTTCTTTTAGTCGCTTAATAATCAGCCCCGGTAGCAGCTCAAGCAATCCTACATCAAAACGCCGCCTTTGGCCTGAATACCAGGAGGTAATTCGGTTTCACCTAACATTTCTCGTAGATCAATTTCAATCACTCGACAAAGCGAAAGCATAGGGATATCGTTAGCCATCCCTTGAAACGGATTCTCTGAGTAATCGCCCACTACCTCCATCATTACATACACCCAACCGATTAAGGCGGTGATGAAGATGGAAGTCCAAAAGCCCCATTCTCCTAACTTCATCAATTCAGGGATCATGCTGAAGGGTAGCAATAAAATAAAGATGCCAACAAAGTAGCGGCTGATATTTGCGTACTGGCGAGGCAGGGGGAATTTTTTGATCCTTTCACATTTGCCCTGATGGACATAGAAATCGTATAGGGCTTTACTCATTTCCATATGCCGGAAATCATCGATTAGGCCCTCTGCTCTCAAGTTGGCCAACTCTCGAGATTGTTCATTGATGATCTGAGTCGCTGTATTCACGTTGGCAACTAAACGGTCATGTTCTTTGGGCGGTATGTAGTGCTTAAGCTCCGTTTCTGTCACTTCATCTGCCACTAAGCCAACACCAAACTTCTCCTGGTAGTACTTGGCTGTCTTCCCCATCATTCCTCCTTGATTGGCATGTTCCCAATTGGTAATAACGAGAAGTTGACTGCGCAAGGCATATAACCAGGCAATATGGCGGTAAATCAGGCGCTCCTTGATATCGTGCAATTCGTCCTGTGTTTTCGCTTGCTTGGCAAATTGATTGTTGACGAAACCATCCACATACATGCCCCATGCGCGACTGCTATTCACGATCGCTCCCCATATCTTTCGGGCTTCCCACATTCTATCATAGGCACTATTGTTCTTAAACCCCACATAGAAGGCAACCGCCGTACCAATCACAGATATAGGGAGCCAAGGAATATGAAAATTAATCATTTCGAATCGATAAGCTAGGGCTAGGATGGCAGATCCCCCCAACAACCAAACAATGTGGTGGCCGGACCAGCGTAATAATTTCCAAAGACTTATATTCTTAGTAACAATCATACTGTTCTAATTTAAACTTAAGTATACGGTCAGATAGAAGGCCAAGCGCATCTCTATCCGTCACCAAAAAATAGAGGGATAACAATCCGGGAAATTCTACTTTCAAGTATAGCACTTTTGCGGTATTTTAAAGGAGTAAAAAGGCAATTTATCCAGTTTGATTTGTTGAATGAGCAGAAAGCCAGTAATTTCAGGAACCAATTGCCATACCTCCGATGTACTAATACCTGCCTCGTTCCACGAATCACATGTCCTAGGAAAGTCTCGTGTAATTGAGCACTCCCGGGATGATTAACCCCAAATACTGACAATTGCCCGGACACATGCATTACCTCATTAGAAGCCTAAACATGATGACAAAAACCACCACCTTTCCTGCCGATCGACCTGAAATCTATATTCTATGCTGTCCTATTCCTTTAGACCAGCGATCTTGATCTTCGCCTAAAGGATCGGATGTACTATGAAGAGCAAACAAACACCAACCTATCTAGAGCTTCCACACTATCCCAATGCCTTCATTGGGCGGTCACATCATATACAAGCTATCCATCATCGATTACAAGAAAAGGGGACGAGGCTCATTACGCTACTAGGGCCTGGCGGGATTGGCAAAACGCGTTTAGCCCTAAAAGTTGCAGAGGAAGCGCAAGCGCTTTTTACCGATGGCGTCTTATTCGTACCACTCGATACCGTTGAAGAAGCAGAGTTAATGGGCTTCTACATTGCTCAGCAGTTGGGGATCAAATCCCAATCCAAGCAAGAATGGTTGGCAGAAGTGATCGCCCATCTAAGGGACAAGAATCTGTTACTGATGCTGGATAATTTAGAACAGATTATTGATGCCGCACTCCAAATTGACCAACTTATTAAACACTGCCCGAACATTCAGGTGCTAGTAACCAGTAGAATTGTACTTGACCTTTCCTATGAATTAGAATATCCCTTGGATGGCTTAAGTCGACCTAATGCCAATCTTTTTCCAGGTCCGTCAGATTTAGTGAAATTCGATGCCATTCAACTATTTGTGCAAAAAGCTCAAACCTCTAAACCTAGCTTTAAATTGTCCGAAGACAATGCCCCTTCTATAGTGGAGATCTGCCAAAAACTAGACGGCTTACCTTTACCGATAGAATTAGCCGCTGCCAGGGTAAAGCTTTTTCCACCCAAAACCATCTTGCTACGCCTGGAGCAAAGTCTCCAATTGCTAAAAACAAAATCCAGAGATGTTATCCCACGGCACCAGACCATCCGCAATACCATACAGTGGAGTTATGATCTTCTCGACCCTGATGAACAGCAGCTTTTTCAACAGCTTTCCTTCTTTAGGTCCGGTTTTAATTTGCATACCTTATCAGCGCTCTATCCCGATCGAGATATAGTGGATCTAGTAGAATCCTTTATCAGCAAGAGCTTAATCGTACAAATGGAGGCAGCGGGGGAAGAAGCCCGCTTTCGGATGTTAAAACTGATCCGTGACTATGGTCTTCAATTGCTTGCTGGTCAGCCTCAAACCAAGGCATTCTACCGATCCTACGCCCTTTTCTTTGCCCAGCTGGTCCAAGCAGGACAAAATCTAGCGGCAGGACTCAGCTACCAACAATGGATAGAAAAATTAGGAGTGGAATATGAGGATATTATGGCTGCCCTTAATTGGCTCAGTCAGCATGAACCTAAGGTAGCCATCAAAACTGCTACGATACTCTGGCGTTTCCACCTCCATCGCGGCTTTTTGGAAGAGGGCCTGCAGATGATTAATGCCATGCTTTGTCTACCCATAGAGCAGGAGTTAGACCGGGCCAATCTACTGGAGGGCGCCGGTTTGTTGGCACAAAACCGGGGTAATTATCAACAAGCCAAAGATTTTTTCAAGGAAGGGCTGGAATATTGGAAAAAATCGGAGCACCAAGGCCAAATTGCCAAGGCACTCAATAATTTAGGGTGGTCAGAATGGCGATTAGGCAATTATGGCCACAGTCGTTCCTATTCGGAGAATGCCTTGGATATTGCTAAAAGCTTGGAGGATCGGCAGGGGCAAGCCAAATCGATGAATAATTTGGCCTGGACTTACATGAATGAAGGGCTTTACGAAATAGTAGAGGCCCTACAGCGAGAAATACTCAGCATCCAACGACAAGAAAAGGCCAAGCGCGGCATCGCCTTCGCGCAAACCAATTTAGGATGGGCACTTTTTCGGATGGGAAAAATGGACGAGGCGGTTCCCCTCGTGGATGAGGCCATAGCCCTATTTGATGAATTGGAACATCAGCAGTTGAAATCCTTCGCTAGAGCTATTCGAGCCGAAGGTTTGTATCTAATGCAAGAAATGCCCGCCGCCAGCCAGTTATTGCAAACGCAATGCATCCCACAATTCATCAAAATCGGAGATCTTTGGGCAGTCGGCTTTTGCAGCTTGTTGATGGGCCGCATTTACTTCGAGCAGCGCAACTACAGGCAAGCCGAAGAATATTGGAACCAGGCCTTAGCTACCTATCGACAAACCGAGGATCGCTACGGAAAGGCAGGAGCTTACATTCATCTTTCTCGCCTCCATTGGGTATTGAAACAGCAGCAAACTGCCAGTCAGGAGCTAGATCAGGGAATTGAACTGGCGGCCGCACTGGGTGCCTTGCATTTGCTGAAGGAAGGATATGAGGAACTGGCTAAGCGGAGTGATGAGCAAGAAGACTTGGCTATGTGCTTGCAACATCTGACGGTAGCCGACCATTATGCGCAAAGTTTGGGTAGCTATCAGTACCAGATTTTTCGAGACCAGGTTAAACCGCTAATCAGGGTAGTAAGTAGCGGGCTTAATTCTAATCTGGATCAGCCTACTAAGGGAATAGGCCGCCATTGGCAACAAGCCGATCGCTTTCTGGCCAAACCCATCAAGGAACAGGAATTGCTGGAGGGCATGGCCCAATTGTTTGGCAAAGCCTTCCAGGAAGCGGTTTCTCCAGCAAAGCCTAGCGACCCCATCGTTGAACAAGTGCAAGCACTGATTGAAAATCATCTCGCCGAGGTCGATTTTTCTATTGCTGATCTTTGTCATGAAATCGGTCTTAGCCATTCCCAATTGCATCGACGCTTACACGCACAGACGGGCCAATCCATTAGCAAGTTTATTAGAAGCATCCGGTTGAAGCGGGCCAAGGAGTTATTGGCCGACCCAAAAATTCCCATCGCCGCAGTAGCCATCGATACGGGGTTTAAGGATCCTGATTACTTCTATCGAGTATTTAAACAAACTTTCCACCTAACGCCTGGCGCATTTCGCCGCCAATCCTTGCAGCAGAAATAGCTGTCCAACTGGAGATTCTTTGCAATCTACTGGACTACCCTTGCAATTACTGGACAGACATTGCATACCCCTTGTGGCTTCCCAGCAAAGCACCCATCTTTGGACTGAATCAATACTACTAGACAGTTAGAAGTCAGAGGTCAGAAGTCAGAGGTCAGAAGACAGATGTCAGAGGTCAGAGGTCAGATGTCAGAGGTCAGAGGTCAGGAGACAGAGGTCAGAAGACAGAAGACATCTGATAGTAAACACCAAATCATTCAAAACCACCTAAAATCACATTATGAATATGCCCATCGACATTAAGACTCCTGGTGTTCATCATATCGCCGTCAGAGTCTCCGACATGTCTCGTTCTAAAGCCTTTTACATTGACCAACTAGGATTTAAAGCGGTACTTGATCAGCCAGAATTACTGATCTTCTTTGCTGGCACTACCGCCATTGCACTCAAGGGGCCAGAAGGTAAAGTAGCCCCCAATGACCAATTTAATCCTTTCCGAGTAGGCCTAGACCACATTGCGCTGGGCTGCGACAATCCAGAAGAGTTGGATCGAGTAACTAAAGCCCTGGCCGATCATCAGATTGAGAATACAGGCGTTAAGCTGGACGAAACCTTACAAAAGAACTACGTCGCATTTAAAGATCCCGATCGCATTTCCTGGGAATTTTATTCCATCTAGGCCCCTTTTCACACCTCTAAATACCTAAAACCATGAAATCTCTACCGCCATTGTGGCGCAATTACCTGGGCCTGATATGCCTTAGTTTATTTTTTCAGGCTTGTGGCCCCACTTCCGAGCCGACAGCTGAAGCCAGTCTAGCCGAAAATCAAGCAACACCGGAAAATGCAGGCACGATCTTAGACGGAGGTTGGTATCTCGTTGAAGGAACCTACGCCGGCCAAAAGCGAACTGAATCCACGCCTTTTCAGTTCAAGCTTTTTGGAGAAGGCCAGTTCGCCTTTCTCATGAAATCTGAAAGTGGAGCTTGGGACTACAGTTCTACCGGCAGTTACGAGATAGAGGGTGATATCTATCGAGAAAAATTTGAATTTAGCACGAATCCTGCCTTTATGGGCGTGACTGCCGAATGGAAATTCGAGTTGAAAGGGGATAGCTTATTTATAGAAGGGCCTTCCAAAATCATCGGTATTGATGGACAGGAAGCCCCAGAACTAGCCGGTGGCTATAATATCATGCAAGAGGTTCGCGTAAGAGCCAATTAAGAACATGTTTAAAATTCCATCAATCGGCTACAAACGGCAAATTTTCTCCCGTACTGTGTTAAAAAGCCTCGCCGTACCTTCCAGGTATGCCTGCGCCTACCTGCCGGTAGGCAGGTTTTTTGCCTCGTTCAGAACAAAATTTGCTCGCTTTCGCCCGTCTGGCCGCCGGACAGGCGCAATCATGAAAGTTTAAACATGTTCTAAGAGAAATTCCTACATAACACATTTACCAAATTTATTCAAACCAAAAAATCATGAAAATTGCAAAAGCATTTTTGCTCCTAGTATTTCTATGCCCCATTATTAGTCAAGCACAAGCGGAGCAGCCCAAATTAAGCGAGGAAGAGGCCGCCATCATGTCTGTCATTACGGAACAAACCCGAGCCTATTTTGAACGCGATTACGAAGCCTGGCTCAATGCGCACGTAACTACCGACTATTATACAGAGCATAAGTACTGGAATGGCTGGTCAGAAAAAGTTCGCACGACTAGAGGGTGGACGGCACACGAAGCAAAGGCCAAAAAACGCTTCGACCCCACAAAACCAAAAAGCAAGTGGAATGAAGCGCAGTACATACGTAGTGATGTAAACATCCGAATTTCCAAATCCGGAGACATGGCTTGGGCTGCTTATGCGCAGAAAGCCGTAGATCCTGAGACCGGAGATATTGTTGGTGAATCCTACGAAACGCGCGTCATGGAAAAACATGATGGCCAGTGGAAAATCGCCTACCTAGGGTATCATTACTTACCGAAAGAAAACCCGCCGGCGCACAATTAGTCGTAACAGACTTAGGGGACATAAATAGAGGCCAAGGAAGCACTTTCCTTGGCCTCTACCTGGGAGAGGGCGTATTGGCCAATTTCACCTATTCTACCAAATGGTATTACATCTCTACAGGCTGTTGAGGGCAGCTTGAGGGCTATCTTCCCGGGCAAATCGCATCAGTAATAAAGATAAGACTCCAGTCACTGCTAAACCCAAAAAAACGGGTAAGGTAGAATCAACAATAAAGCGGCCGATCACCACGGAGATCAATACGCCAATCACCATCGATAAAAAGCTGTACAATGCCGCCCCAATTCCGGCCATGTGCCCTAAAGGGCGCAAAGCCATCGCACTCAAATTCCCAAAAATAAAACCGAGTGTCAAAAAATTAATAGACAAAAAAGCCAGTAATACCCATAGCGTGGGATTGATTCCATCGAAGTACATAATGACATATAAGAAGGCCGCCGCCGTAGATAGGTATAAGGAATTCGTCACTAAATTTTTCATGCCATAACGCATCACCATTGCTCCATTAAAGAAGGTAGCCATTCCCAACACAAAAGATAGTCCAGCAAAAATGTAGGGAAACTCTTCTACCATAAGATATTGCTCCTGAAAGATCTGTTGTGAATTACTAAGGTATAGAATAAAACTACCTTCTACCAGACCCGCAATCAAGGTATACAGCACGACATTACTTAAGGAAAAATAAGCACGGACTCCTTCGCTAAAAATGGATCGCTGCAAGGACTTTCGCTTTTCTTTCGGCAAGGTCTCTCGCTGCCTAATTGAAAACCAGATGACCGTCAAGCCAATAAAAAACAATTGAAAGTAAAAGATGGCTTGCCAGCTAAAAGCCCTCAATATCCATTGTCCTAATAAGGGAGCGATCATCGGTACCACAATAAAAATGGCCTTAATAAAGCTCATGATCCTCGCCATGTTTGAGCCACTGTACAGATCACGAATAACGGCAATACTAACTGTTCGAGGGGCGGATAGCCCGACACCTTGTAAGACCCGCCCCAGCAACATCATTTCCAAACTGGTGGCTGCTACACATAGGAGACTCGCCAATAAAAAGATACCCACTCCGACATAGACGATTGGCTTTCTACCCAAAGCATCTGATAGGGTACCAAAGAACAACTCACCGGTACCCAACCCCAGAAAGATCATGGTGATCATTAGTTGTAAATCGGTGGTATTGGTGTGATGGAGTGCCAGGCCAATGTCCGGTAAAGCGGGAAGGATGGCATCGATGCATAGGGCGACGTTTGACATCAAAAAGGCCATCAATAGAATAAACTCAAGTTCGGAGATAGAAGCTTTCTTTGTCATAATGGGTATGCCCTTATTTTTGGTGCACGAATATAGTGGATTCTGTCTCTTGATTGATTGGGGCATCCCTACGGCTAGAGGGCAATAAGAAAGGAACAACTTAACTACAGAAATGGGTTCCGAAATCTAAGCTTAAAATTGATTTTTTTAGTCCTAATACTCCTTAAGCTCGCCAAAGAATTGTGGCGCAGGAGCATTTATCGCATCTTTGTAGCTACGTAAGAAGAAATTCTTACCACTCTAAAATCACTGCATGAAGACACTCTCTGACCGATCTATAGCCGTTCTTCCTTTTGTCAATATGAGTAAAGATGCTGAGTATCATTCCGGACTGATCCCAAAAATCATTGGGGTGCTGTTGATGCTGGGCTGCTTTAGCTTTTTGGTGGACTTTTTCTTATTCTTCTTATTGCCTAATTACAGTGGAACTACTACTTCAGCAGTCACTTCCCAACGGTCATAGCGGAATTCTCCATGTGTCTTTGGTTATTGATTGTAGGCGTAAAACATCAAACGACGCACCCGCGGCCATGAGATTTGAATATGTAGTAGCTAGATCAAAAAATTCGCAAAATGAAACATTTACTCCTTTTCCTCTGCTTCCCTGCTTTACTAAGTGGACAGCTTGACACTATAACCCAGATACTAACTACGCATTTGGACCACGAAGGCCTCTCACCAGTGCATAGCCTCTTACTGCGAGTGGATAGAGTAGGGGAAGATGCTCCTTTTGAAACAGCAGTTGGTTGGCAGAATCGAGAGGGCCAGCCGTTGCAAGCCTCCCACCAATTCCGCATCGCTAGTATTACCAAAACCTTTGTGGCTACGGTAGTTTTGCAGTTGGTGGAGGAAAAGAAAATCAAGTTGACAGATAGAATCGTAGATCTTCTTCCCAATCATGATTTCCTAGCTATCGATTCGCTCCATTACCACCAAAGGCAGAATTTTGCAGCGGAAATAAGTATCGAGCAGCTCCTGTGCCATCGCAGTGGACTTGCAGATCTATTTACGGACAGAGCCACTGAATTCTTTGCCAGCGTATTTTCCAACCCCAACCGATCCTATACCCCCAACTCCATTTTCCAGCTCTATCTTGAATATGACCTACATCTTGCAGCACATTTCCGGCCAGGAGAAGCGTTTGCTTATTCTGATATGAATTATGTGGTGCTGGGGCTATTGATCGAAGAATTGGAAGGGCAACCCTTAGCTATAGTATTGCGCAATCGAATTCTAGGTCCGCTGGAATTAACCTCTACCTACTTTGAGTTCTACGAAAAAGCGCCGAATGAGCCAAATTTGCTTCATCAATGGTTTGATGATCAGAATATGAGTGAGATCAATACCTCATTTGATTGGGCTGGTGGGGGATTGGTATCCAATATGAAAGACCTGAGTACTTTTCTGAGCGCCCTATTTAAGGGGAGATTACTCAGGCCTACTTCTCTGGAAAGAATGATTCAAATCAGCCCAACTAGCCCGCACGAAGATTCATATGGCCTTGGAATCTATGCCAGTAATTTTAATGGAGATCTCTACTTTGGGCACTTCGGCTTTTATGGCAGCTATATGGGATATTGCCCTCAAAAAAAGCAGTCCATCATCTACAATGTTAGTCAAGGCAATCCTTCATTTCCGGTCAAAAACTTAATAGAACAGATACTACTACTGATAGATAAAGACTAAACTAGCTATGGATAATTTAAGATAATCTGTTGGTAGTCAAAAAATAGCCAGGGCTTCAGGCAGGAAACGCCCTATTGTACGCCTGCGTCTATAGCTTACACTCAAATTCCA
The DNA here is from genome assembly GCA_019634045.1 of Saprospiraceae bacterium. Taxonomy (GTDB): domain Bacteria; phylum Bacteroidota; class Bacteroidia; order Chitinophagales; family Saprospiraceae; genus DT-111. Next base: position 36,054 of record JAHQWA010000560.1, read on the forward strand.
GCACCTTTGTTTTGACACACATCCAGCATTCACCATTATTCATTTAAACATACTCCTATGGGTGCGCTACGAATCCTCTTGCTTCTTTTTGCTCTGGCTATCTTACCCTACACCTTCTACACAATTTCCCATGAAGGCCTTAACCTCTTTTCCGTCTTCCTCGGTGATCTTCAATCCCTAAGTTGGTCCGGGCAGTTCAATCTCGACTTCCTGACCTATCTAATCCTTTCCAGCTTATGGGTAGCTTGGCGACATGACTTCTCCAGTCGAGGACTTCTATTCGCCCTTTGTGCCTCCATACTCGGCATGTCTTTCCTAGCGCCATATCTTTTGATGATGACTTTTCAAGTCAAAGGAGATATTGTTCATTTACTCCTAGGTAGTCAGCGAGCAAGTGGCTGGAGCGAAAGCTGAGCGACAGATTTGTAACACCTCCTTCCTTCTGGCATCCAATTGTCGAATCAAAAAAACAAGTATGAATATCAAGAAGGAAATTATCGTCGAGCAACCTATCCATAAAGTATGGGAAGTGCTAGGAGACCAATATGGCCAAGCCTACAAATGGGCCAGCGGTCTTGACCATTCCGAAGCTTTAGGCCTGGCTAAGATTGAAGGCGCTCCCTGCAGCCAACGCAGCTGCCAAACTAACTTTGGACAAATCACGGAATCCGTCAGAAAATATGAGCCTTCCAGTTACGAATTGGAATACGAGGTCATCAAAGGTTTTCCGAGCTTCATTGATACGGCCATTAACAATTGGCAACTCCAGCCTGCTGGGAAAGGCACCAAAGTTTTCATCGATTTCAAGATGAAAACAAAGGGCTTTCTCGGCTTATTCATGGGCCCCTTGATGAAGATGCAAATGAATAAGGTGATCACAAATGTGTTAGATGACTTCAAGCAGTATGTCGAAACCGGAAAGCCTAGTGCGAGAAAAGCTAAGGAAATTGCTACGCTATTGAAAAAGGCCGCCTAGGTTGAGTCATGGTGGAAAGGCCTATTACTCCCCCTTAGGCCTTTCTTACCAAGCACACATCCGTTCACTTTTTATACAAAATCTGGTAAAACGGTGAGACATCAATTATCCCTCGCCTGCATACAATCCCCCCTTACTACGCCCAAAAACACCCCCCTTAAGTTCCTCCGATCTCCTTATCTTACCCCTCATCTTCATCAACAACGGAGCAACCAACTTATGAAATACCTCTTACTGGGGCTATCCGCCTTGATCCTTCTCGCTTGCCAGCCTACAGCACCTTCCAAAACAGAGTCCCCTCCCAATCTAATCCTCATCATCGCCGATGACATGGCCTGGGACGATTGCGGCGCCTATGGACACCCCAATATCCGCACCCCAAACATCGATCGGCTGGCGAAAGAAGGGATGCGCTTTACCCAAGCTTTTCTCACGACGAGCTCTTGTAGCCCTAGTAGAGCAAGCATCATTACAGGAACCTATCCACATCAAACCGACGCCGAACAATTGCATTGGCCTTTGCCAGGAGATAGAATCACCTTCGTGGAACAATTAAAAGCCAATGGCTATTGGACCGCTGCGGCAGGAAAGTGGCATCTCGGAGATGCGGTACGTGATCGCTTCGATTATATTGCAGCAGAAAATACAGCAGGTTTTGTTTTACAGAGTGGAAAAGCAGACCATCAGTCAACACCAACGGAAAGTGACGGCAGTGGTTGTCAGCAATGGTTACCTACGCTACAGCAGCGTCCAGCAGATCAACCCTTTTTCCTTTGGTTGGCCGCCGTCGATCCACACCGCCCGTATCATGAAAATATCGTCGAACAGCCACATACGGGAGAAGACGTTATTCTACCGCCTTACCTTCCCGATAGTGAACCCGTGCGCAAAGATTTTGCCCTTTACTATGACGAGATTCATCGCATGGATGACTACATCGGGCAAGTACTAGCGGAACTAGATCAATCTGGCCTAACCGAAAATACCTTGGTCTTATTCATTTCTGACAATGGCCGAGCTTTTCCTAGAGAGAAGACGACCCTATATGATGGTGGGATTAAAACGCCCTGGCTAGTACGATGGCCAAAGAAAGTACAAGCCGGCTCCGTGACCGACGCCTTGGTGAGTTCCGTGGATATTGCCCCCACCTTTTTACAACTGGCAGGTTTGGAAGTAGGCGCTAACTTCCTCGGCAAAGACTTTGGAGCAGTTCTACAGGACACCTCAGCAGCAGTAAATAGATATATATTTGCAGAAGACCACTGGCATGATTTTGAAGACTATGGCCGTGCCGTGCGAAACCAGCGCTACAAACTGATTCATAACTACTATCCGGACCTTGCTAATACCCCACCTGCGGACGCGCTCCGTAGCCCCACCTTCCAATACATGCTTACACAGCAAACCTCTGGCAGTCTTACCCAAGCTCAACAGGCCTGCTTTATAGCTCCCAGGGCTGAAGAGGAGTTGTACGATCTACAACAAGATCCTCATGAATTACAAAACAAGATCGATGATCCCAGTTACAGCAACATAGCCCAAGAACTCCGGCAGGCCTTACTAGATTTCAGGAAACGTACCTTAGACAGCCTACCCACTCGCCGCACCCCAGATGAATTCACCCGTGATACCGGACAACCGCTACCGGTGCGCAAGCGGCCGAGAGCATCCAAAGCAGAAATGGGATTGTAGGCTAGGGCGGGGCTGTTGGTCATAGTTGGAAACTAGCGACCAACTGGCTAGGTTGTGGCTCTGATCGTAGTTGGAAACTAGCGACCAACGAAACTGTAGCAAAGTGAGGAGTGACCAAGGAGTCAGGTAAAAGAGGGAACATCCACCAAAATATAGCGGCGTTCCCTCCTAAAACCTATTTCACTCTTTCCGGGTAGGAGAGGGCTTCACCGTAAATAGGGTACGACCAATAGCGCGTGGCACGGCACAACATTGTCTGAAGCGTTGCGCTTGAGTTGATTACTCAACATGCCTAGCAAGTTTACTTTTGCTGACTTTTTTGCAGTCACCAAAAAAGTCAGTCGCCGGAAGGCAAAGCAACATCCCAGCACAAGAACCCCAAAGTTCACCCTCCTCCTCCACAATTTCTTGGATTTTCGTCTCTAAAACTTGGACTATTGTTTTACTACACACTTTTTTCAGTGGATTCTTGATCTTCCAAACTCTATTTCTCCGCAAATTTTATGGTAACTCCAGTATTTTAAAAAAATGTATATCAATAAGTTGCATCAAGATAAAAGGAAATCTATGCCACTATTTTTATGGTAAGAGCCTAAAAATGTCTTTGGCAGAAAGGAGGTATTTATGGCATCTTTGAATCATGAGCGGAGAGAGGTAAGAGGATAGATACCAGAAGACAGAGATTAGAGGTCGGAAGACAGAAAATAGATATCAGATTAGAGGGGACAGATGATAGTACTTTAAAAATTTGGTTGACGGTCGATGGTCCATGGTCGATAGTTGGAGGTCAATAGTTAGTAGTCCGTATTCCTTGGTCGGGCAGTCCGGATAAGGTCAGAGTAAAGGAAAGCCGCAAACCATGGACCGCGGACCATCGACCAACAACCAGCAACAAAGGAGTGATAATCAGCCATCAGTGAACGATGGACCATTAACCATGGACTATCGACTGACATCTGACATCTGACATCTAAATACACTACCCAACAATAAATACTCGAAAACTGCCATATGAAAAGAAAGTCACTATTTTTCTTTTATATAATGAAAAAACATATTAGTTTTATCCTGAAAGGTCTATTCTCATTCCCCTAACATACCAATCTAGTATACTTGCCCCCATTGGGGCCTCCCCCCCTGATCACTTAACGTTCAAGTCCATAGTAAGCTAAGAAAAAACCACACGATTTAAGTTCAATATCCCGGTACCTAGTACCACTATATTTCCTATTTCTATCTGGACCATAAACACAAAAAATGCAGTTGACTAAGCCCAAAAAGAAAGCACACCTGCTTGCAAAAAACCAAATCTTCATACCTGGCAGCCGCTCCTCCTGGCGCGCCTTACCTACTTATCCTTTTGATGACCTAGACTTCCGAAGTCTTGAAGACTTCGGAAGTCTAGGGAAGTCTAGGTCGGCCTCGGCTGCAGGCGGCATTTCACGCCCTTGCATCTGACATCTGACATCTGACATCTGACATCTGACATCTGACATCTGACATCTGACATCTGACG